>DATIXE010000079.1:0-29140 GCA_035518915.1 Candidatus Eiseniibacteriota bacterium
GGGAGAATGAGACGGCCGCCGGAGAAAGAAGTACCGGCAGCTTGCGGGGATTCGGCGAGCGCGGCATGAGCGAGAGTGGTACCGGCGAGAACCGTGCTAGTGGTTTTTATGAAGTTGCGTCGATCCATGGGCAGCCTCGAAGAAAGGAATTGAAAGGTAAAACGGTTAACATACGAACTCGCGAAATCCTAACACGTTTGCGGCCGCTTTGCAGGTAGCCTCTGGTGCTATTCGTTGGATGATTGCGGCGGGGACACAGGTTTCTCGGCCAGCGCGACACCGCTCAACTTGCCGGGACGCGAGATTTCCTTTATGTAAGGATTCCCTATGTTGAGACACGAAGCAGCGGAAGCACGCATTGCGAGTGGCGAATTCGATGTTTGCATCATTGGCGGCGGAGCGACGGGAGCGGGTTGCGCTCTGGACGCGCAACTTCGTGGACTGAAGACAGTACTCCTGGAAGGCAATGATTTCGCGTCCGGCACATCAAGCACGTCTACCAAATTGATCCATGGTGGGGTGCGGTATCTCGAGCAGGCGGTGAAGGGACTGGACGTTGCGGAATACCGGGTGGTAAAGCGGGCGCTGCAGGAGCGCATCCGGATGCTGAACAACGGCCCTTTCCTGAGCCGGCCAATGGAATTCATCGTGCCATGCTACGACTGGCTTACGGTTGGATATATGGGAATCGGGCTAAAGATGTACGACTGGCTCGCCGGCGCAGCGCGGATATTCGAAAGCCGTTATCAGAACCGGGAAACAACGATGCAGCATCTGCCTTCGCTAAAGGGCGATCGCCTGGTGGGCAGCGTCGTCTACGCCGACGGGCAGTTTGACGACGGCAGGTACAATCTGGGGCTGGTGAAGACGATGGGGGAAGCCGGGGGCGACGCGCTGAATCACGCCCGGGTGGTTTCCTTCGGCTTCGAGGCGAACAGGAAATTGCGTGAAGTGGAGGTGGAAAATACTTTAACCGGGGGCCGATTCCGTGTGCGAGCCAGAGTTTTCGTGAATGCGACGGGGCCCTGGGCGGACACGATTCGACAGATGGCCAATCCCGATGCGCATCCGAGGATGCGGGTCAGTAAGGGAATTCATATTTTGTTGCCGCTGGAGCTGCTACGGAGCAAGAGCGCCCTGCTGATTCCGAAGACCGAGGACGGGCGCGTGCTGTTTGCCGTACCGTGGTTCGACCGCATGCTAGTGGGCACCACGGAAACCGAAGTTTCCATCCACGAAGAAATGGGGGTAACCAGGGACGAGATCGCTTATGTGCTCCGCCACCTGAACCATTACCTAGCAACGCCGGTGACGCCGGATCAAATCCTGAGCGGGTCCGCGGGGATGCGGCCTCTGGTGAGCGCGAGCGGCGCCAAGGCGACAAGCAAGCTGGCGCGCGACCACGAAGTGGAACTGGACGCGAAGAGCGGGCTGGTGAGCATCATGGGCGGGAAATGGACGACGTATCGCGCGATGGCGGAAGACACCATTGACGAAGTACAGAAACAGCTCGGCATGAGCGTGACGCCCACAAAGACAATTGAGCATCGGCTGGCCGGATCCGAGGGTTATTCTTCCGAATATGCGAAGACCCTGGTAGGGAAATCGCTGATTTCCGAGAGCACGGCGCAACACATGATACGAAAATTCGGGACGCGCGCGGTCCAGGTGATGGAGTTGGCACGGCAGGAAGCAGAGCTTGGGCAACCCATCGTTGCAGGACTCACGCCGCTACGCGCGGAGATTGTGTACTGTATTCGCGAAGAAATGGCTATGACGGTTGAGGACGTGCTGAGCCGGCGGACTGGGCTGCAGCTTCTGGATTGGCGCGCGGCGCGCGAGGCCGCAAGCGTGGCCGGGGCGTATCTGGCGAGAGAGCTTGGTTGGAGCCGGGATACCAAGCGGTCCTCCGTAGACGCGTATCGTCAGAAAATCACGCGAATGCTGGAGATGGCCGGACTGCCCGACGAGCAAGGTGCGCCAAAGTCGGATTCACGCAACCACCATGCGTAAGGGAGGAACAGGGATGACGGCATATCTGGGTGCGCTTGACCAAGGGACGACCAGCACGCGATTCATCGTCTTCGATCGCACCGGGCGCATCGTTTCCGTGGGGCAGAAGGAACATGTGCAAATTTATCCGAAACCTGGATGGGTGGAGCACGATCCCGATGAAATCTGGCGGCACACGCAGGAAGTGATCGAGCAAGCGATGAGGCAGGGTGACCTGCGGCCGAAAGATCTGGCGGCAATCGGGATCACCAACCAGCGGGAGACCACGCTTGTTTGGGAAAGAAGCACGGGACGCCCGGTCTACAATGCGATTGTGTGGCAGGACACGCGGGTGGCCGATGACGTGGCGGAATTCTCGAAACATGGCGGGCAGAATCGCTTCCGCGCGAAGACTGGCTTGCCGCTGGCCACGTACTTCAGTGGCCTGAAAATACGATGGATTTTGGAGCATGTGCCCGAGGCCAGGAAAAAGGCAGAGGCCGGAGAACTCTTGTTCGGCAACATAGACACCTTTCTGGTCTGGAAGTTGACGGGCGGCGCAAGCGGCGGGGTGCATGTCACGGATGTGTCGAATGCCAGCCGAACGCAGCTGATGAATCTCGAAACGTTGCAGTGGGACACGGAACTGCTGAGGAGTTTCGGCATTCCAGAAAAGATTCTGCCCAAGATTGCCTCCAGCAGCGAAGTCTACGGGGAAGCGAGCCTCGAATCCGTTCGTGGTGCGAAGATCGCGGGAATCCTGGGCGATCAGCAGGCGGCGCTGGTGGGCCAAACCTGCTTCCAGACCGGCGAGGCCAAGAACACCTACGGAACCGGATGCTTTCTACTGATGAACTGCGGCGAGAAACCGGTGCATTCGAAATTCGGCCTAGTGACCACGGTTGGGTACAAGCTGGGGTCGCGTCCCGCACAGTACGCACTGGAAGGAAGCGTGGCGATTGCAGGCGCGCTGGTGCAGTGGCTGCGCGACAACCTCGGCCTCATTAAGAGGAGTGAGGATATCGAAACGCTGGCGCGCTCTGTGAATGACAACGGAGGAGTGTACTTTGTGCCGGCGTTCTCGGGATTGTATGCGCCCTACTGGAAGACAAGCGCGCGCGGCGTGATCGCCGGACTCACGCGTTATGCAAACAAGGGCCACCTGGCCCGTGCCGCGTTGGAGGCCACCGCGTTTCAAACGAGGGAAGTCCTGGAGGCAATGGAAAAGGATTCCGGCCATCACCTGCGGGATTTGCGCACAGACGGTGGAATGGTCAAGAATGACCTGCTGATGCAATTCCAGTCCGACATTCTGAACATCCCGGTGGTGCGGCCGCTGATACAGGAAACGACGGCGCTGGGGGCGGCATATGCGGCGGGGCTGGCGGTGGGCTATTACCAGGACTTGCAGGACCTGAAGGCGAACTGGGCCATCGACTTCACGTGGCGGCCGCGGTTTACCGAGCGGGAGCGGGAACGCCTGTATGCGTCCTGGAAGAAAGCAGTTACTCGAACGATGGACTGGGTGGAGTAACCGCTGAAGAAGAAAGTTGGGGACAGGACTTGCTTAACCGCTTAACTCAGGGCATTTTATAATCAACTGAGCGTCGCTGGCTTCGATGTCTGGGCTTTTTCTGGAGGTTTTCCCGCCAGGGTTCGAAGCGAGCAGGTAGTCAAGGGTCGTTGCGGGCATACCGATTCCAGAGGGTGCTTCTTTGCTGTCAGCTGTCCCCTCATCTCGAAGCAGGATGAGCGTCCCGGCAAATGGCGAGGGTACACGTCTAGGTATCGACCCCGTCATTGGAAAGTGAGCTTGGACTGAATCCCAGATAATGAGTGACTCGGCCACATTGGAACATCAATCGTCGACCCTGATGGAGAGATTCAGGAAGCTGTACGGACAGGACTCGCTACTGGTACAGGCTCCGGGCCGGGTAAACCTGATCGGAGAGCACACCGATTACAACGAAGGATTTGTTTTTCCGGCGGCGATTGGATTTCAGACACAAATCGCGATTGGGAAGCGGCCGGACCGGCAGATGGTGATTACCTCCGAGAATTACGGGGAACGGGTCGAGTACGATTTAGCGAACTTGCCCCACACACGACGCGACCATTGGAGCGACTACGTGGTCGGCGTGGTCAACCTGATGGAGAAAATGCTTGGCGGACTGCCGGGTGCGAATCTCCTTTTGCACGGAAATGTGCCACAAGGCGCGGGATTGAGTTCCTCGGCGTCGCTGGAAGTGGCCGTCTGCAAAGCTTTCCTGGAACTTTCGGCCAAGACGATGGAAGGCGTGACCATTGCTTTACTCTGCCAGCAAGCGGAGAACGAGTTCGTAGGCGCTCGCTGCGGCATCATGGACCAGTTCATTTCCGTGCACGGCAAACAAAATCACGCGCTGCGGCTGGACTGCCGGACACTGGAATATCGGTTGCTGCCGATTCCGGGCGACGTGCGCCTGGTGATCTGCAATACGATGGTTCGCCACAGTCTGGCGGGTGGCGAATACAATGAACGGCGCGCCGAGTGCGAAACCGCGGCGCGGTTTTTCGCGGAACGCATCCCGGGCGTAAAATCGCTGCGCGATATAACTCTTGAGGATTACGAGAAGTTCGGCGGCCTGATGCCTGCGGTGATTCGAAAACGCTGCCATCATATCCTGACGGAAAATCTGCGCGTGCTGCAAGCGGCCGAAGCGTTGCAGGCAGCGGACTTGGGATTGTTCGGGCGATTGATGGGCAGTTCGCACGCGAGCCTGCGCGACGATTTCGAGGTCAGCTGCGAGGAGCTGGATTTGATGGTGGAATTGGCTGCCGGGCAGGAAGGTGTCTACGGCGCGCGGATGACCGGCGGAGGTTTTGGCGGCTGCACAATCAACCTGGTGCAGGGGAAGCATGTGGAAGCGTTTCAAAAGGGCGTGGCGGCCGGGTACCAGAAGGCAACGGGCCGGGCGCCGGAGATTTACGTTTCGTCGGCGGCCAATGGCGCCAGCCGGCTGGCCTGACCCATCATGAGCGGTTTTGATCTGAAGCTTCATCCGCACCGGCGCTTCAATCCGCTAACTCGCGAGTGGGTGCTGGTTTCTCCGCATCGCTCGCAACGCCCGTGGCAAGGCCAGGTGGAAGCCGCCGTGAGCGAAACTCTGCTGGAGTACGATCCGGAGTGCTATCTCTGCCCGGGAAATTCACGGGTGGGCGGAGCGCGGAATCCCAAGTATGAGAGGACCTTTGTTTTCGATAACGATTTCGCGGCTTTGAAACCCGACGGCCCCACCGGTGAGTATCGCGAGAAAGATCTTCTGCTCGCGGCCGGCGAACGCGGAAGATGCCGCGTGGTTTGTTTTTCGCCGAGGCACGATTTGACTCTGGCGCGGATGGCATTAGCGGACATCCTCCGCGTGGTGGAAACCTGGAGGAGCGAGTTCGCTCTTCTATCGAGCCAGCCGAATATTCAATCGGTTCAGATTTTCGAAAATCGCGGGGCCATAATGGGTTGCAGCAATCCGCATCCGCACGGCCAGATCTGGGCGAATGAGACGATTTCAGACCAACTTGCAAAGGAGATAGCCTCGTTCGAGGAATATTACCGGAAACACAAATCAGGGTTGCTTGAAGACTACTTGAGGCTCGAACTGGAAAAACAGGAACGCTTGGTCGCGGAAAACGATCACTTTGTAGCGCTGGTACCCTTCTGGGCGATCTGGCCGTTCGAAACGATGGTGATCAGCCGTCGGCGTATTTCGTGCTTGATGGAATTACAGGATGCGGAGCGGATGGCGCTGGCGGACATCCTGCGGCAAATAACCATCCGCTACGACAATTTATTCAAGGCTTCGTTTCCCTATACGATGGGCTTCCACCAGCTGGCAGCCGCGCAGGAAAGTGGGAAGGCATTTCATTTTCATGCGCATTTCTATCCTCCGCTGTTGCGCTCGGCAACAGTCAAGAAGTTCATGGTGGGATATGAAATGCTGGCCATGCCCCAGCGCGACATCACGCCGGAAGCCGCGGCCGGTCTGCTAAAGCAATTGCCGGCAGTCCACTATCTGTACGCGAAATAGGCGGAACGGATCCAAAGGCGCGCGTCTGAGGGTACGGCGCGGCAGCATCTGAATCTGCCGCACGGAAGGTAGACGGCCGAGTGACAGATTGAAACAGGAGGTTGGCCCCGAGCAACTCAACTCGGAAGGGCAGCAGCCTGACGATTGCGGGGGCCAAAGAAGAACCAGAACATTCCCGCGGCCAGATACGCAATATAAATGTAAGGAAGCTTTCCGTAGGGCCCTTCGGGAACCGGATACAAATTACCGATCAGAGCGAGCAGCATAGCCGCGCCAGCGAGCCAGGGCACGATCTGGACGCCAGGGCGATAGGCGTTTTTCGCTCTCAGGTAGCGCGGCAACGCCAGGCAGACCAGCGCGTACGCAACGATGAAGCCGTAAGTGGCGAGCGAGCCCATCCAGCCGTAAACGTCCAGGCCGCTTGCGCCGCGTATCGCTAGGATGGCGACGGGAAGCGCCGCCGCGGTTCCAGTTACCAGGATCGCGGCTGCGGGCGTCCCATTGCGCCGGTGCGTTTTGCGAAGAGACCCATGGGCCAAGCCGTGGTGGGACATCAGCAGCAGCACGCGGGCGGCCGCGGTGATGCAGGCAAGTGTCCCTGCGAACATGCTCACCAGTGCTCCGATATCGATCAGCAGCCCAAAAAAGGGAACGCCGCCGACCTGGGCAAGCACTCTCATCGGCACGGGACTCGTGCCGAGATCTTGCCCCACGCTGCGAAGGCCCAGGACTTCCGCGTAAGCACAGACCGTAAAGATTGCGCCGGCGAGCAAGGCGCTCTGGATGACCGCGCGAGGAATGGTTTTGAGCGGATCGCGCGCTTCGGAGCCCAACGTGGTGGCGCTTTCGAATCCCACAAAGCTGAAGAGCGCGAGGACCAGTCCGAGGCGCAGGCCACCGCCCGTCATGCCGCGCAAACCGAGCTGCTGCCAATCCAGATGCCAGCCATGGCGATAGAGTACGAGAACGACAACGATCAGTATCACCGAGACCGAGGTGGCTTCAATCCACAGCATGACCCGCGCGGAGATTTTGACGTCGCGCCAGGCAATCCACGCGGAAACGCCGGTTACGAACAGAACGAGAAGCGTGGCAGAAAGCGTGCGACCCGTCGCGTCACGAAACAGCACCAAGCCATAGTGGTAGAAGCCGCCGATGACACTGGCGCCCGTGCAAACGTAGGCGAGAAGCAGGCTCCAGGCGGCGGTCGCCGCAAGCGGCGCCGGGAGAGTCATCGAAGCGTACGAGTAGAGAGAGCCGGGGGAAGCCGAGAAACGCGCAAATTTCGAAACGCAGAGCGCCACAAGGAGAATCGCCGTGGTGGCGAGAACGTAGGCCAGCCACGTACCATTGCCGGCGAGAGCGCAAACCAGAGGGATGGTAGCGGCGGGGGTTGTCGTTGGCGCGATTGTCGAAACCGATTGCGCAAGAATTTCCAGAGGCGAAAGTACCTCGCGACGCATACCGTAGCTGCCGGCATCGGGCTGGCTTTGAGACATTCGCTGCGCAATCTCCGTAGTTCGTCGACTTGCTTCGGCCGATCCGTTTCTACACGTTCCTGCACCTGAAATGTGCGGTGGAGGATACCACAGGAGAATCTCTCGGATACGGGCAGATCCGCGGTACGCAAAATGTTGCTTCGATGAATTCAACCGGCGGCGGTGCAGTGTTATAACACTAGGCGGCAGCTGGAGAAAGCACTTCGGGAGACGAAATGAGTTTCATGCTCGACTACAAGGCAATGCTTAATGTCGCTCTACAAGAAGCGCGCAAGGGACTTGCGGAAGGCGGCATTCCGATTGGCGCGGCTATTTTCGACCAGGACGGAAAGTTGATCGGCGCGGGGCATAACCGGCGGGTGCAGCAGGGCGATCCTTCCGTACACGGCGAAACCGACGCGTTTCGGAATGCAGGGCGCCAGAAAAGTTACCGGAAGCTGATCATGGTGACGACCCTTGCACCGTGCTGGTATTGCAGCGGCCTGGTCCGGCAGTTTGGATTTGGAACGCTCATCGTGGGAGAGAGCAGGAATTTTCAAGGCGGGATGGACTGGCTGCGCTCCCTCGGCGTGACCGTGATCGACCTTGATTCACAAGAGTGCGGTTCACTTCTGGCAAATTATATCCGCGGGAATCCTGAAATCTGGAACGAAGATATCGGCGAGGAGTAACACTACTTCGCTGGCGCCGCCGACGCCGCGGCTTGCTCCGGCCTATTGGCCACTGGTTCACGAATAAGCAGCGGAAATCGAGGGAAGGCAAAGCTGCCGGCGACGTCGTCAATGATGTTGACCTGGCAGAGGTAAAGTCCCGGTTTGAAGTGCTCCAGAGGTAGATCGATCTGGAAGACCACTGCCTTGCGGTCTGGGGCGGTCACTTCATTTGCTACGACCGGTTTGGATTCGTAGACCTTGGTGGCGCCCCGCAGAAATTCAATGCTGGTCATCACGCGGACTCCCTCGCGTGTGCGAGTAGAAGAAATCGAGGGTTTCGCGGCTTCGTTAGGTGCGCTTGGGGAAGGCGGCGGCGTTTGCCCGGTGATCTTTCCTTTCACCGGCTCGTAAACTTCGTATTGCAGATACATGTGCTGGTCTGGTGTGAACACGTGCGTAATATTGGGCACGAGTTCCATCTGGTCGCGAACCAGAGGATTGCCGGCATTTTTCTTTCCGTTGGCTGGAACTCGTAGGCTACTGAGGACAACAGAGCTGAGCTTGAGCGGCGATTTGCGCAAATCAGGGACGTGGACGTCCGTCTCGAAGGAGCCCATACGGCCGGTCTGATTTTCGCGCACCACAAACTTCAGATGATAGTTCCCGGGAGCAAGTACGAAGCCGGTATTGTATTGCACATTTTTGCGTCGGACTTCGCGAGTGCTTTCCACCGCGAGTTTTACGGTGTCGCGCAGGCGGCCCACCGGGAGCTTCCCGTCCTCCAGCGCTTCCCCGATGATGTCGATGGTAGCGCTGTCTTTATTTTTCTCGGTGACGAACGGAATCTGCGACCCGGGCACGACCAGAGAGACGGCCAGGTAGTAATGGGAATCGTCCTTGCGAAAATAGGAGGCGCCGGCGTAGAGCGGCACATCCACGCGCGGCAATTGCGCATCGAGTTCGTCCTCGAGCTGCTGCTCGCGATCGGCACGATTCAGGTGTTCAAAATCACGGCCGGCATAATAGCCGGAACGAAAATCGAGTTTCAGGTCGGGGCGGTTCACAGTCACTCTCAGGTGGCGAAACCGGCCGTCTTTGGCGGCATTGCTGCTTGTGAAGCCGAGGACGTAATAGACGGAACTGTCGCGCTGGACCTGGGTGAACACACCGCTGAAATCATTGGAATCGAAAAACGCCTTGCCACCGGTGTCGGAGGAAAGCGTGGCGAGCGTATCCTGCGAGGCTGCGTTGCCGTTCAGATCGTTGAGAACCGAAGCGCCGGTGTATGCCGACTGCCCATGCAAGCTGGCGTTCTGCGCCTCGCCCCCCGCCGGGAAAGCCTGCAGGCCGCGCACATCGAGCGAGTAAATCGAGGTATTCGCCTTCACGGCGGCGGCTGTGGCGGCGCGCAGGGCGGATTGATTGTCGAGGCCGGTTTGCGTGATGCCGTTGCTGAAATAGACGATGCTCTTTTTCTGCGGCAATTTTCCGAGAACTTGTACCAGGGATTGGATCGCCAGCAACTTGCGATCGGCCGAAAAGGTGTTTAGGTCGGTATCGTCTTCGGTATAGGAGCCACTGGTCTCCGCCGCGCCTTCCGCGCTGCCGGTTGCGCCGTTGTCGAAGCCCTGGCCCTCGCTCGAGTTGTAGGCGGAGAGCGTGGCGGCCAACTTTCCGCGGTCATCGGTGAAATCGCAGTCCACGTGCATGTTGGTGGAAAGCGAAACGATGGCGATCAGGTCGGCGGGCTGTAGCTTCGTGCTGATGAACTTTTTCGCCGCGTCCACCGAACGATCGATCTCTTCCGGCTCCATAGCGGAAAAATCGAAAAAGAGGACGATCAGCCGGCGATCCTTGGCTTCCAACGTGGCGGGGGCCTTTTTCCCGGAATGCAGCAGCACCCCCGGTGCGGCGCCGGTGATCGTGGGGCTGGCGCTGGCCGCCAGTTGGTCCACGTTTTCAAAATCGAAGGTCAGGATCTGCTGCTTCTTCCCGTCTTCATAGAGCGCGAAATCTTCCTTTTTCAGGTCGCGAACAGCATTGCCTTTTTTGTCGCGGGCAACCACGTTGACGAGAACAAGTTCCGTGGTGACACGAATCGGGGTCTGCGAAATCTCCGGCCTGGCCGGCTCTTGCGCGAACAAAAACGGGGAAATCGAAAGCAGCAGAAACACTGCCATTTTGGAGAGGATCGTCTTGGTGCTTGAGATCTGCATGGTCGGCTAGAACCGGAAGCGCGCCTGCACGGTCACGCGCCGCATGCCGCCAACGGAGGTAACTTCGCCGAAGGTCAGCGAATTCACAGCGGTATTGATCGAGGAATAGTTTACGTGGTTGAACACGTTGTTGGCGCTGAGCCGCAGGTCCAGGGAACGCGTCTCCTTGATTGGGATGGTGCGGTTGATGCTCATATTGAAAATCACTGAGCCGGGCCCCTCGACGAGATTTCGAGCGGCATCCCCGTAGCTTGAACCCGCTGCGTTCGTGCAATCGGGTCCGGGCGCGCAAAAAGCGGCCGTGTTGAACCAGTGGAGCGCGGTGGGATTGGAGATCGAGATGGGCTGCCCGGAAATCACGTTGGCGCGCAACGACCCGGTCACACCGCGCTCGATGTCCAGAGAACCCCCCAGCACATTGGGGGTAAAGTACATTCCGGATGCAATCGTGAAACTTCCGCTCCATTGCCAATTTGAAAGCGCGTGCATCCAGAAGCCCTTCTGCGCGAAGCGGTGGTTTTCGCCGAAAGGCAAGTCGTAAATCCAATTACCGGTAAATTTATGCGTTTGGTTGAAACTGGAAAGGCCGCGGTCCGCCGGCAAATCGAACGGATTCTGCACGACGACAACGCCGCCGCTTCCGATCGAGGATGCGTCGTCGAGCGATTTAGAGAAAACATATTGCGCGCCAATGCCCAGGCCGTTGGACATGCGCTTGCGCACCCTCACTGAAGCCGCGTGCAATATCGAATTTCCTTCCGACGTTTCGTAGACGAACGGCTGATTCCCGGAGGCCACGATGGCGCGGTCCGTGTCGAGACGGGTGCCTTTGGCGCCGTTGTATCCGATGTTTAACATGACGTTACCGTGGAGCTCGCGTTGCACGTCGAGATTCCAGATCTGAACGTAGCCCAGCGCGTAGTCGGGGTCGACTGCAAAGTTATTCGTTACCGTGCTGGGAGAGGCTTCCGGGAATCCATCGACGATCGTGAGCGGGGTGGGGCCCGTCAAACCAGCCACGTCGGTGGAATTGGTTGCCGTGCTGGCGAACGGAGGCTGAAAGGCAAAATTCTGAATAACCGTCGAGTACTGAGCCAGGTTGTAGTTAATGCCGTAACCGGCGCGCACTACGGTTTTCTGCCAGGGTTTCCAGGCAATGCCAATGCGCGGAGCAACATTGTTGCGATCAGGATTGATCAGGGAGGGTTGCGAGGAAAAAAGCGGGGTTGGCGAGCCCGGCGGCAAGACCGCTCCGGTGGGCACGATGGGAACCCCACTGGCATACTGTGGGCCGACGACGAGATTTGCGATGCGATCCTGGGCCTCCGTGTACGGCCCATTGTATTCATAGCGAAGGCCAAGATTGATCGAGAGGCTGGCCAGAATTCTCCAGTCATCTTGCGCAAAGAGGTCGAACGCGTTCGCGCGAAAATCATAGGAGGTGGCGCCGAACTGCAATGAAGTCTGCTGGGGATAGCCCAGCAGGAAATCCGCGAAGTCATAGCCCGTGTCGGGAACGGCCTGCGTGCTCCCCGCCAGGTAATCGGAAGTCGCGTAGCCCGTGAAAACGAAACTGCCTTCGGCATTTCGGGAAGCGCGGAAGCTTTGCAGGATGCGGCGATAGTCCCCGCCAAAGCGGAAATTGTGCTTCCCGTGATTCCGGGAAAGCGTGTCGGAAATCGTGTAGGTTTGATTCAGGGAACGCCGTGGTGACGGATCGCTGAGCCCTCCGAAAGACGTGAAGCTGATTCCGGGCAAGCCCCAGTCAAAGGGATCGTTCGAGATCCCGTTGATTCCGGCGCCGCCCGGGCCGGCGACATCGGCGAAATTCGAATAAAGATTCGTCGTGGATAGATGGTAGTGGTTGTAGTTTACGCGGAGGATATTGATGGTGCGGTTTTTACCGTAGATCCAACCCGCGCTGGCATTCAAGCCCTGGATGCTTGTGCCTCCCGCAAGTGAAGGAAAAGAATTTACGAGGTTCGTGTTAGAGCGCGTCCAGTTGAGGCCGAAATTGATGTTGTTCTGATTTCGGCGCCCGCCGCCGCGGCCCCCGCCGGATGGCCTCATAAAGGGCCCGCTGCTGGAGCCAAGATTATGCACGAGTCGCGCAATGACCGCGTCCGAACTGTTCTCCGCCGAAGTGACGTAGTGGAAATTCTGGCCCTCCGCCGTCGTCGGGATATTGGGCAACGGTATGAAGTGCAGCAGATATTCAGACGCGGAACTAAACAGCGTCGGGGCGATGGCGTTGAGAACGCCGTTGTATTGATAGGGCTGTCCGGTCGCCGGATCGAAAAGTTGAACGGGAGTGCCGTCATTGTACGTTGCGCCGGCGAAATTGCCAGTTCGCTCATCCTGCGTTGGTACTCTCGAAAACGAATCATACGGAGTATCGCCGCGAGAGGCGTTCCATCCCGCAAAGAAGAACCACTTGTTGCCGCCGTGAAAAAGTTTGGGAATATTCAGGGGCCCGCCGACGTTCGCGCCAAAGTGCGCCTGATTGTAACTCGACTTGGCGGCAGGAAATCCGCTCAATGAGTATGGCGTGGCATCAAGGCCCGCATTGTCATCGGAAAAGTAAAAGACTCCGTGAGGCTGATTGACGTTAAAACCGCGGCCTCCGAGGCGCCCGATCATGATTGGGCCTCCTCCCGACCCACCGCCGGCGCCTCCCGGACCGCCGGGACCTTGGCCGGGTCCGCCACCAAACGGATTCCCGCCTTCCCGTTGCACGCGTTCGCGAAATTCTTGAATGCGTTCTTGGATCTCTTCTTCACTGCCTGCCCCGAAGTCCTGCGTGCGGCCCTGGGTGCCGCTGATGCTGATAGACTCCGTCGGCCCTTCGGCGCCCGCACCATTCAATGGGAGACTTGAAAGATCGGCACCGCCCTGGTTCCCACTTCCATTCGTTCCGCCCCCAAAGCCACCGCCTTCACCGGCGAGAGAAGAAAGGGCGCCATCCATGGCCAGGCTCTGGAAACCGCGGCCGGCGGTCAGGCTGCTGGTTGCCGAGGTAGCCTGCTCTTGTTGCCGCGATGCCAGAATGAGTTCAGCTTCGATTTTCCCAGCGGGATTTTCCGGGTTTACAAGGACATCCTGGCTGAAGAGGCCGAAGCCCATGAACTCGATACGCACGGCGTAACGACCGCGGGCAATGCCAACCAGCGCAAACCGTCCTTCTGCATCCGTGACCACGCTGTATTTCTTGCCGGTGAGAGTATTGGAGGCGGTCACGGTCGCTCCCGGCAAAGGGGTCTTGCCGCTGCGGGCGGTTCCCGTGATTTGGTAGGCGGGCGTTGCCGAGCTGTGCGACGAGTTTGGCAAAGACTGCTGCGCGGGCAGACGGAAGCCGGCGAGCGACAGTAGGAGTCCCAGAATACACCCGCCGCGAAAAACGGAGTTCAAAGCGTGCTCCCTCGTCGGCTCATTGCTTCGGTGGATTGTTCGTGGAATTCGCCGGCGGTGCAGTGTCGGGCCTGCCGCGTGTGCCCTCCATAAACTGCTGTATGCGTCCCCATTGTTCAGGAGTCAGGATGATCACCGCCTTGGGAACAAAAATGTCGTTCTGTAGCGCTCCGCGCACGATCACATGGTCTCCCGGCTGAATGTCGGCCATCGTGATGCTCTGGCGGTTCTTTCTGAGCGTAGTGTCCTCGTTGAGCTCGACGGTTTGCGTGACATTGTCGGTACGCACGACCGTGAGCTTCGGTGCCTCCACCGACTTTACTTCGCCGACGACCACGTCCTTGCCCATCTCGGCGGAAAACTGCCCTCCTCGCATGCCGCCCTGGCCGGCGCCGCCGGTGCGGGTTGCCACGATTTCCGCGGTCACCGAATTATCGGAATTCTCCTCGCCCCGGACCATCACTAAATCGCCCACCTTAAAATCCGATAGTTTCGCCGGCTCGCGATCTTTGCGGAATTCCGTTTTGTCCGAGAGCTTGACCGTGGTTGTGGTGCCATCCCGCCGGGTGAGGATCATCGTGTCACCCGTAATCGAAGTGAGTCTCCCGATTGCGCCGTGGTCACGCATCATCGGGCCGCCTTGTTCCACACCCTGGCCGTTAGCGGGTGGCGGCGCCTGGTTTTGGTCCTGAGACGGCGCTGCATCCGGGCTTTGCGCCAGACACAACGAACTCATCAGGAGGAACAGGAGCGCCGAAAGGCAAAAGCGATTGCGGTTCATGGAAGTGTCTCCCTCGCCCAACGGGTAATGGATTGGAGACGTGCGCCCCTTGGCTAAAGTAACTCAAGGAAGTGTAGCGAGGGCGAAGAAGGCAGTGGTCTCACCCTAGTCATTCCGAAGTTCAAAGAAGAAAGTTCCCGAGCCAGGAGAGGACAGAAGGCTTGGTTCTTAGAAGTATCCATCCTAATCACTTTTAAATCATTACTTTGCCAGAGGCGAGGGCCGCTATCTGCCCGCGCTTCCTGGTCTGTGACTTTGTAGCTATTAGATTTAGCTCCTATTGCGGTCTGCCAATGGAGGCTTGGGCCGCCCGACCGTGCAAACGGTGAGCGTGTCTGAGGCTTCTAAACTTCGAGACCGAAGCTTCAGGTCCGCTCCGTTTCGAAAACCGTGTTGTATACAAAACCGGCAATGGCGCCCCCAACAATCGGAGCCAGCCAGAAGAGCCAAAGCTGCTGAATTGCCCAGCCCCCCACGAATACGGCAGGTCCGGTGCTGCGGGCGGGATTGACCGATAAATTGGTGACCGGGATCCCAATCAAGTGAATCAAGGTGAGCGACAACCCAATCGCGATTCCGGCGAATCCCGAAGGGGCGTTCTTGTGCGTGGTGCCATGGATAATCAGTACAAAGAAAAACGTCAGTACGATTTCCGCCACGAGGCAGGCCAGCAAAGAGTAGCCGCCGGGGGAATGGTCTGCATAGCCGTTTGACGCGAAACCAGAGCTGAGCTGGAAGCCTTCTTTTCCGCTAGCAATGACATAGAGGACTCCGCTAGCAAGAATGGCTCCGAGAACCTGGACAACGATGTAGGGAATCAGCTCCGAGAAGGGAAAGCGCTTGCCCACGGCGAGCCCAACGGAGACGGCGGGATTCAGATGGCAGCCCGAAATGTGGCCGATGGTGTAGACCATGGTCAACAGGGTCAAGCCGAACGCGAGCGCGACGCCCAGGAATCCGATTCCGAGTTGAGGAAACGCGGCATCCAGGACTGCTGCTCCGCATCCTCCGAATACCAGCCAGAATGTTCCAAGAAATTCCGCAACCAATTTTTTCGAGAGAGGCATGGCCGATCCTTTCCAGATCCGGTTCGAAAGTATTGGGCGGAAAACGCGAGGAGTCGTTCAGAAGCGCCAGCGGCGCGATTCTACTGAATGCCGGCCGGGACGACAAGCTACCTTTTTCAGTCTTCAAGACACACCCGAGGCCCGCCGAAGCTGTACCAAAGTATCCATGAATCTTACCGGTTTGCCGGCGAGCGGAAGCCTGGCAACGACTCGGACGACATTGGTTGGAAAGCGGTCTAGTGAGCAGAGATGCTCGTGGTGGCCCGCTTCAGCTCTGAGTGGACCGGAAGACCAGTACCTTTTTGGCGACTTACGTATTGGTCATGGATCCAGCGATAAGTTTGCTCCAAACCAGTCCGCAAGGACGTATCAGGCTCCCAATTCAGCAGGCGCTTGATTAAGGTGTTGTCGCTGTTACGGCCATTGACACCCTTTGGCGCGTCCAGGTTGTACTGGCGGCGCAACTTGATCCCCGCGAAGCTCTCGGCAAGGTCCACGAGTTGGTTGATGGTGACTGCTTCGCTGGAACCGAGATTGATTGGATCGAGGATGTCGGAGTCCAGGATCAGTTCGATGCCCTTCAGGCAATCGTCAATGTACATGAAGCTGCGGGTCTGCTCGCCGGAGCCCCAAATTTCGATATCATGATTGCCGCTGAGTTTGGCTTCAATCACTTTCCGGCAGATGGCGGCAGGGGCTTTTTCGCGACCGCCGTCCCAGGTGCCCCATGGGCCGTAGACATTGTGGAACCGGGCCACGCGCGTATAGAGACCGAAATCCTCACGGAAATGGCGACACATCCGCTCGGAGAAGAGTTTCTCCCAGCCGTAACCATCCTCCGCCATCGCGGGATACGCGTCTTCTTCCTTGAGGGAGGGCGCTTCAAAGGTCCTTTGCTTGTCTGCGTTATAGACGCAGGCCGAGGAGGAATAGAAGAAGCGCTTCACGTTTTGCGCGTTCGCGGCTTGGAGCATGTGGGTATTGATGAGCACGGAAAGCATGCACAAGGCTTTATTGTTTTCGATGAAGCCCATTCCGCCCATGTTGGCAGCGAGATTGTAGATATCGGAAGCTCCACGAGCCGCGACGTCACAATTCTGTTTCTGGTTGAGGTCCAGAATCAGGTTCTCGACATCGTCAAATTTCTGGTACCACTCCGCAAGCGGCTTGACGTCCACGGCGCGAATATGTTGGCATCCCGCCGAGCGAAGCCGGGCCACCAGGCTCCCACCGATGAAGCCTCCCGCTCCGGTAACAACGACAAGTCCCTTCGGATCTCTAATCACTTGGAATCTCCATGACTTGTTCATTTATAAACCTTTTCCAAGACTTAGGAAAGGCCCCGCACCCTTGACTCTGCGAATTTTATTTCGTCGTTTCTCCTTCCGAGGGCAAGGATTGTTTGAGCGCAACCGTCAGACGGTATTTGAGGGAATTTGACGAAGGCCCTAATCGAACACAGCACTAGCATCTCCCAGCGGAGTTTGTTTCGAAACTTCCCGGTCGTGAGGTGAGAGGGGTAGTTCATGCAAGAGCCGCTCGGCGGCTTCCACTCTTACGTCTCTGTGAAAGAGGGCGGAGAGGATAGAATCATCCAGCGCGTTGCAGATGGACAGCAGGATCATCCCCTGATGGTGGGCCATCCAGGCATGGACGATTTCGAACGATCCGGCGGACTTTACAACCGCGCCAGGGTGGAATTCCACGGATTCGTAGAAGCCATAACGGCCCATCCAACCGCGCTCTGCCATGTCCCGGAGATTCTGCATCGCACGGCCAGGTTCGACATTCAGCGCCAGAGCCCCGGCGTACGGAGTAATGACAATGCGCCGTGAAGCCTCCGCGCTCAACGCCAATTGCGGCAACCCGAATGCCTGATAGTCGTAAGGTTTCCCTGCGAGCTTGGGAGGGCAGGCACCTTCGGAGATGCCCCAAGGAACGCGGTAAGCAGACGCATAGGCGCGTTGGCATTCGATTGCACTTTGGAGGCTGTTTTCGATGAGCGTGTTGGGAAAGTGCTTCAGCCAGAGCGCCGGCATGAGGTACTCAAACAGAGTGCCCGTCCAGGAGACGAGGACGTCATGGCCAATATAATGTGTGTGCATGCGGCTGAGTTGGAACCAGGCTTCCTGCGGGAGTTCATTCTTGGCGATCCCGATGAATACAGCGCTGCGAGCCTCGGACGCGAGCAAGTCGTAACTCGCCTCGATCCGCTTGGACTCAGCGACGGAATATCCTACCGAAATTGCATGGCGATGTTTGTCATAAAAGAGCCCAAAATCCATCTCCTCGACCAGAGAATCCGCGTCCGCTACAAGCCCCAGAAGGACAGCTCGAAGTTCCTCCAACCGTCGTGAAGCCTCGGGCACCATGGATTGCAGCCGGGAGAAGCTTTGCGTGGCGCGTATCTCCTCAATTTCCGAATAGGCGGTATGTAAAGAACTTAACGCCGGATCAGCGAAGTATTCTTTAGCAAACAGGTTTGGGAGCGCCGATTGAGCTCCGTCAAATTGCGGCAGTAGCCACGGGGCAAAATCGTGCGCCATCTGCTGCACGGACTGAAGCTGCAGGCTGACCTCTTCAATCCACCAGGCAGCGTCGCTCTGACTGTAGGCGGGAGGGACCGCATTTATCAGGCCTAACTGATCCAGAAAACCGGGAGCGGCGCGGCACCACAATTTGGCGTTTGTTCCCAATCTGCCGGTCTCGAGCTTAATTTTCTCCAGCGCATCCAGATATTCGGGAGAGTATCTCCCTTGATGCATGGACCCGGTGCAGAGGTCGAGCAAGTCGAGGATAGATTGGAAAAGCTCAGGGTGAAAAAGCGGACGCTCCAGCAGGGCGGCCACGCCGTGTTTCAGGGTCCACAAACAACATGCTAGATTGCCATTGTCCACGCTAGAAATAAACACGGGCTCCAGGGGTTCCAGCGACACGGTGTCGTACCAGTTCGCCAAATGGCCATGAAAACGGGGCAATCGTTTTACGGAGGCCATTGTTCGCGCCGCATGTGCCGCGAATTGTGGAACGGTTTGCAAGCCGCCAAGAGTCGCCGCGAGTTGCGAATTGAACAGTACCCCGAGATTGGTAGTGGAGATCCGGTGAGCCACTTGCAGGTCCTGCCCTTGAACGTTGTCTGGGATGAGCCAGTTCGCTTCCGCGGTCGAGTACTGGCGGAAAAAGCGCCAGGTCTTCCATGCCGCCTGGCGCAGGAACTTCCGATCGGAAAATGTGAGCGCACCTCCGCTCGGCCGCAAGGGCCGGTCCAGCCATTTGGCTGCTGGATTGGCGAGCAGCCAAAGAAACAAGATAGGCGCTGCAGCTGGAAGCGAGTCTGGGCGGAATACGTAGATGCACGCGGCAATCAACATGGTGAGTACCGGGGCAAGTTTCAGATACCGGTCAGCAGGAGCCTTTCCGCGTTGATCCATTTCCGACTGTGCGGCGGTTTCCCACTCAAGCAACTTTTGGTGCGTTACCGTCAAGCGAAACAGCGTTCGCGCAATCGCGTCCAGCGTGACCAACGCCTGATGCGGGAGAAACGCTAGAAAGACCAGAACGTTCACCTGCGCCGTGGCGAAATCGCTGATCGCCTGGAGCAGCGCACCCCGCGGGTGCGCTGGTGCGTGTTGTCGAATGGCGGTAAGAAATGCCTGGAAGTATGCGGGAATCAAGAGCATCGCAACCACCGCGATGGTCCAGAGAACCGGCGAGCCCGGCAGGTAAAACCAGCAGGCCAGCATCAGCGCGAACGTGGCCGCTTCGATGACGCTCCGGCGCAGATTGTCCAGGATCTTCCACCGTGAAATCAGACTCAGCGGATTGGGAACGCGATTCCCCTCGCCGTCGGGAACCCGCGAAAACAGCCACTTCAGGATTTGCCAGTCTCCACGGATCCAGCGATGCTTACGGCGGCTATAGGCGCTGAAGTGGGACGGATAGTCATCAACGAGCTCGAGTTCGCTGGCCAAGCCCGTTCGCGCGTAGACACCTTCGATAAGGTCGTGGCTCAGGATGGCATTGGATGGAAATCGATTCTTGAGCACTTGATGAAAGACTTGCACATCATAGATGCCTTTCCCGGTGAAGATTGCTTCCCCGAAAAGATCCTGATACACATCAGAGACGGCGTGCGAGTAGATGTCGAGCCCCGTCTCCCCAGAATAGATATAAGCAAGACGCGAGCGATTGACGGACTGCACGCTGATCCCGATCCGTGGCTGCAGAATCCCGTATCCCGCCGTTACGGTCTGTGTTCGCGAATCCAGGACCGCCCGGTTCAGTGGATGCACCATGGCGCCGACGAGACGCCTGGCTGTCCCGCGAGGCAATTGTGTGTCGGCATCGAGAGTAATGACATACTTCACGCTGCGGAGTTGCGAAACGCGGCCGGCCTTTATAGGGAATTTGTCCTCTCTGCCAAGGATAAATTCGTTGAGATCCAGCAGCTTGCCGCGTTTCCGCTCCCAGCCCATCCAGGTATTTTCCCTGGCGTTGAATGTGCGGTTCCGGTGCAAATGAAAGAACCGGTCCTGACCGTCACAGCCGTATTTCTGATTCAGCGTCTCGATCAACCCGGAACAAAAAGAGGCCAATTCATCCTTTTCGTCGAATGCCGTGGCCGAATCTGGTGGATCGGTTAGCAGAGCGAAGTACAGGTTGTCATCGGTATTGCCGAGATATCGGATCTCCAGCGACCGAACCAAATGCTCGACCTGTTCCTTCGTGATCAGAAGCGCCGGAACGGCAACCACCGTGGCAAACTCGTCGGGAATACCCGTGTCGAAGTCCATCCGCGGAATGTGCCGCGGAGGAACGAGAATTCGAAAAAGTTGGTTGATAGTTTCCAAGGCGGCCTGGCTACACGGCAGCAGTAAGAGCAGCGATGCGGCAATGAGAGGGATTCCTCCCTGGACCGCGCTCAGCAGGAAAACCATGACGCTGAACAGGGCGCACTCCACGCCGAGGAAATAATAGAGGTCCGGCGCCCCCAGCAGCACCCGACGAAGGTACGCGACTCCCGTAGGCCGGTAGCCGATCCGTCTTTCAAGCAAATCTCTACCGGCCGAAACGAGGTAGTAGCCAACGTGAGTGAAACGTATGGAATCGCGAGAACCGGGCTTTCCCGCCTCGCAGGCTTCTTGTGCGAGACTTACCGCCAGCCGCGCAATCTGCTCTTCGGAGCACCCTGAATTCCGCCCGAGTTCCTGGACAGCCCGCCGGTAAGCAGTTCTACTTTCAAGGTCCATCGCCGCATACGCGCCCGCGGGGTCGGCGAGAAGTATGTTTTCCGTGATGCTGAGCGTGGAGAACGCTACAAGCCACTCCGCCTGGCGAATGCGAGTCAACGTAGCGCAGTGAGCGCTCAAGCGCCGACGCGTTTCGGAATCGAGTTCAGAGGAGATGTCTTGGATCTCCGATGCGAACTGCTGAAGCAAGCAAAACTGCAGCATCGGGCTCAGAAGCCATATCTCGGCAATTTCCAGAGCTTGCTCCACCTGCAGGGATTGCGTGTATCCCACGAAAGACTCTTCATCGAAGGCCCATGAAGTCGCCGTGAGATAGCTCTTCGCAATCAGGTAGGCGCGCGGAACGCGCTCACCGCGTTCGAGTATCTGCGGGATGTGCCGCGAACCGCGCAACACATTCTCCGCAGCGATCAAAGCGTTGTGAAGCAGAATCCGAAACGGAAACAGTTCCTTTCGCAGAGCTGGTGAAGTACCGGACGGGGACTTCTGCGGACGATACGTTTGCTCCAACGTGCGTTTAGCGCTGAGAAGACTTTGAAACAGCTTCGGCCATTTGTCCGCATGACCTGCGAATGCCCAATTTTTGGCGTGGTTCCGTGCTTGGGCAAGGCACTCGGAAGCCGACCCCCCATTTGTCGCGGAGACTCGCAGCCGCGCTTCCGACGCATCATCCGGAAATGAGTAGCCGGACGGCGCGGAGGCGGGCACCGATTCGCCGGATCGATCGGAGGAAGCCGACATCGATGGGTCCCCTTATCTGTAGTTCGAGGCCTGCATTTCAAACATCTCGGCGTACTTGCCATCGCGAGCCATCAATTGTGTGTGATGGCCTTCTTCGACAATGCAGCCGTCTTCGAGGACGAGTATACGGTCAGCCATTCGTACAGTCGAGAACCGGTGTGAGATCAGGAGCGAAAGCTTATTCTGGGTAAGTTCGGCAAATTGCTGGAATACCTGCTGCTCGGACTTGGCATCTAGAGAAGCCGTGGGCTCATCGAGAATCAGGATTTGCGCGTCACGCAAGTAAGCGCGCGCCAGCGCGACTTTCTGCCACTCGCCCCCCGACAGGTCGACGCCTCCATCGAAGCGGCGGCCAAGCATCTGTTGATAGCCTAACTGGAGTTTCCCTACGACCTCATCCGCGCGGCTCTTTTGCGCGGCGGCGATAATGTCCTGCACGCTTTGTAGTTTGGAAACACGCCCGATGCCGATGTTTTCCATCGCCGTCATGTCATACCGCACGAAGTCCTGAAAGATCACCGCGACCTGGCTGGTGTAATCGTCTAGGTCGTATTCACGGAGATCGACACCGTCCAGCAGGATCGCTCCTTCGCTGGGATCGTAGAGTCGCGTCAAGAGTTTGACGATGGTCGTCTTCCCTTGCCCGTTTTCGCCGATAAGCGCCACGCGCTCGTTCTGGTTAAATCGCAGGTTGAGGTTGTGGAGGACCGCGCGTTGCGTGCCGGGGTAAACAAAAGACACGTTGCGGAACTCAATTCCCGAATGGATAGGCCGCGGGCATGGTGGTCCGCCAGCGTTGGAATGAATGCGCGGCTTGAGCTCCAGAAAGCTGATCAAGTCGCTCAGGAAAAGCGCTTGGTCGGCAATGCCCGAGAACGTCGAGAAGATGGATTGCAGGTTCAAGCTGGCCCCGGCGATGGCCCCCGCCAGGAACTGAAGCGTGCCGACGGAAATGCGGCTGTGCAGCGCTTCGTACACCACATAGGCATAAGCGCCGTAATACCCTGCGGTACTAAACACCGAGAGAAACGATCCAGCAAAGAAGCGCCGACGCGCGAGACCGACATTTTCCAAGAAAATCTGATCGGCGAGCGAGGCAAACCGGCTAGTCAGGTAGTTGTTCAGGCCAAAAACCTTGAGTTCTTTCGCGCTTTCCTTACTCACACCCAGAAATCTGAGGTAATCCATCTCACGCTTCGCCGGAGTCTGGCGGAAAGCGAGGTTGTAACCGAGGAAAGCAAAATGGCTTTCCCAGAGGAAAGCAGGAACTACGCAGACCAGCAGCAACAGCAGCAGCCAGGGCATGAATACGACGATGCCAGCCGCCAACGCTATTGTGGCGATCACCTGCTGCAACAAACGGCCAAGCTGTTGAATCAGCAACAGGCGGTCGGTGGCCTGCACTCGCGCGCGTTCCAGCTTGTCGTGGAAACCCGGATCCTCGTATGTAGCAAGATCGAGCGAGGACGCCTGCTTCATCAGGCGCACGCTGATATGCTTTACGTAGCGGTCGGCCAGAAGCGCATCGGTGAAGTCGGTCGCGCGGGTGAGTAACATGGTGACTGCGGCAATCGCGAACTCCAGCCCGACCCACCACCAGAAATGGGGGCGTAACGGCCCGCCATGCGAAATAAACGAGACGACTCCGTCAAGAATGATTCGGGCAACAGCGAGAAGCCCCAGCGGACTCAACGCAGTGAGTACGCGCAGAATGAGGCCCCATGTGACGACACTTGGGCCCGATTCCCAGACGAGCAAAACGATCGCGGGAACGTCCCGCAGTGCCTTCAGACGTTTCGTCCAGGATTCTTTGAAGTTGTGGCGAGGCGATGGGATGGGGCTTGGGGTCACGTTTAGACTTCCAAAATAGTGGACGGACCGGGTTTTGGCTAGCCCACAGGGTAGCACTTGGCCGGCGATCGGGTAGCTTTAAGCGCGCAACTTGGCGGCCAGGCCGAACAGGGAGGTGCCTGCAAAAACTACTACGGAAATCATGCAGAATGTCTGCGCGACGCTGGCAATGGCGTTCGTGGCGAGCAAACCGACCAGAGCGAGAGCGATCAGGGCTGCGGCGAAGATTGCTTTCAGAGTACGCATACGGAGTTTTTCCTCTTCCCGAGTACAGCTGCATAAAAGGTGAGCAAATCGGCTTCCAAAGGAAACTGTTGATTACTGTAGGGTTAGCAGAGGATTATGTCCGAGCATCTGAAATTTTTGGAAAAACACGTAAATTCTTCATGGTCAGACAGTTGGCGACCTAGTACCAGAACCAACGTAACTGAGGACAAACTCTGTGTAGGAGGGCTGCAAGCCCGGCCTACTCCCAAAGATGTCGCGTGACGCAGATTGCTCGCGTGCCGTACAGTCTTAACTTGAACTGCTGAACTCCGGAGCCAGATCTTGACCAATCCTAATCGAGTTTCTCGCTGGATGCTTCCCCTTGCGCTCGGGCTCGCGAGTGCAATGTGCTTACCCACGCAGAGCCCTGCTCAGACCCGTAGTGAAACTATTCAAGTGGATACCACCGCAAAAGCGACCCCCTTTCCCCACTACTGGGAGCGGATGTTCGGCTCGGGAAGAGCCGTTCTTTCGTTGCGGGAAAGTTACCGGCAGGACTTAAGGGCCGTGAAAGCCGCGACAGATTTCGAGTACATCAGGTTTCACGCCATCTTGGATGACGAAGTAGGCGTTTACGACGAGGCGGACGGCAAGACTGTTTATAACTTTTCCTACGTGGACCAGATTTACGACGGACTGCTCGAGGCGGGGGTCCGGCCGTTTGTCGAATTAAGCTTCATGCCAAAGCAGCTAGCGGCGCGGGAGATCTATCAGCCTTTCTGGTATCGCCCCATTGTCTCGCCTCCTAAGGATTGGGACAAGTGGGACGAGCTGATCACGCAATTCGCCCAGCACCTGGTGGAGCGCTACGGAATCGGGGAAGTCTCGCAATGGTATTTCGAGGTCTGGAACGAGCCGAACCTGGATTTCTGGGCTGGGGATCCAAAGCAATCTACCTATTGGGAACTTTACGACCACACGGCGCTCGCATTGAAGAAAGTCGGTCCACAGCTCCGCGTTGGTGGACCAGCGACGGCACAGGCAGCGTGGGTCAGCGCGTTCATCGCCCATGCGACGGCGAACCATATCCCGTACGATTTTATTTCCACGCACGTCTATGCCAATGACTCCGCGCACGACGTCTTTGGGACGGAGGAGACGATTCCGCGTACGGCGATGGTCTGCCGCGCTGTCAAGAAGGTTCACGATGAAGTGAAGAACTCTCCACGGCCCGACGTGCCGCTAATTTTCAGCGAATACAATGCCAGTTACAAGAACGAACCGGATGTGACCGACGCCGTATTCATGGGACCCTGGCTTGCCGACACAATCCGGCAATGCGACGGCCTGGTGGATATCCTGGCGTATTGGGCGTTTTCCGACGTGTTTGAAGAGCAGGGCGTGGTGAAGCGGCCGTTTTACGGGGGCTACGGACTCATGGCTGCGGGCAATCTGCCGAAGCCTGCTTTCAACGCATTCAAACTGCTGCATCAATTGGGCGAACAGCGCCTGCCGGTTGATTCAACTTCGGCGTTGGCGACAAGAAAATCGGACGGCAAGCTCGAAATTGCGGTTTGGAATCTCTATCTGCCGGAAGAGCACGGCACCACAGAGGACGTAACCATCGCTCTCACAGGGCTAAGGGGGAAACACCGGGCGAACGTCGCGCGTTTGGACGAAACTCACGGCTCGCTTCTGGCCTTGTACAGTAGCATGGGCAAGCCGCGGTATCCGACCGAGAAACAACTCCAGGAGTTGCGGCAAGCCGCTTCCCTCCCTGCGCCAGAGGAAGTACCGCTTCAAGACGGCAAGATTACCCTCCGACTGCCGCCGCAAGGGCTTGCTCTGCTTGAAATTCAGTGAAGGCGTTCAGCGCGGTGGCAATTGCACCGGGGCCTTTGGCGTTACGCCGGACGACGTTGCTTTCTCCGGCTTGAAACCCGCTCGGTCCATACCGCGCTTTGCCTCCAAATTCTTCATAAACGTGTTCCAGACAAACGATGTCCGCGCGTTTTCCGCCATTACCATCGAGATTCCCACGTCGATCCCCACAACGTCCGGATCGTACCAGTTCGTCAGCGGGTTGAAAGCATCCACCAATCCGAATTGCGTCCAAGCCTTGGAGCCGTAGTGTTGCCTCATATAGCGCTGTACGCGCATCGTTGCTTCCGGGAGGAAGGGCAAGGAACCCGCGGTTGCACACGGCACTACCGTTCCGTCGATCGAGCCTCGTTGCGGCGGTCCGCCCCAGGCGACATACCCATTCTTTGAATCTGACGCCGTGATGCCCCACAAATCGTCGCTGTAGTCGGGAAACTGTGATGCCAGATCAAGGCAAAAACGCCTGTGTGCCTCCGTCGCGAGAATGGAATTCTGGAAGTAGTTCGCGTAGTGATCGCGCTTCCCCCGAAAATCAAACCAGGCTTGCGAATACTGGTGAACGAACAGCGGGGCGAACGATCCGATATAACGAATGCCATCATATTCAAATGTGACCCGCTTCCATGCGTTCCACGCTTCCGGGGGCAGTGGATGCGTCCCAGAGCCGAGTCCCAACAGGTACATCATCATCAATTCGCTGTAATCGCCCCAGCGGTATTGCAGGAAGCCGCCCTCGGGAGTCCAGCCATGGGATAAAATCGGCGTATCCTCTGAGAGCCACTTCCAATCCACGCGGCTGAAAATTTCCAGCGCGAGCTTGCTGATCTCCGAGTGGGCAAAATGTTGCCGACAGGTAAGCACACCGCACAGCAGAATAGAGGTATCTATAGAAGATACTTCGGAGTCCCAGAGCCTTTCTCCCGTGTTTATGTTCGCGAAGTGGTAGAAAAAACCGCGATGATTGGGGAGCTTCTTCCATAGAAATCGCAGCGTATTCAACACGCGGTCCTGGGCGGCTTCATGGGAAATGTAGCCGCGCTTGTCGCCGATACACATGGCGGTGAGGCCGAACCCTGTTGCGGCGATGCTGCCGAGATCGTTCGTGGCCGGATTTCGTGCATCGCATCGGTCCAGAACCATGCCCGTCTCCGGGTGGGCCTGGGTCCAGAAATACCGGAAGCTGGCCTGCTCGATTTCTTCGAGAAGTGCGTCATCCTGATCCGAAAACGGGGAAGTGGGCCTCTGGGCAAAAGGAGCGTGCCCCTGCCGCGGGTCTCCATCCGCCACCAATCCGCTAAGCGAGAGCAGCGGGAAGCCGAGACCCACACGGGCAAGCCGCGTTAGCCACACTCGGCGCGAACGATTCTCGGAGAAATCCAATTTCGACATTGTAAGACTCAATTCGATTATACAGACGAGTAATTCTTGAATTGAAACACCGCAACAGGTAACTTGAATTTCTATCATGATGGGTGCCAAAAAACTCGGTGCCTGGGGTCTCGCCGTTTTGGCGCTCGTGGCAATAGCGGCCGTCACTTACGCGGGATTACGCCTGTACCGGCGTCGCCATATGCCCATGCGCATCAGCGGAGCTGTCATCACCCAGAATTTCGACCCGCGGAAGCAATCCCCGATTGCGAATGTGGAAGTAATTTCCAAAGACGGATCGGCAACGCAATCCACCAAATCTGATTTCGCAGGGCACTTCAGTCTGACGATGCGTCCTGGTGTGAAACTCGGCCAGTTGATCCACCTCGCGTTCCGCCACCCGGACTACCAGCCTGTGGATACCGAAGAACCGCTGAATTCCAATATTTACGTTGTCCGTATGATTCCGCTGCACGGCGAGGAGGAAGCCACTCTGAACGAAGCGGAGATCGCCGTGACTAACGTGCGGGTGCGATATTCTAGCGAGATTTCACGGACCGAGAATATCGGCAGCGCGGCGAAAACGTTTCAAATTGTTAATACGGGAAATGTCCCCTGCAACAAACGCCAGCCGTGTTCGCTGGACGGGAAGTGGAAGGCGCAGATCGCGTCTGCCTCCATCGATGCCGGCCAAGGAAACGTGTTTCGGGATGCCCGGGTTACCTGCATCGCAGGACCATGCCCTTTCACCAGGGTCGAGGACGATTCTCTGTCGCACGATGGTCGCACCATGGGCGTGAGTGTTCGAAATTGGTCCGATACGACCACATTTCTCTTGCAGGCGGAAGTCTTTCGGTCGCAACTGGAAAATGTTGTCCGGCAGATTTATCCCGCGATTTTCGGGCGTTCGGTGAGCTTTACCCTACCGGCAAGCGCCGTCGGACCAAGCATCGAAGCAGACATCAACGGGACCCCCATGGTGTTCCCGCTTGGTCCGAGACCCATCTTGAGTTGGGCCGACTGCCAAGTGCGTGAAGAGAAGAACCAGGTGAAGGATTTCCGGTGTGAACTCAGAGCAGGCTATGATTTCCGTTAGCCCTAATAAATTTCTCTGAGGAACTCCTAAATCTCAAATTACTTGGAGGATCACTCTCGCCAAACCTGCTTTGAATCGGGAAGTTCGTTCAAGAATCGTTTTGGCCCATGCGTGCCTCCCAGATTGATTTCCCGTTTGCATTCTGCACTCGATGCAACGGCTCCTGGCCGCTTTCCAAGACGGAATAATCTCGCGGATGTGGAAGCTGCCCATGTTGTACCTGCTGTTGAGTTCTGTTTGCCTGGGATTCGCGTGGTGCTTCATCACGTCGTGCGCGTGCAAGGATCACCCTTGAAATTGAACACGGCGGCCCAGTGAATCTGGACGCGCCCGGTGTGGATGCCGTTGCAATGGTACCCGAGCGAATTAATCTCCAAAGGTGTACCGGACGAACATTCCCGCCTCCTTGCCACAAATCTTTGCAAGCCGACAGTTTCGAAAGAGGCAATCCAATATTCTCCAAGCTGTGCAAGTCTCGTGGCGTGGATGCACATCCCGGAGAAGTGCCCAGTGGAAACTCAGCAAATGCAATCAGGATGCTGGAAACGAGATGTGCACCTACGGTGCAACCCGGGAGGCTCGGAAGAATGCAAATGACATAGAAGTTTTGTTTCGCGAGAGGTCTGCAAGTCTCGGCGCTAGATGCAGTTACGGGGAATCTGGCGGAGAGGGGGGGATTCGAACCCCCGGTAGGAGTTTTGGCCCCTACAACGGTTTAGCAAATTCCCGATTCCACACGCTGTTGTTCGGAATCAATAGCTTACGTTCGGATGAGTTGCCTCATTGTTGGGCAAAGAGCCCCTGTTTGGGAGCATTTGTGCAACTATTGTGCAACCGCTATTTCGCGTTGAATACCATGAAACTGATCACCATAATGAAAGCCTTCCGACCGGCTTGTTCGACACTACCTCTACGAAAAGCGCGTTTACTAGATGGGATGAGAAGGCCGGTCTCCTAGCGGGATGCGATACGCTCCCAATGTTCGACGTGCTCGAGGCACAAGAAAAAAGGAGACCGGCGATGAAGAAGATTAGCACTGTGCAGGTATTTGGGAACGAAATTTTCAG
>DATIXE010000080.1:0-150451 GCA_035518915.1 Candidatus Eiseniibacteriota bacterium
GGAATTCGGAGAATTGCGCCAGGAACTGATCGTAGATGGAGCGGCAAAACTCCTCGGGGCCGCGAATCTGCTGGCCGCCTTCGTGGAGGACGCCATCGGGAGCGAAAAGCTCGAAGACGGTTTCGCGGCGGCCTTGATTCCAGACTTCGTCGAACCAGCGGAGCAGGAGCTGTTTGTTTTGTTCGGCGGATGATAGCGAAGGGTGGGTGGACGACATGCGGGCACCTCCGGCGCGAAATTTCCGAGAGTATACAGGCGTGGACGTAATGGGGGAAGAAGCATTTCGCAGAGAGCACGGCTAAGGCGCCCGCCTCGGAAGCCTGCCTTTACAGGGGAACGTTTCTGCAAGAGAGCCAACTACTTCCAGTATTTCTGGAGGAAGAGGTAGCGGTCGCGATAGGTGTCGGGCGCGGCGGCGGAGACGGCGTCGAGATGCATGACCAGCCATTTGGCGCCAGCGTTGTAGGTGGGCCAGTTGGGGAGACCGTCAGCGTTGGGATTGCCGGTTTTGGCGAAATTGGTCCAGTAGGTCTGCATGAGTTCGGAAAGCTTGTAGTCTTCGGGGCGCCATTGGTAGTCGGCGCGGGTATCGAGGGTGCCGAAGACGTAGGCGACATCGTCAGCGTGGAACGCGCCGAAGGCGGCGGGGTGTTTGGGACCATCGGGAATGCCGAGATCGAAACGGTAGCGAAAGACCTGGGCGACGGGCGCGGTGGCCTGGGCCTCGAGCCAGGACCAGGTGCCGAAGGCGACGAATTCGTCGCCGGCAAGATCGGTGGCGGCCTGGGCGGCTTCGGCGTCGTTGGTGGCGCGATAGACCTTGAGAAAATCGCCGGCATGGAATTTGTATTTCTGAAAGGCCATGCCGTTGAAGCTCTGCAGCGTGGTTTTGATGGGATTCATAACCGTTGCGATGGCGAGTTCGTCCTTGTTCCAGCCGGCGAGGAGCGGGATTTTGGATTGCTTGCCCGCGGCGAAGGTAGTCGCGACAGGCTCGGTGAGGAAATAGCCATCGACATTGGGCATGAAGAGCGGAACGCTGAAGGCGCTGGGCGCGGTTTTTTTGTAGAGTTCCTCGGCGGGCATGGCGCGGAGAGCAGCGAGTCCCTCGACCTTGACGTGTTTCTTGAGAAGCTTTTCGTCTTCCGCAATCGAAGCAGCAAGTTCAGGAACCGGGACGCTGCTCTTGCCGAGGGCGCCGCCGCTTTCGCCGATGGCATGAGCGGGGATGTCTCGCGTGAGCGGCGAAGCCATATGCATGGAAACGGCAAAGGCGCCCGCGGATTCACCGAAGATCGTGATGTTGGCGGGATCGCCCCCGAACGCGGCGATGTTGTCCTTGACCCAGTGGATGGCGAAAGACTGATCCAACATTCCGTAGTTGCCAGCGGCGTGCTGGGGAGACTCCGCGACGAGTTCTTGCGTGGCGAGAAAGCCGAGGATGCCGAGGTGATAGTTCATCGAAACGACGATGACGCCATGGCGCGCCAGGGAACTGCCGTCCATGCTGGCATCGGAGCTGGCGCCATCCTGGAAACCGCCGCCATGGATCCAAACCATGACGGGAAGCTTTTGGCCGGCGGAAACGGGCGGCTCCCAGATATTGAGGGTGAGGCAGTCTTCGTTCATCCCGGAATCGAGATACACGATGCCCTTGAACAGCCCCATTTGCATGCAGCGGTGGCCAAGGGCGGTGGCATCCTTCACTTCTTTCCACGGAGCGGGAGGCTGCGGCGGCTTCCAGCGCAGAGGTCCGACGGGCGGTGCGGCATAGGGAATGCCGAGGAAGAGGCGGACTTTGCCGTCGCCGGATTCCTTGCCGCGGACAGGGCCGTACTGCGTGATGACGGTGAGGGCGCTCTGGGCGAACAGAGCAGGCGCGAAAGTAAGCGAGGCGAAGGATGCAAGGAGAGAGAACCGCGAGGCGAGGCGCATGGGCCGGTCCTTTCCGAGGTGAGGATGCGCGGCGACAGGAGGCCGGAGCGAAGCCGGTTCGGATGAATCCGGCGGCGAGACTCCCAAAGGAAGGACTCCCGAATTCGGGGCGGGATGCGCACGGGAAGGGCGAAAGGGCCGAGGGGCCGCTCTCGCAGCGGGCGCATCGGGGAATCCTCCGCCGCAAAGAGGAAAAGAGGATAGCACTTGCGCGACGGATGTGCGACGGCGGAATTGTTGCGCGGCGATGTAGCGGCGGCGCCGCGAAAGAGACGAACGAGCGGCGTTACTTCTTCCAATGCCGCCGGAGGAAGAGGTAGCGGTCGCGGTGCAGGTCGGGGCGGGCGGCGGAGGTGGCGTCAAGGTGCATCACCTGCCAGCCGCCGGCCGCGTTGTACATGGGCCAGTCGGGATTGCCGTCGCTGTTGGGATTGCCGATTTTGGCGAAGTTGGTCCAGTAAGTCTGCATGAGTTTGGATAGTTGGTAGTCTTCGGGACGCCAGGCAAAACCTTTGCGGGAATCGAGCGTGCCGAAGACGTATTCGATCTCGTCGGAATGATAAGCACCAAGGGCAGCGGGATGCTCCGGGCTGCCGGGAATGCCGAGATCGAAGCGGAAGCGGTAGACGGGAGCGTGGCCGGTGGCAACTTGCGCTTCGAGCCAGGCCCAGGTGCAATAGCCAAGGAATTCGTCGTCGGCGTAATTTCCGGCCACGACGGCGGCTTCGTCGTCGGTAGTGGCGTGATAGACCTGCAAGAATTCCCCGGCGTCTGGGCCAAATTTTTTGGTAGCCAACTCGTCGAGGGCTTTCCGATCAACTTTTGGAGCGTTGACGCGGGCAAAGCTCAATTCGTTTTTGTTCCAGCCCGCGAGCAAAGGGATTTGGGCCTGCTTTCCTGCGTCAAAGATCGCTTCCGCTTTTTCGGGAATGAAGTATCCGTCGACGGTGGGCATGAAACGAAAGGCGTTGAAGTTGGGACGCGGCGAAGTTTTCTGGATGAGTTCGTCGGCGCTGATGGCGCGCAGGGCCTTGAGGGAATCGGCGTGCAGCTCTTCCTTGGCGAACTTTTCACCGTCGGCTTCGGTGGCTGCGAGGTCGTGGTCCACGATGGAGCCTTTGCCGAAGGCGGCGCCGCTTTCGCCGATGGCGTGCGCGGGAATATCGCGGGAGAGCGGGGAAGCCATCTGATAGGAAACCGAGAAGGAGCCGGCGGATTCGCCGAAGATGGTGATGTTGGCGGGATCGCCGCCAAACGCGGCGATATTGTCCTTCACCCAATGGAGCGCGGCGGACTGGTCGAGCAGGCCGTAGTTCCCGGCGGCATGGTGCGGAGATTCGGCGGCGAGTTCGTGCGTTGCCAGGAAACCGAGAATGCCGAGGCGATAGTTCATCGAGACGACGATCACACCGTTGTGGGCGAGGGTTTCGCCGTCCTGGCGGGGCTCGGACGTGGTGCCGGCCTGAAAACCGCCGCCGTAAATCCACACCATCACGGGGAGTTTGTTACCGGCAGGCGCGGCTGGCGCCCAAATGTTGAGCGAGAGGCAGTCTTCGCTCATGCCAGGGTCGCGGAAAATCATATCGTCATAAATTCTGGCCTGCATGCAGCGATGGCCGAAGGAGGTTGCGTCGCGGACTCCCTTCCAGGGAGCAAGGGGCTGCGGAGGCTTCCAGCGAAGCGGGCCAATTGGGGGCGTGGCGTACGGAATGCCCAGAAAGATGCGGATCCCGCCGTCGGCGGAAAGCTTGCCACGAACGGCGCCAGCCGGAGAGGTGACGGTGGGGCGGGCGGCGGCAAGGGATCGTGGCGAACGCACGAAAAGCGCGAGCAGGATTAGCGGCATAGCATTTCGCAGAGCCTTAGGCATGAGCGAGCCCCTCTCAATATCGCCTGGAGTGTTCCGTCGTGGAGGAGAAGAGGATACAACAGGGCCACGGTGGTATGAAAGAAAGAAGCGACGCTAAAGGTAGCGGCGAATGGCTTCGGAGTAGCGGGTGTAGAGATATGAGACGAGGAGAAGGGCGACGCCGAGAATGATGAGCGTGACGTAGCGGTCCGAGCCATGGAGACGCCAGACATCCAGCAAGCCGATTTTCGCGACGCAGAGAAGAAGAAGGAAGAGAGCCGCCAGGCGGAAGCTGCGTTCGCCGACCAGAAGAGCGAAGGCGAAAGCGAAGACGGCTTCGATGCCCCAGGCGATGGTGACGCGGGCGAAGGAGACCTCATTGAGGATGAGGAAGGTGACCAGGAGGAAGGGGAGGAAGAAATAGATCTGCTCGGGCCGGGCGAAAAATTCGGAGAACGAGAAAGTGCGTTTATCGGCGGACGACGACTCAGCGCCGGCAGCGGTGAAACGCGCGCGAAGCGGGAAGGCGAAGGCCTGTGCGGCAAAGAGAATTGCAGCGACGATGGAAACATAAAAAACCGGGGAGGATGTTCCCGAAAAACCAGGGCGGCCGCCATCTTGAAGTTCGGAGGCGAATGCCCGGAAAGAGACGAGGAACGCGAGAAGAACGCTGTGGTGGAGGAAGACGTAGCGATGCGCGGCCCAGGCGATGCCGATGAAGGCGAGCGCAAGCACAGCCCAAGCAACGAGGCGAGCGCCGGCCGGGAAGTAGGAGTCGGCGAAGAGGGCAAGCGTTGCGGAGCCGAGATAGCAGAGCGCGGCGGAGGCGCGGAGGCGCCGGTCGAGCGCAAAGTCTTTACCGGCGGAGAGCGGCGTGAGGCGGAGATAGGCGTAATAGAAGAGGAAGGCGATGGGTAAGGTGAACTCCAGGAGTTGAACGGCGGGGAGGGAGAGGTTGAAGGCGACAATCCGCAGGAAACTGAGGAAAAGCAGAGCGTAGGCCTGAGAGCGGAAATTGGGCGATTTTCTCCACATGCCGAATTCAAATAGCGCCAGGGCGAAGAGCGCCCAAACGAGTGCGACGCCGCGCGGCGCGGCTTCATAGTCGATCAACAGAACAACCAGCGAAGAAGCGGCCCAGGTGTAGGCGGCGGCAGCAACGGGAGCGAGGCCAAATTCGCCTTTGGCGGCCCAGCGCCCGCAGAGGTAGAAGGCAGCCGCGACGAGCGACACGGTGACAAGCCGGAGCGAAAGACCCGGAATGAAGCTGAAGGGCCCGGCAGCGTCGAGACTCACGAAGATAGCCTGAAACAAAGCAGCGAGAGAAAGTAGGTAGGCCTGGAAGTGCAACTGGATGCGCTTCACGCGATCGCCAATGATGAGGAGCAAAAGCGCAAAGACGGACCAGGCAACGGCAATCCAGGGAGAAGAAACTTCCTCGAACGCCAGCACGGCAATGAGGATGGAGCCGCACCAGGTGTGCAGCGCGGAGAACAGGCCAGCGAATGCGAAATCGCGCGGGCCGCCGACGTAGGCGCAGAGATAGAGGAGCGTGGCGGTCAGCGTAAAGGTGAGGAATCGCAAGGTGAAGTGGTGCCACTCGCGAGTGTCGTCGATGCTGACGAGCAACGTCCGGACGAATCCGGCCAGGACCAAGAGATGTCCCTGATAGGCAAGATCCGCGGAGGAAAACCGGCGGCCAAGCAGAACCAGGAGAAGGGCCGCTGCGGCCCAACCGACGCCAGTCCAGGAGAATGGGAGCGCCAACCAGAGACAAACAAAGAGCATGAGGGAGGCGAGATAGGACAAGGCGCGGAAGTAGACTCTCTCGGCTTCAAAGACAATCACATCTTTCCAGCGGCGGGGAATGACCAGGGCGTCGGTGTAGAAAAGGAGCGCGGCGACAAAGAAGCTGATCGCAAGCTGGTAATCGTGAGTGGAAATCGCAAGCGTAAAGCGATCGTAGACACCGTGGAAAAGTCGCGAAAATCGAACAGAGAGCGCGGGCAACGCCTGATTGACGAGCATGTCGCCGGAAGTCAGCAGGGCCACGAGCAATCCGAAGCGGCGGAAGAGAATTTCTTTTGTGAAGACACCGGCGAAGAGGAGCATTTGCGCTTCGGCGAGCCAGATGACGGCGGTGTCCATACCGGAGTATTTGAAGGGGATGGCAGCGACCAAAAGGACAATGCCAATGGTGGAGAGGATCGCGAATGCGATGCGGCGCTTGCGCGTGGCGGGCAGCTGGCCGAGCGCGAGTTCGATGGCGCCGAGAACGAGCAATCCATAGAAGGCAAATTCCGGACGCACGGATTGGTATTTGAAGAGGAAGAGAAGCAGGGAGGTGTTGAGGATGGCGGCCAGCGTGGAGACATTTTCCCGGTAGGCGGACTCGATGGGGCGCGCGATGTATGACCAACGGTAGATGGCCCAATAAAGTGTTAAGAGCAAGGTGCTGGGAAGAAATTCCGGAAACATGCGATGGTGGCCGGCCATCGGGAGGATGATTTTCGCCAGCCAAATGAAGTGATTGCCAAAGGAAGCGAGGATCCCGAAGACCTCGAGTTCGAACCAGAGGCGGCGATGAACGATGGCGACGAGCCCGAGGGCCAGGATCGCTCCGGCGGAGAGAGAGTAGATGGTGTTCTGGCTGATGCCGACGGTGGTAAAGGCAAGGAGGAAAGCGAGGCCGGTGACGACCTGGGAATCGTAGCGCAAGGTGTGAACGACCATGACGACGGCGACGAGGAAGAGGAGGACGAGGTCGACCCATTGCGTGTCAATCACGCGCGTGAAAGGAACGAAGTGCATGGCGTAGGTGACGAAGAAGGTGAGGGCCCAGCCACCACCGATGAGAGCGCGCGCAAAAACGCGGTACCGCTCGAGGCGTTCAAGATAAACGCCGGTGCCGAGTATGGCGAAGCTGACCAAGTAACAAAGGGCGATCTTGGCGGGATTGCTGAGCGACGGAAATTTGTAAGCCAGGAAGAGCGAGATGCCGATGACGAGAGCGACAATGCCGAGTTTGTTGAGCCAGTTCGTGCCGAGAACTTCCTCAAGTTGCGAGCTGCGCTCGCGGGCGGCAACCGGCGCGGGCCGGGAAGGCAAGGTGAATGACGGCGGGGCAGGCCTTGGCGGAGTCGGCTGCGGAGCGGGCGGAGGAGAAATCGGTGGCTCGACGGGCTCGACTGCCGGTGGCGGCAGAACGGGAGTTGACTGTTTGAGAGTATCGAGAGAACCAGGAACTGGAACAGCGGGAGGAAACTCGACGGGCTTGGGAGCAGGTGGCGGTGCGGTTGGTGCGGGGGTGGTGAGAGGCTTTTCGGCCGCGGGAAATTGGGGCGCGGAGGAAGCGAGGCGCTGTTCGAGCTCGGCGACACGGGTTTCGAGTTTCTTCAGATCGCCAAGGCGGGGTTCGAAGCTATTGAGGGCTTCAATGACGCGCGCGAAACGCTCATCTTCCTTGCCCCGTTGAATGCGCGAGTGCACCCAACGATAGAGGGCCCAAAGCGTAAGGATGAGAACCCAGAATTCCATGGCGCCTCAGGGCCTGGACGTGACGGCCATGTTATGGATAGGGAGAGTGTACAGGCAGGTGGACCGTATGCGGGGAATTCCAGCGGCGGCGATGCCGGGGTGATTACGAGGGCCACGGGGAAAAGAACGCGATGTGCGGGAGACCGTTCGGTAAGCAAGCGGCGCCTCCACGGGGGCGAAGCTCACATTGACAGGACCGGTCAGGAACCTGCGTGGCGCTGAAAGAGGATGCAAGGTTCGCCGCTGTAGGTGGCACGGAACCATTCGCGGAAGCCGCATTTTTCGGCGACGCGGATCGAGGGGAGATTTTCGGGGTGGATCAGGCAGATGGTGCGCGGGTCGGAGAAGCGCGCGTCGCCCCAGGCAAGAATGGCACGGACGGCTTCGGTGGCGTAGCCCTTACCGTGAGCGGAGGGAGCGAGAATCCAGCCGGCTTCGCGGAGATTTTCGACCGGCGGAAGGGTCTCGCGGAAAAAGTAGGCGAGGCCGACTTCGCCGGCAAAGGCGCCAGTGGACTTTTCCTCAAGGACCCAAAAGCCGAAGCCGAGAAGCGGCCAATGGCCGGCGTTGCGGACGAATTTCAGCCACGCGGCTTCCTGGGAGAGCGGATGGCCGCCGACGTATTCGGTGACGCGAGCATCGGCCCACATGGCGCGGCAGGCGGGGAAGTCCTCCATGCGGTGGCGGCGGAGGCGGAGGCGCGGCGTTTCGAGGACGGGAAATTCGGCGGAAAGCGGCAGAGATTCCAAAGAAACTCCTTTGTCACGTCATTGGACGCGCAATTCGGTATGGCAGCCGAGTGTAGCGCAAGTGCCAGGGCCGGCATCAGAGCGTGGGCTGCGGGCGAGAAGAAAGAACGGCCGCAAGGAAGTTTTCAGGGTAGAATCGGCGCGAATCCGTCAGAACGTAGAGTGGCGGCGCCCGCGAAGGACAGCAGCGTTACGACCCGAAGATTTCAGAGGAGAGGTGTGGGATGACGACATCGAACGAACACCCCGGATTGCAAGGACCGGAGAAAATCGTGAAGAAAGCGTCGGGGTGGTTCATTGCGATTGCAGTGATGTTTATTTTGCTTGGGATTTTTGCGATTGCGGAGCCGTTTACGGCGGGGCTGGGAGTAACGCTGCTGGTGGGCTGGCTGCTGGTGCTCGGCGCGGTGGCGCATTTCATCGCGGCGTTCAAGGGCGGTGGCGCGAAGCACGTGATTTTGCAGGTGCTGGTGGGACTGGTGTACCTGGTGGGAGGCGGATATTTCCTGACCCATACGATTATGGGCGCGAGCACGCTGACGCTGCTGCTCGCGACGGTGATTCTGATCGAGGGCGTCTTCGAACTGGTGTCGTATATCCGGATGAAAAGCGTTGGCGGTTCGGGATGGCTGCTGGTGAACGGAATCGTGACGCTGCTGCTGGGCGGATTGATCTGGTTTCACTGGCCGTCAAGCACGGTATGGGCGATCGGGACGCTGGTAGGCGTGAACCTGCTGGTGACGGGGCTTTCCCGGCTAATGATTGGGCTGGCGGCGAGGAGGGCGGTTTCGGCGTAACCCGTGGCGCGGGTCCGGTACTCCGAAAAGAGATTGCGGGGATGGGTCCGAAAAGAGTGGGCGGAGTGCACACCAAGATGCTGCGGAGGCCGGTCAAGCCCGGCCCCTAGGAGTGACGGAAGTGCCGCTTAGTCCGCGGCGGTGGGCAAGTCGCGGAAAGAGAAGTGAGTGGTGAGGTCCTTGACGGGTTGCCCGTCGGCCTCCGCGTAGGGATAGATGAAGTAGTTGAGCGGCGCGCCCTTCTGCTGCGACGAGAGCGTAATGTCGCGGCCGTAGGTGAAGAAAACGCGATTGTCGTCGTGAGCGCCGAAGAAGTAATTGTGCTTGTCGGGATGTTTCCAGGCTTCGCTGGCGTCCACGGGAATCCAGCCGACTCCGTGCAGATAGAATTCCGCCCAGCAGTGATACCCGGGGATATCGCCTTCGGATTTTCCATCGGGCAGCGGGAAACCGATCTCAAAACGCGCGGGGATGCCAACCGAGCGCATCATGCCGATAAATAGCGAGTGAAAGTCGGTGCAATTGCCGCGTTTGGAGGTGCAGGCCCAGATAGCGTCGCCATGTCCCCAGCCGGTGCCGGACTTGTCGTAGCGCATGGTGGCGACGACATATTCATAGATGTGGCGCGCTTTCTCCAACGGCGTGGTGTCGCCAACGGTGTGTTCCTTGGCGAGTTCGGCGATGGTGCCGTTGAGGGGCACGAGCTTGTCGGGTTCGAGGTAGCGCTTCATCAGCGGATCGTTGGGCAGGGGCCCGACGGTGGCATTCTTTGCGGCGGGTGTGTCCACGTCTACTTTGTGCTCGCGACGGGTGGCGTCGAAGGTGAGGGTGACGTCGTAGCCAGCAGCGGCTTGTGCGGGCGTGGGGGTGAATACGTAGAAGGGATTGTCGTATTCGGGATCGTGGCCTTCGGAGTGGGAAACGGCGCTTTCGATTTTCAGGCCAGTGACGGACTGGTAGGTGTTGTTCTGCGGAAGGGGTATCCAAAGGTGAGTGGTTTTCATGTCGGGGTCCGACGGGACGTGAACTTGATAGGTGAAGGAGAAGCTGCGCTGGGACGGCGCGGGGTCCACGCGCGCCGTGCCGGCGGAAGAGGAATGCGGCAGAAGCGCGACGGTGGAAATAAGCAGAAAAACAAATGCGAGAGCGATCAGGCGCAGGGAGCGAGTCATGGCCAAAACCTCCTTGGAGCTACGTGTTTGACGAAAAATACTAAAAGATTGTTACAAGTCCATTACGCAAATGTATTAGGGGCCCGTATCGAGGTCAGCCTTTTCGTGTGTAGGAGAAATCCTCGGAGTGCGACTTGCCGTTTCCCTGGAAGGTCCAGGTTTGCGGCATATGGTCTTTGTCCGGCAGGGATATGAACAGCCCGACCATGGGGCCCTCGCCGTGGGACTTGGCTCCATCGAGCCGGAGAAAGGTGAATTCGTAAACGCCATTCGCGGCAGGAGAGGCGGACGATTGCATGACCGGCGGATTGCCAGCGGAGCAGGAATGGTTGGCGAGAATGCGGTCCCCTTGAAGGGTGTAGGTGGTGATCATGTCCGGTTCATTGCCCGGACTGAGACGCTCCATCAGGACCCTGCCGTTGGAAATGAGTTGGTAGGTGACGTGGACCTTCTGACTTCTGGTGGCGGTGCCATCCCAGCTGCCGACGAGTTTCTTGAGCTGGGCGAAGGCAGGCAACGAGTGGCCAGCCGGTTGCATTTCCTGGGTGAGCGCGAGGGTTGCAAGGAAGCCAGAAACGAAGAGGGTGAGCGGGACACGAGAGCGGAGCACGGGGGACCTCCTTCAATTGGCCACACAGCGGGATCCTAGGGAGTGGAAAAAGCCGGTGGGCGAGCCGGGAGGTGAAGAGTTTGCCGCAGGAGGATGAAGAAGTCCAGTGGGAGAGGACCGGGGAGTAGCGGGTTGAGCGGCGGGAGAGAGCGAAACCGTTGACCAGGGGCGGAGGGCCTCCTTACCATAATAAGCATGGCGTGGAAGCCGGCAAGAACTGGAATTCGGAGTCGATGGGTGGGGTGCGTTCTTGCGTGCACCTGCCTTGGCCTGGGGCTGACCGGGTGTGAGGACGCGGCTAAGGGTCCGGTGAAGGCGCATATCCCGGCGCTCGACCCGCCGCCGGCCGCAGCGCAGGCGACGCCCCCTAACATTGGCGAGTTGCCTTTACGGGATTGGCAGACCTATCCGCTGATATCCCTGGCACAGCCGACGCCGGGTGGAATTCCCTATCTTATCGAACGGGTAAAGCAGAAGTTTGCTTCGGGAGAGGCCAATTACAAGGCCGGGCATCTGGCGGCGGCGCGGCGTGATTTTGATGACGCGGTGGACTGGATGCTGGAGAGCGGGTACGACCCGAACAGCGATCCGGCCTTGAGCGAGCTGTTCCATCATGTGACGGATACGATCTACGCCTACGAGCTGCAGGCGTTCCGCGCGGGGGACGGGTTCAGCGAGGCGCCCGCGGTGCCAGCGCCGATTGACGAAGTGGCGGAGATGACGTTTCCGATGGACCCGAAGCTGAAGGAACGGGCCGAGGAAGCGGCGAAGAGCGTTTCGCACGACCTGCCGCTGACGGTGAACGACATCGTGGTTTCCTATGTCAATTTTTTCCAGACGCCGCGGGGCCGCGCCATCGTGGAAAACGGGCTGCGGCGCAAGGGAAAGTACGACGAGATGATTTCGCGCGTGCTCCGGCAAGAAGGCGTGCCGCAGGACCTGATCTACCTGGCGCAGGCGGAGAGCGCGTTCCAGCCGCTGGCGCTTTCCCGCGCGGGGGCGAGGGGAATCTGGCAATTCGTGCCATGGCGGGGAAACGAATACGGGCTGAAGCGCAGCTGGTGGGTGGACGAACGGATGGATCCAGAGAAGGCCACGCGCGCGGCAGCGGAACATTTGCGGGATCTCTATGGGCTTTTCGGGGACTGGTACCTGGCGATTGCGGCGTACAACTGCGGCCCGGGGAACGTGCAGAAGGGCATTGAGCGAACGGGCTACGCGGATTTCTGGGAGCTATACAAGCGCAATGTGCTGCCCAGAGAGACCAAGAACTACGTCCCGATCATCCTCGCGCTGACGCTGATCGCCAAGGACGCAGCGCACTATGGAATCGACGTCGATCCCGAGCCGCCCGTGGAAACCGATACGGTGAAACCCGGGCGCGCCATCGATCTGCGGCTGGTGGCGGAAACGATCGATGTGGACGTGGAAACGCTGCGGGCTCTGAACCCGTCGCTACTGCGGATGGCCACGCCGGACGATCCGGAATTCGTGCTGCACTTGCCCAAGGGAACCGCCAGCACGTTTTCCGCGGAGATCGCCGACATTCCGCCGGACAAGTGGGTGAGCTGGAGGAGGCATCGCGTAGAGGCGGGAGAAACGCTGACCTCAATTGCGAAGAAGTACCGGGTTACGCCGGGAGCGATTGCAGCGGTGAACGACCTGGAGCCGAAGACGGAACTGGAGCTGGGGGAAAAGTTGGTTATCCCGGCGGCGCGGCCGGTGGAGGAAACGCGGAGCCGGCTGGTACGCTACCGGGTGCGGCGGGGAGACACTCTGGGGGGCATCGCCGACCAGTTCAGCGTGACCAGCGGGCAAATCCGGAAATGGAACGGGATGCGTAGCTCCAATGTGAGACATGGGATGATCCTGAGGATCTACACCGTGGGAGGCCTGCCCGAGACGCACACGGTCAAAAGCTCGGCCAGGAGACGCCACAAGGGTTCGAGTGCCAGCCCCAGCCATACAAAAAAGTGAACGGGGGGCCGGAAAGCCCGGCGGAGGAACGGAACAAAAAAATCTGCCGCCAGCGGGCGCAAGTTGTGTCCAGAAGGCTTGACAAGGACGTTGGAGTGGGATAACAAATCGCAAGGACGGAGTGCAGGGTACCTCCGACTGGAGCAGCGCGGAAAGAACGACGGGTGACAAGGTTCCCGATGGGGAGGAGAGCATGGATTTCGAGAAAGATCAGTTCGACGACGACGAGGAGCTGTCCCGGTTGGAAGATGACGAGGAGCCGGGCGGGGAGCCGGAAGGCGTAGTGGAAGAAGAGGAAGAAATCCTGATCGTAGAGGAAGAACCCGCGGAGGAGAGCGAGGCGCCCGCACCGAAGCCGGCGGCCCGGAAGACGGCTCCGAAAAAAGCCGCGAAAAAGGCGAAAAAACCGGCGAAAAAGAAGGCCAAGAAGCCGGCGAAGCGAGCGAAGGCCAAGCCGAAGAAGAAGGCGGCGAAGAAGGGCAAGAAACGCCGCCGTTAGCCGGCGGTTGCCGGAACGTGGATTGGAGCAAAAGGCTCCCCGGATGACCGGGGGGCCTTTTGTGTTTGCGGAGGTGCCGATTCGATGTGGCAAGGCGGACGGGCAAGGCCCGGAATGGAGAGGGGAAAGTGCCGGAAAAGGAAAAGGAGGGGGAAAGAGGGTATGAGGCTTGCCGGGCCAATCAAGTATCGCTAGGATAAACGCGCATGGTCCGGGCGCTGGAGCAGATACGCAGGATGCGGGGCGGGGCGCAGTCGCACCTGATGCGCTGTTCGGACGGCTGCTTCTACGTGGTGAAGTTTCAAAATAACCCGCAGCATCCGAGAGTTCTGGTGAACGAGCTGCTGGGTACCCGTCTGGCATCGCGGTTGGGCCTGACGACGGCACCGGTGGAAGTGGTAGAGGTGGATGCGGAACTCATCCGCCTGACGCCGGAGTTGTGCATCGAACTGCCGAGGTCGCGGACGGCGTGCGCGGCGGGGTTGCAGTTCGGGTCGCGCTATCCGGGGGACCCGCGGGAGCTGACGCTGCACGATTTCCTTCCGGACGAAAAACTGCGGGAAGTCGAAAACCTGCACGAGTTTGCGGGGATGCTGGTCTTCGACAAATGGACGTGCAACACGAACGGGCGGCAAACGATTTTTTTCGAGCAAGCGAGCCGGACAGGACCGGCGACCGGAAAGCGCGACAGGATTCCAACGGGAGACGCCATGCCCGGCGCAGCGGAGCGCGGCCCGGCCTATCGCACGGAGATGATCGACCAGGGGTTTTGCTTCAACGCGGGGGAATGGAATTTCCCCGACGCGCCGCTGCGCGGGTTGTACGCGCGAAATCGGGTATATGAGGGCGTGATTGGGATGGAGTCGTTCGGGCCGTGGCTGGAACGATTGGAGCGGAATATCACGGAAAAGGCTCTGGCGCAGATCGTGGAGGAAATTCCTCCGGCCTGGTACGCGGACGAGTATGACGCGGTGCTGCGGCTGGTGGAGCAACTGCAGAGGAGGAAGCGGCGCGTGGAGGAACTGATTCTTTCGGCAAAGAATTCGAACCGGGCTCCGTTCGCGAATTGGAGATGAGTGGCAGCGACGGGTAACTCGTGATTGGTGACGGGTGAAGGCACAAGAATCGGGGCCGGATTTTCCAGTCATTATCGACCATTCACGAGTCACCGCGGGGGAGGAGCAAAACGATGGCAACGCTACCGAGTGTGGCCGAGCGGCTGCTGGCATACCGTGTGCTGCGGTACACACCGAACCTGGTGCGTGATGAGTGGGTGAATATTGGGGTGCTGGTCTTCGATCCGGCCAGCGGCCAGCGGCGGCTGCGCATGATCGAGGAACCCGACGAGTACGCGCGGCTACGGCGGCTGCACCCGCGGGCCGACGAAGCATTGCTCCGGGCCCTGCGAGACGACCTGGAAAACCGCTTTGCGACGGCGGCGAAGCTGTTCTCGACGAACGGGGGAGGCGGCAACGGGAAGGGCGATGCCCGCGGCGGTACGGAGTGGCTGAAGCTGGTGGCCAAGTGGGACGAAACGCTGTCGAACGCGTTGCAACTGGCGCCGCAGAAGGGCGTGCACGCGGAAGATCTGGACGCAGAGACCGAACGGCTTTACGCCGATCACGTGGCGCCGGAGCGCAGCGCCACGCGTGTGGGAGCGCCCGGAAGCCGCGCGACGATGCGGTCGTATTGCGCGCAGGTGTTCAAGCAGGCGCGTATCTGGGAGCGCCTGGAAAAAAGAGTGCGCGTGGAAGAGTTCACGTTTCCCGGGGATCCGATGCGCGTCGATTACGCGTACCGGCGGAACGGCACGCGGGGCTTTTTGCAGACCGTGAGCGTCTCCCGCGCACCGGGAGAAGTGAAGGGGCTGGCCTACACGGTGGAGCACATTCGCACGAAGCTGGCCGCGGGCGAATTTACGGCCGTGACCGACGTTCGGTTGCTGGGCGAGAACGGGAGGCACCGTTTCGTGCAGGAAGCGCTGCGCGAAGCCGGCGTGGAGGCGGTGCCGCTGGAGGGGTTGGCGGTGTGGGCAGCGAAGATGAAGCCATTGCTGCAGTAGGAAGTTATCAGTAATCATAAAGAGGAATAGTCGGCTTGGTGCCGCTATCCTCCTTGAAGGGAGTGTGACGGGAAAGGGCATGTACGCTTACTTCGTCTGCGGCAGTTTGTCGTACAGAGTCACAATTTGTTGCATGGCGTTACCAAGTCTTGTCAGCGGACTGGTTTGTGCCGCCAGTGGTTCCACTTCATCTACCGCAATGTAGACTCCATTGCCCGTCACAAGATAGAAGAAAACCTCGCCGGGAGAAGGGAAAGGAAATTCCGAAGTCAACCGCAGGAGACCACGCAGTTCGTATGCCACGCCGAGTGCCTGGAATGCAGCTTGGCGAATTTCTTTGTGACTCTGGCCACCGCCAATGTGTCCCCCGCCGGTGCTGGCGTAGATGCTGGCCGAGCCATCGGCAACGGCGACGACCGTCGCTGTGCCACTTCCCAAATTCCAGTCCATAAGAGTGGCGATAGGCCCGTCTGACGCTCCCCAGGGCTCAATCTGCCCGACCGATCCACGTAGGATCTGCTCGCGCAATTTCGGATAGGCACTTTCAAACACAAAATCTAGACGAGCGGTTCGGACCAGTTCTCGAGAGTTTCTTTGACCTTGTGGAGGAACTGGTGGGCGATGGCGCCGTCCACGACGCGGTGGTCGTAGCTCAGCGTGACGTAGCACATGGAGCGGATGGCGATGGCGTCGTCCACAACCACGGGACGCTTTTCGATGGCGCCGAGGCCGAGAATGCCAACGTTCGGCTGGCTAATCACCGGCAGGCCAAAGAGGCCACCGAAAACACCGGGATTGGTGATCGAGAAGGTGCCTTCCTGGACTTCCTCGGGCTTGAGCTTTTTGGAACGGGCGCGCTCGGCGAGATCGTTCAGGGTGCGCTGGATGCCGAGAAGATTTTTTTCGTCGGCGTTCTTGATGACCGGAACGATGAGGCCCCAGTCGAGGGCCACGGCCATGCCGATGTTGATTTCCTTGTGCAGGACGACGTTGGTGCCGTCGAGCGAGGCGTTGAGCGTGGGATAGGCACGGAGTCCCGCAACGGCGGCCTTGACGAAGAAGGGCATGTAGGTGAGCTTGGTTTCGTAGCGGGATTCGAATTCGGCCTTGGACTTGGCGCGGATCGCGGCGACTTTGGTCATGTCGATTTCGTCCACGGAGTAGACGTGCGGCGAAACGTGCTTGGAGGCCACCATGTGCTCGGCGATTTTCTGGCGCATGACGCTGAGAGGCTGCACCTCGTAATTGCCGAAGTAGACCCGTTCGCGCGGGACGCCGAGCTGCAAGGCGGGAACGTATTGCGAGCCATGCACGGCCGGTGCGCCGGGCGCGGCGACCGGAGCCGGCGCGGGGGGAGGAACCGAGGGACGCGGCGCGGCTGACGGCGCCGGAGCTGCCACGGCGGGAGCGGATTGTGCGGCGATGACCGCCTCGATGTCTTCCTTGGTGATGCGGCCGGCGGTGCCGGTGCCCTCAATGGCCGCAAGATCGATGCCGTGCTCCTTGGCCATGCGACGCACGAGCGGCGAGGAGTGGATGCGCTCGGGGGTGACAGCAGCCGCGGCGGCAGGCGCCGGAGATGGCGGAGGAGGAGCAGCGGGGCGTGCAGCTGCCGGAGCGGGTGTGGGAGCCGGAGTTGCGGCAGGCTTCGCGGGAGCCGGAGTTGCGGCAGGCTTCGCGGGAGCAGGCGCTGCAGCCGGAGCAGAGGCGGCCGCGGCAGCGGCGCCGTCAATGACGGCGACGATCGTCTGGATAGGGACGGTCTGGCCTTCGGGAATCTTGATCTCTTTCAGAACGCCGGCGGAAGGGGAGGGAATTTCGGCGTCCACCTTGTCGGTGGAAATTTCGAAGAGAGGTTCGTCGCGCTCGACCTTGTCACCGGGTTTCTTGAGCCACTTGGTGATGGTGCCTTCGAAGATGCTTTCGCCCATCTGGGGCATGACGACATCAACAGCCATGGGATTGCTCTCCTTCGTTAGCTGGCCCTGTGAGAACTACGAATGCCGGGCGCACTCGGCGGTAACCGCGAAACCTTTCTAGTTTACAGCGAAAGGGGAGCCGGGCAAAGGCGGCAGGGCCGTGAAGGCTCCGGGCGCGCGTCACTGACGGATGCATTGCAAAGTCGGATGTTGAGGGAGGCGTCTGCCGCGAGAGAAGCCAAGGAGCAACGGGCATGCGATATGGACTGTGGCTAGCGGCACTGTTTTGGATCGCCTGGGCAAGCCATGAACCGATGAACGGCCGCGTGGTGTCGCCCCCCCGGACCATGGCATCGGGGTGCTCGATTCCGGGAGATGCAGCAGCGCTGCGCCAGATTACCGAAACTTGGAAGGACGGCTATGACTCGGGAAACGCCGCAGGCGTGGCGGCGTTGTACACTCCCGACGCCATGTATCTGACGCAGCACTTTGCCGGCGGAATCGTGGACGGGCGACAAGCCATTCAGGCTTACGTGCAGCGGGGCGTGGATGCGAAGTATCACGTGGACGACATTGCGATTCTGCGCATGGAATGTTCGGGAGACATGGCGTACGTCATCGATCGCTACACTTCCACCAACGGGGGGCAAAGAGCCATGGGCGTGAATCTGGTAGTGCTGCGAAGGATCGAAGGAATGTGGCGGATCGCCGCGCACGAAGCGGCGGTGCCGGACCCGGCGACCGCGGTGCAGAAGCTGGATGCTCCCGAGAAGTAACTCCGCGCAAATGGCGTCAGGAGCCGGCCGGCTTCAGTAAGCCGCGGAGGAACTCCACTTCCTGAGCGCTGTAGGGTGATCCATCGGCGTGGAAGATGTCATGAAACCAGACCTTGGGCTGGCGATCGACATACGGCTTTTTCCAGGAGTCCCAGGGAAGATACGTCTGGGACTTACCGGCGACGAAGCCCCAGTTGATGGCCGCGACGTTCTCGTGTTTGGCAATCGGAAGAATCGCGGCGAACGTGCTGCCTCGCGGGCGCGCCATGTACTCGGTGCAGAGAATCGGGCGATGGTATGCCTGGAGCCAGCGGAGGTGCTTCTGAAAGCTTTTGGGCGGATCGTAATTGTGAAACGAGATCACGTCGGATTGTTCGAGCTGGATTTTTTCCATCGGGCTGAGTTTCTTCGGTGAAGACCAGTCGCCTTTCCAGACGCCGCTGGTGAGCGGCTGCGTGGCACCCGCTTCGCGAGCCCAGGAAAAGACTTTGGGAAGCAGGGCAAGGACGAGCTTCATTTTGTTGGGAGGCTCTTTGGCCGCGTAACTGCCGCCGTTGCCGTTGTCCGGCTCATTCCAGAGGTCCCAGCCAAGAACGCGCGGATCGTTCGCAAACGCTCCGACCACTCCTTTCACGTAGACCTCGAGGCGCGGATATTGCGACGGATCGGCGAGGGCCTTTGCTCCGGGGCTCTGCACCCAGCCGGAGTTATGCACTCCGGGAGTCGGGTCGTGTTGTTTGCCAAGTTGCGGAAGGGGATCCCAGCAGGAATCGAACAGGACGAAGAGGATACGGATGTGGTGCTTCGCGGCGATGGAGAGAAAGGTGCCGATGCGCTTCTGGAATCCGGCGGGATCCTGCTGCCAGAGCAGGTCGTGGAGAAAGACGCGCATGACATTGAAACCAAGGGATTGCGCCCAGCCAAGTTCCAGGTCGATGCGCTGGGGATCGAAGGTTTCCGGCTGCCACATTTCGAGCTCGTTGATGGCATTGGCGGGAATGTAGTTGCTGCCGACCAGCCACGGCTGGGTGGCGTACCAGTCGTTGGCACGTTGCTCCGTCCAGCGCGCGGGCTGCGCCAAGGCCAACGCGGGAGCAAAGAGCAGAATCAACAGCAGCGAATGGAGACGCGGGGATCTGGAAGTCATGATGGCGTGGCCAGACTACACCAGCCGCACTCTCCGCGACAACGCGCGACTTCTCGTTCCCTTCAGGGCTTATTCGAGAACGTGAAGTTGACGGTTTGCGATTCGCCCCCGGAACCCACGGTAATTTCGCGGGTCTGGGTGCCGAGCAGCTCATGCCAGGCAGTCAGCGTGTACTGGCCGGGAGGAAGTTCGGGAAGCTCGAAATGGCCGTCCTCGCCGGTGATGGCGTAGAACGAAGTGTTTAATACGACGAAATAGCCGTGCATCCATGGATGGATGTTGCACTTCACGGGGATAATCTCCGGCGCCTGATAGGAATAGGAGAACGGGGGGGTGCCAGGAGGCTGGATTTTGTTCCACTCGCGATTGATGCGAGCGAGCGGGTGAATGTTGTGGGAAAGCGGATCCCCGTTGGCGATTTTCACCTCCTGCCCAACACGGAAAACCAATACATGAGTCGCGTAGTGGCAATCCACCTGGTCGAACAGAACCGAGTTGGCGGGAGCCGGCCCCGACGGGGGCGCGCCTTGGGAGACGTAGACCACCACATTGCGAAGACCGTTGTCCGCGCCAACGAGAAGCGTTTCGGGGTAGAGAGGGTCGCCCGCGTGCAATTTGGCGCAGACCGGCTCTTTCGAGAGGTCAAAAGCCTTAGGCTTGCTGACAGGGCCGGTGTAAGTCACCTGGCCGGCCACGCGCGTGCCAGCTGGCGTGGCCAGCAGATGAGCCGTCGAACCGGGGAGGAAAACCGCAAGGGCCCAGGTAAAGCAAATTCTTTTCCACATGATGCCTCCGGATGCAAAGTTCCCAAGAGCCCATGAACCGTAAGCGTTTCGCGGCGAAGAAGTCCGAGTGTAAAACGGGGAAGGGGAGGAAGCCGCGCCTAGCGAATACCCACTGGCTATTTTAGGGAATCCCGGGGGGGGACAAACCTGTTTCGGTGGCTGTGAATTGAAACGGTTAGTAACTTTTTGAAACGTGGGCCCGGGCCTGGGATTTGCGCCGGCAGGCGGAAATCCCGGCAATCGTACTCAGAATTTCGCGAGCTCTTTGGCGGCAGCAAAGACCTTTTGCGCGTTTGGCAAGAAGGCCTCCTCAAGCGTGGGGGCGTAGGGCACGGGGGTATCGAGAGAAGCCACACGAACAACCGGGCCATCGAGATCGTGGAAGGCTTTTTCAAAAAGGATGGCGGAGATTTCGCCGGCGATGCCGCCGGTCTTGGTGTCTTCGTGGACGACCAGGCACTTGTTGGTTTTGCGGATGGAGTGAAGAATGGTCTCCTCGTCGAGGGGCAGCAGCGTGCGCAGGTCAATGACTTCGGCTTCGATGCCTTCTTTCGCGAGGGCTTCGGCGGCTTCGAGGGAAGTGTGCATCATGGCGGCGTACGAAAGAATGGTGAGGTGGCGACCTTCGCGGCGAACGACGGCTTTTCCCAGGGGCACGGTGTAATCCCCTTCGGGAAGCACCTCCTTGATGCGGCGGTACAGGAATTTGTGCTCGAAGAAAAGGACCGGATTGTTGTCGCGGATGCTGGCCTTGAGCAGGCCTTTGGCGTCGTAAGGCGTGGAGGGATAAACGATTTTGAAGCCCGGCGTGTGCAGGAAATACATTTCCGGGCTGAGCGAATGGAACGGCCCGCCATGGACGCCCGCCCCGGCCGGACCGCGAACGACGATGGGGGCGGGAGCATTCCACAAGTAATGGCCGCGGGCGACGAAATTGGTGAGCTGATTGAAGCAGCAAGCGATGAAATCAATGAACTGCATTTCGGCGATGGGGCGCAGGCCGAGATAGCTCATGCCGCAGGCCGCGCCGATGATGGCGCTTTCGCTGATCGGCGTATCAATCACGCGTTCCCACCCGAATTTTTCGAGCAAGCCTTCACTGGTTTTGAATGCGCCGCCGTAGACGCCGACGTCCTCGCCGATCAAGACGACGCTTGGGTCAGCGGCCATCTCTTCGAACATGGCCTGGCGAATGGCTTCGAGGAAGGTGACGGGGGCCATGGGCTACCTCCGGGCCTTTCCGCGCGCCGGTGATTTTGCGGGCACCGTTTTTTGGGCACTGGGCTTGGAGGTGGAGGCTGCGGCCGCTTTGGGCGCAGGGGGTAGCTCAGAAGTTGGCGGTGTGTCGCCAAAATGGATCGCGGCATTCTCGCGCGACGCCGACTTGCCCTGGCCGAAGCCCTCGACGGTCCAGACGGGCGCGACGCTGGATTTCGGCGGCATTACTTCGGCGCTGGGCCGCTCCCACCGCGGGCGAATCTTGTGGCAGTCGTCGCCGGTGCAATAGACGCCCTGGGAGGCGAACTCGGGCGGCGGCATGGGCGAGTTTTCTGCGAACTCGCGTTCTTTTTCAAGGAGCGCCGCAATTTTGTCTTCGAGCTCTTTCTTGCCCTTGGCATCGAGAAGCTTTTCGGATGTCAGGAATTTTTCATAGAGCGAGATGGGGTCGCGCTTTTCCCAGTATTCGCGCTGCGCCGGGGGGACGTATTCGGCGGGGTCGTGCTGGGCATGGCCTCGACGGCGAAACGTTTTCGCTTCGACGAGGATAGGGCCTTCGCCAGCGCGGGCGCGATCCACGGCTTCCTGGGCCGTGGAGTACATCGCGACGACGTCGTTGCCGTCGACGATATAGCTGGGGATGCCGTAGGCTTTGGCGCGATCGGCCAGATTTGCGATGGGAACCTGGCGGCGAACCGGGGTGGAGTAGGCCCACTGGTTGTTCTCGAGAATGAGAACGAATGCGGCCTTTTGCGAGGCGGCGAGATTCAGGCCTTCGTGGAAAACGCCGGTGGAGCTGCCGCCGTCTCCAATCCAGGTCATGGAAACGATTTTCTGGCCGAGGTAGCGGCCGGCCATGGCCACGCCCGTCAGCACCGGGATCAGATCGCCAAGCATAGAGATGGGCGAGACGATGTGCAGATTTTCGAGATCACCAAAGTGGCTGGTGCCATCTTTGCCTTTGGTGGGCGACGTATACTTCGCCATGTGCTGGGTAAAGATGTCGCGGGGGGGAACTCCCTTTACCAGCAGCGCGCCGATGTTACGGATCATCGGCGCCATCCAGTCTTTTTTTTCAAGCGCGTAGGCGCTGCCGACGGAGATGCCTTCCTGGCCCAGGCTGGAGTAGAGGCCGCCGACGATTTTGTTCTGGCGGAAGAGGCGCGTCATGGTGTCTTCAACCTCGCGGTTGAGGCGCATGAAGTAGTAGAGGTCGAGATATTGCTGGCGGGAGAGTTTGCGTTTGGCGGCGGTTTCCGTGGCAGGCATGATCGGCGAATCTCCGGAGAAGCGTCCGGTTGTCTATCTTACGGCGAAGAAAGGGCGTTGGCGAATGAGGAGGAAAGCGGCAGAGAACCGGGAAGGGGAAGCAGAGAGACAAATTGGCCGGATGCGATCTATGTTGCAGCGGCAACACTTTTATGTTGTACTTGCAACATGGAGGCGCGTATGGCTACGAACCTGGAACCCCTGCTGAAACGGAGGGCCATTCGCATGTTTGACGCCGGCGTGGTTCCGGCCGAGGTGCGCGAACACATGCTACGGGCGGCGGTGGCGGCGCCCTCCAGCCTCAACAGCCAGCCGTACCGCTTGTACTGGATTGAATCGCCGGGGCAACTGGAAAAGGCGGCGGAATTGTGTCTGGGACAATCGGCGGCAAAAACGGCTTCGGCATTGGTGGTGGCGGTCGCGGATTTGGGGTTGTGGAAGACGACCAGCGCGGCGCAATTGCAGTGGATGCGGGAAACGGGGTTTCCGGAGGAAAAGATCCAGGACTACGAGCGGAAAGCGAAGTTGGCGAAGTGGTTCTATCTGCAAGGCTGGTTCAACATTTTCGGCGCGATGAAATGGACGGTCCTGAAGGCGATCCATCCATGGAAGGTAATCGGCATGGCGCCCGTCTCCAAGCGGGGACTATTCCAATGGGCGACAAAAAGCACGGCGCTGGCTTGCGGGAACCTGATGACCGCGGCAGAGGCGCTGGGATGGAACACGTGCCCGATGGAAGGATTCGACGGTGTGCGATTGGGGAAATTCCTGGGACTTTCGAGGCGGACGCAGGAGATTGTGATGGTGGTGGCGGTCGGCAAAAAGTCGGCGAAGCACGTGGATCACCCGCAGTGGCGTCGCGCGCTGGATACGACGGTGACGATTCTATGAGCAATCCGGAGAAGACGGTGATCCCGGAAGAGATCCTGAAGGATTCGGTGCTGGCGCATCTGGCAGCGGCCTATTTTTCCGTGAGCAAGCAACTGGAACGAAGGACGGGTTGCACGCAGACGCGGGGATTTATCCTGTCCACGCTGCGCGGAGGAGCGGAACGAAATCAGAACCAGATCGCGAAGTTGCTTGGATTTGATCGGACCGTGGTGCACCGCGCCATCGGGACGATGGTGAAGGAAGGATTGGTATCGAAAACGAGGTCGGGCGGCAGGAGCTTTGCAATCCGTTTGACGCCGAAGGGCGAAGAGTATCGCGAGAATCTAATCCGGGAACGCCGGGCCGCCGATGCAAAGATCGCCATGATGCTCAAAAGGCAAGAGCGGGCCGAGCTGATGCGGTTATTGAAGGCGGTGGTGGAAATCGAGCTGTAATCGCGGTGAGTTGGCTTCTCGATGGCAAAGATCTTCACGCGGACGCGGGTTTCCTGAGGCTGCCCCTGTGGGCATGCTTGACGCCGCACGGAACACGGTGCTAAAAGCAGCTCTATTCTCACGCAGGTCGGCCCCTTCGGAAGTCCAAACGCCGTTCGCCTGCCCTACGTTTGTACTTCAGTAAAAAGTCCGGAGTTCGAATAACCCACGCAGGCAAGACTCGTTCGTTCAAGGAGAAAAACGGATATGAGGACAAAGGTTCTGCTGTGTCTGGCGGTGGTGTGTTTGTGGTGTGCGAGCACGGCGGCTCAGGATGCGAAGATGCAGCCACTGACGTTCTGGTATGAGTATTCGATCAACCCCGGAAAGGAAGCTCAGTTTCTGGAACTGGTGAAGACGGTCGGCGCGCCGGTGCGGGACAAGCTGATGGCCGAGGGAGTGGTGCTGGCGTGGGGCGTGCAGACTCCTTTACTACGCATACCCGGCGCTGCCACGCACCAGATCTGGTACACGGTGGCGGATTGGAGCGGCGTCGAAAAGGTGGACGCGGCGTTGCGGGCGCAAATCGCCAGGCTGGATGAAGAGGCAATGAAGGCTGGAGCCACAAAAAAAGGCGCGGCGCCGGCGGCCGGAGTGACCGCGAAAATGATGGAAATCGCCGACATTGGCAGGACGCATGACTATGTGACGCGCGACCTGGTATTCGTCAGTGGAAACGGAGAGCTCCCGGCCGATACGCTGCCCTGGGCGCGCTACACCTTCGTAAAAGCCAAGCCGGGAAAAGGTCCCGAGCTGCGAAGGCTCTGGGAAAAATACAACAAGCCCGTGATGGACAAGCTGGTGGCCGACGGCGTGATCCTGGCCTACGGATTCGCGATCGAAGACGTGCGCACCGACGGGGATTTCACGCATTACGTTTGGTACGCGACCAAGGACCTCGGCGCGATGGAGAAGGTGCGGAACGCGTTCACGGAAGACCGCGACAAGCGAAGCCAGGAAGAGCAGGATGCCATCACACAGTCTTTCGCCGGCGCGCTCGATCCGGACGCGACGCGAGGCGAAATCGACCACGCGGTCATTTTCAAGTTGCGGGGGATGAAATAGCACCCGGCCGGTGAAGCTCAAGCCCCGGAGTTGCGGCAGGATGGTTTGGAAAGGGATCTCCTGGCAGCGCTCCGGGGTTTATTTTTTCCACCTTGCTGCACGTGGTGCGGCGCGCGGCGATAGATTGCGCCCGGCGTCGACACTGAGCTGAGGAGACCTTTAGTCTCCGGCTGTCTACAGGTTTACCGGAAGGTCGAACGAGGCGAGCAGTTCGCCTGTGGAGGCGGGTTGGGGTGTGAGCGAGAAACGTTCCGCAAGCTGAAAGGAAAGCCGCGGCTTGACTTCATCGAGTTGGACGTTGCGGCGGAGAAGCTTTTCGAGCGAGGTGGCTTTGCGGTCAGCGATGCCACAGGGAATGATGAGATCGAAGAAGCGGAGATCGGTGGAGACGTTGTAGGCAAAACCGTGGGAGGTGACCCAGCGGCTGATGTGGACACCGATGGCAGCGAGTTTTTCTTCCGGGATTCCGCCGGGTGGCTGGACCCAGATGCCGGTTTTGCCGGGGACACGAAAGGCCGAGACGCCGAAGTCCGCGGAAGCACGAATCATGGCTTCTTCGAGCGCGCGGACGTACCAGTGCACGTCGCGGCGGATGCGATTGAGATCGAGGATGGGGTAACCGACGATCTGGCCGGGCCCATGATAGGTGATATCGCCGCCGCGGTTCGTTTCCCGGAGTTCGACGCCTTTCTGGCGCAAGACGTGTTCCGACGCGAGCAGATTTTTCGGACTGGCGTTGCGACCGAGCGTAAGCACGTGGGGGTGCTCGCAGAAGAGCAGAACATCGTCAATGGCGCCGGCTTTGCGCGCTGTGACGAGGCGTTGCTGGAGAGTGAATGCGACGTCCCAGCCGCAAATGCCGATGTCGGCGATGAGAAGCTTTTGTGCCATTGGTCAAGGAAAACAGATATCGGCCAGCGAGCAGAAGAATCCGGAGCCGCTAGACGTTAATCTGGAGGCCGCGGACCGACGCGAAGGCATCGCCCATGGCTTCCCAGACGGTCGGATGGGCGTGGATCATGTTCATCATGTCGTCAATACAGCCTTCGAGGTTCAGGACCGCCGCCGCTTCGGAGAGAATTTCCGTGGCGAGCGGGCCGATGATGTGAATGCCGAGCACCTGGCCGTATTTTTCCTCGGAGACCACCTTGATGAATCCGCCGTGGGCGCCAAGAATGGTGGCTTTGCTGTTGCCGACGAAGGGGAACTTGCCGATTTTGACAGGGTAGCCCGCTTCGCGCGCCTGCATTTCGGTCATGCCGATGGAGCCGATCTGCGGTTCGCAGTACGTGGCATTCGGGATGCGCAACTTGTTGACGGCGTGCGTGGGCTTGCCGGCAATGTGCGTGACCGCGACGATCCCTTCCATCATGGCGGCGTGGGCGAGTTGCGGGAGGCCCGCCACGATGTCGCCGACGGCAAAGAGGCCAGGTTCGTCCGTCTCCATGAATTCGTTGACTTGAACGAAGCCACGCTCAACCCGGGCCTTGGATTTTTCGAGGCCGCAATTATCCGTCATCGGTTTGCGGCCGACGGCGAGCAGCAGTTTCTCGGCCTGCAAAGTTTGCGGTTTGCCGTCCTTGTCCTTGAAGGAGACGGTGACGCCCTTGGCGTCTTTCTTGACGCTCTCCACCATGCAATTGGTCTGCACGGCGAGGCCCTTTTTCTTGTAAGCCTTTTCGAGTTCGGCGGAGATTTCTTCGTCCTCAACGGGAACGACGCGCGGCAGCGCTTCGAGGATGGTGACCTGGGTGCCGAACGAGTTGTAGATGGAGGCGAATTCGACCCCGACGGCTCCCGCGCCGATTACGATCAAGGTCTTGGGAATTTCGGGCAGCTCCAGGATCGAGCGGTTGGTGACGATCGTCTTGTGGTCTGGCTCGATGCCCGGAAGGGACTTGGCCTCGGAGCCGCTGACCATCAGGATGCCGCGGGCCTCAATGTTCGTTTTCTTGCCGTCTTTTTCCACGCTGATGACGCCCGGGCCTTCGTAGCGGCCCCAGCCCTGCATCCATTCGACCTTGTTCTTCTTGAAGAGAAATTCGATGCCCTTGGCGTGTTTCGTGACGATCTTGGTCTTGCGGGCCAGAATATTGGTCCAATTGATTTTCACGCCGGGAATTTCGAAGCCGAGTTCGGCGGCATTCTTGAAATGATCGTAGACGTCGGCGTGATGCAAAAGCACTTTGGTGGGGATACAGCCAACGTGGAGGCATGTGCCCCCGAGAAAGGGATCTTTCTCCACAACGATTGTTTTGAGTCCGAGTTCTCCAGCCCGGATGGCGGCCACGTATCCCCCCGGACCGCTGCCAATGATTGCCACATCGTATTTCGCCACGCGAGGTCTCCCTTCCAAACGAACTCCGCCACAAGCACAAAGGTTCGGGCAATGATGGAGATTGCAAACGGAATTGCCCAGTGGAGTGCGGCCAGGTACGGTGAAAAATCAATTGTAACAGCCGCGCGAAGGGGTGGGCAACTCGGAGGTACGAAGGGGAGGAAGGAGAGCCGTTCCAAAAGGGGAAGGGCAATAAGAGTGGAACGGTCAGCCGCGTAAAGACGTGTAACGGTTCGGGAAATTCTGTAAGTATTTATACCTGTGTAATTTCCAAACCAGGAAATACCGGGCATGAATTCGAAACCAACTTCGGGATCAGGAGCGGGATTGCCAACTTGATTCCCGATTCGGGAAGTTCGTGGCTCCCTCCCCGTGGCTTTTCAGACCGCGGCCCGAGGGAACTATTTCACGTGGATCTTTAATTTACTGTTGCATTAGATACTGCACTGCTATATATAAGCGCCCCGGCCTTTCCACGAAGTATCACCTGTTGCCGTTACTATTCAGTTAACAGACCGACGGAAGGGCTTTGAGCCATGCACGCATACTGGCATTGCGTGAACCGAGCCTGTGGGTTGACCGCGCTCTCCACACGGGAAGACCGAGACCTGGAAACGCGCTGGTGTGTTTGCGGCAGCGAAATGCGAAGGCGCGAGCATTCGGCGGTGTTTGCCTATCTGAATTTCTTACGGGAAGAAACGAACAGCCAAACAGGAGAGCCAAACGAAAAGGAGCATGGACGATGAGGGAGAAAGAGAGAATCGCGAACTACCTGCACGGGCGCACACCTCTGGTCGTGCGTGGGAGCTCGCAACACACCTTTCGAAGTCTGGGGTTGTTTGCGGAGTTGGGGCTGTTGTTTTGTGGCACGTACTTACTGGGAGAGGCGCTGGTGCAGCCACTGCAGGCAGGGGCGGTTTCGGTCATCGCCGGAGGCCTGTTTCTGGCGCTCGCAACGGTATTGTTGTTCTATCTGGCGTGGCCGATCTCGATGAACTCAACACATCGTCCGATGCGAGAACAGATCCATCCGGTGGAGCGGGCGGTTACGCTGCGTGGAGAACCCGCGGACGAAAGGGCCGAAAGCTCCTGGATGCTGGAAGAGGAGGAGGAACTGCCCGGGCCGATGTAGCGCGCTTTCAGGCGATGCGCATTGCCGGCAGATAACGTTCCTCGAGAATCGCTTGGTGGTGGAGCGCGTGACCCGCAATCAGAAATGTGAGCGCCAAGGCGGAAATCTCCTTGCCACTGGCAGTGCCTCGCCGCAGGAAAGAGGCGGAATCGAGCGAAAGGATGAGGCCGGCTGAGGCGCTGCGAATGGAATCGAACTCTTCCAGAAGGCTTGCGAGTTTTCGAGCTGAGGAATTCGCTGCCTTCACGTAGTCGTCCTGCTCAAAGCCTGGAAGAGGCGTCTGGTCGCCGCGTGCGATTCGCAGCAGGCGATACGCGAAGACGCGCTCGGTGTCGTTAAGGTGACCGAGGATCTCCTTGATGGACCATTTGTCCGGCGCGTAGCGAAAATCGCCGTCCGTGTCGCTGAGCGGCTCCAGAAGCCGGAGCATATCCCGCCGTTGATTCTCGAGAATCTCGAGGAGGTCGCCATCCGGAACGCGCGACACGTATTTTGCGAAATTGGGAGCGTAGTCGCTTGTTTGGGGACGCGTTTGTGTCATGATTCCTGTGCCTCCAGCGCGAAAAGAAAGATTATAGCGTGAGACAAGAGCGCGCGGAGAATCCATCGGGCGCGGAGACGCATGGCGGAACTCAACTACCGGAAGATGCGCGTGGGATTTCAGGGAGAACCGGGAGCGTTCAGCGAAGCGGCGGCGGTGCAGCTATTGGGGGAGGAAATTCGGACGGTACCGCGAGCGACGTTTGACGCCACGTTTGCGGCCATCGGCGAAGGCGCGGCGGACGCCCTGGTGGTTCCGGTGGAAAACACTTTGGCCGGGTCGGTTCTTCGCGTCTACGATCTCTTGTTGGACAGCCCGCTGGAAATGTGCGGCGAAACGATCCTGCCGATTGAACTCCAATTGATGGCCATACCGGCAACCCGGCAGGAGGATCTGCGAGCCGTGGCTTCCCATCCGATGGCGCTCGCCCAGTGCGAGCGATTTTTTGCCGGGCGCCCGCGGCTGAAGCGCGTTCCGGCAGAGGATACCGCCGGGAGCGTAAGGGAAATGATGGAGCGGGGAGACCGAAGCGCCGGGGCGATTGCGGGACGACGGGCCGCAAGCCATTATGGCGCGGTGATTCTGCAGGAGAATATTCAGGACAACGCGGAGAATTTTACGAGGTTTGTGTTGCTGTTGCCTCCGGATGAGGCCGGAAGATTTCGCGAAGCAGACGCGCGAAAAGTATCCGTGGCAATGCGCCTGGCCCACGCGCCGGGGGCGCTGCTGGCGTCGCTGGAACCATTCGCCAGGCACGGCGCAAATCTCCTGAAGATTGAGAGCCGGCCCATTCATGGCCGGCCGTGGGAATATCAGTTCTTTCTGGACGTAGAAGCGGAGCAACCCGAATTCCTGGAACGGGCCTTGAAAGAAGTTCGAGAGGCGACCAGTGAATTACGCGTGCTGGGCCGGTATGCGGCCGCACGGCGCTGATCTCCTTCAGGAAGCATGGATATACCCCGGAAAGGCGAATCGTCAGCAATAGCTGCAGGCTTCGTCGCCGACGTTGGAGCCGGACATACCGTCCTTCATGCGGCGCAGCCGGCGGCCAAGGCGCTCCGCAAGTTGGTGGCGAGCGCGCCACAAGCGGGCCTTGAGCGTGTTTTCCGTGACTCCGAGCTTTTTCGCGGCTTCTCCCGTGGAGTAGCCTTCCACCTCGCGCAGCACAAACGCGGTGCGCAGCAGCGGCGAAAGCTCGTCGAGATTTTCGTTGATCATCTCGCGAATTTCGGTGCCGGCGTAAAGCTGCTCGGGTGTGGGGCCGTCGTCCGCAAACCGCTCGGTAGCGGGCAACTCGTCCTCGTGATGCGTTTCGTCGAGCGAAACCGCCGGGCGCGACTTGGCGCTGCGCCGCTTCATCAGCGCGGCGTTGATCACGATGCGCGTGAGCCAGGTGGAAAATTGCGAGCGCCCTTCGAAACGCTTGAGGTTGCGATAGGCGGAGAGAAGTCCGTCCTGGAGAGCATCCTCGGCGTCCTCGGCGTTGCCAAGCACGCGAAGCGCGGTCTGAAACAGCTGGCGGTGATAGCGGCCAAACAGCGTTTCGATGGCCTGGGAGTCGCCTCGCTGTCCTGCGCGGATCAACTTCTGTTCGGTGAGTTGCATTGGATTGATCACTTGCGTTGCCATTTGGTTCCCCCAAGTAGCTTCATAAGAGTCGTTACGCGTGAAAAGGTTACAAAGTTTCCCCTAATGTACTGGAACTGCACCACCACTCATCTTTGGGCGCCTCATAAGAAAGAAGATAGGAATGATGGCAAAGAAAATGATGCCCAGCAGCTTGTAGTTGTCCACGAACGCGAGCATGGTGGCCTGGCGCTCGATCATGTTGAAAAGAATGGCGTGCGCTTGTGTCACTGGGGTCGGACTGCCTGAGACTCCTCCGGACGCGAGCGAAGCGGCGGCCAAACCATTCAACGTATTGTGCAGGGCGGGATTCATGTCGTTCACATGATCCATTAGACGCGCCTGATGCATTTGTGTTCGCCGCTCGAGCAAAGTGGTGACCGTGGCGATCCCCACGCTGGCGCCGATGTTTCGCGCCAGATTGATAATTCCCGTGCCCATATTGGTTTTTTCACGGGGAACGTATGCAAAAGCTGTGACGTTGATCGGAATGAAAAGAAACGCAAGTCCGAAGGACTGCAGCACGCGGCCGAGAATGGCATGGTTGAGATCGAGCGAGAGATTCCAGCCGGCCATGACCAGGAGCGCGGATGCGGAAATCGTGCAGCCAAAGGTGATGAGATAGCGCGTATCGACTTTCGAGACGAGAAATCCCACCAGCGGCATGCAGAACATGATCGTGGCACCGCCGGGAGAGAGGGCGAGGCCCGCGAGTTCCGCGGGATAGCCCATGAGTCCCTGGAGCATTTGCGGGATCAGCACCGTGCTGGAATAGAGCACGAAGCCGAGGAAAAACATCGCCAACGTGGAAATGGCGAAGTTGCGATCTTTCAGCATACGAAAGTCGACGACGGGTTCTTTGGCCTTAAACTCGCGAATGATTCCGCCAACGACGCCGATCACCATGAGCACGGCGAAGAGCCGGATGAAATTGGAATCGAACCAATCGTCGCGCTGGCCTTTATCCAGAATGATCTGCAGGCTGCCGAGTCCCAGGCTGATGAGACCGAGGCCGATATAGTCGATGCGGAATCCGTCGCTGACCTTGATGCGTTTCATGAACGGGGGATCGGAAACCAGAACATACGTGAGAGCCATCGAAAGCAGGCCAACGGGAACGTTGATGTAGAAAATCCAGCGCCAGGAGAAGTTGTCGGTAATCCAGCCGCCGAGCCATGGTCCGAGCGTGGGCGCAACGACCACGGCGATGCCATAGACCGCGAAGGCCATGCCGCGCTTGGAGAGCGGGAAGGTGTCATTGAGAATTGCCTGTTCGCTGGGTTGCAGCCCTCCACCACCGACGCCCTGCAGGATACGGAAGAAAACCAGCATGCCGAGGCTAGGCGCGAGCCCGCAGAGGAAAGAGCTCAAGGTGAAGACGGCAACGCAGCCCATATAGAAACGCTTGCGGCCGAGCAGCGAGGAGAACCAGCCGGAAAGCGGCAAGATGATCGCGTTGGAAACCAGATATGAGGTTAGAACCCAGGTGGATTCATCCGCGCTGGCCGAGAGATTTCCCGCGATGTGCGGCAGCGCTACGTTGGCAATGGAGGTGTCGAGCACTTCCATAAACGTGGCCAGCGTGACCGTAATGGCGATCACCCACGGGTTGATCGTGCCGTCCGGAGAGCGAAGCCTGGAGATGACTTTCTCGATCATGAGCGTCCGCGTTTCGACTTGCTAGTGCTACTTGGTGATCACTGTTGCATCCACATTCATTCCCGGGCGCAGAATCGCCACGTCGGGCGGAATGGGATCTAAAACGATCTTTACCGGAATGCGTTGCACCACCTTGACGAAGTTGCCGGTGGCATTTTCGGGCGGGAGAAGACTGACGACGGCACCAGTTGCGCCGGAAATCGAATCGACGTGTCCGGTGAACGTTTTACCATAAGTGTCCACCTCGATGTAGGCTTTTTGGCCGGGTCGCATATTGCGCAGCTGGGTCTCCTTGAAGTTCGCCGTCACCCAGACGTCCTGCAAGGGGACAACAATCATCAGCCCCTGCCCCTGCTGCACAATCTGCCCGTTTTCCACCTGTTTGTGCGTCACGACACCCGCGACGGGAGCCACGATGTTGCAATAGCTGAGATTGAGCTCAGCCGCGGCGAGTTGCGCTCGAGCCTGAGCCACTTTGGCGAGTTTCGCCTGGGCGTCGGCAGACCGCATCGCGACGCGCTTCACGTCGGCCCGGGCACTGGCGACGCCGGCTTCCGATTGCGATACGTGCGCTTTCGCGGATTCGAGTTGCGCGCGGCTGATTTCGATATTGCGCCTGGCTTGCGCGAGCTTCTGTTCGTCGGCGTTCAACTGGCTGGCGCTGGCATCGGCATTGGCTTTCGCGGCGTCATATTGCTGCTTGGAAATCTCCCCTTTTTGCATCAGCGGGAGGTAGCGCGCCAGATCTGCCTGGGCAAGCTGGGAATTCGCGCGGCTCTTTTCGACGTTGGCCTCGGCGTAGGCAAGATCCGCGGTCTGCGACTGTTCATAGCTGGCTTGCGCGCGCACCAGATCCGCTTGTGAGGCGGAAAGCTGTGCCTGTGCACTCGAAGTGTCGCTGGCGGCGCTTTCGCTCGTGCGCGGCACGTCTACGCCGGCGGAGCGCGCCTCGCCTTCGGCCAAAGCGACCTCGGCCTTGGCCTGGTCCACAGCGGCCTGGTAGTCGCCGGTCTCTAGTTGCACCAGCGCATCGCCGGCTTTGACCGCTTGATTGTCGTTCACGAGGACCTTGCCGACCCGGCCGTAAACCTTGGAAGCGATCGGAGTGATATGGCCGTCTACTTCTGCGTCGTCGGTACTTTCCCGATTGTGAAAATAGAGGAAGAGCCCCAGAAAAATCGCCAGCACGATGGCGCCGCCGATGATCAGCCGGTTGCGGATCTTCGAATTCGTTTGCTTTTCCGAACCGAGTTCCAGCTTCTCGCTCTCAGCCAGCGGCACCTTCACCTTCGCAGCGTTCTCTAATCCGACCTCGATCTCAACACTCATGGATCCTCACTTCGCGTAGGTTTTTTCCATCTGACCGACGGCGCGCGCGAAGTCAGCACGGGCCTGATTAAAACGGTAGAGCGCGGCAATCTGGTTATCGTTGGCGCGCGAAAGGGAATCCTGTGCGGAGATGACCTCAATGTTGTTGGCCACACCGGCCTGGAAACGATCCCGGGCCTGGTCCACTTCCTGTTTCGCCAGGGTCACCCCGAGATTCGCAACTTGCACTTCGTTCCTCGCAGAATCCAGATTCAGCAAAGCCGTTTTCACGTCCAGCGCAATCTGGTTGCGCAAATCGGCTTTCTGCTGCTCGAGTTTCTGGAGTTCCAGGTCGGCTTTGACTACTTCCGCGTGGATGCGGCCGCTGGTAAACAGGGGCATATTGACAGAAGCCTGGTATTGATACGTGGGGATGCCATTCGAGGTCGAAGTTCCCAGATACGCCCAATTTCCGTCAAAGCGCAGCGAGGGTAGCCGCTGGTATTGCGAGGACTGCCTTTCCAGCCTGGCCGATTTTTCTTGCGCTTCGATGGCCTTCCACTCTTCGCGGGAGGAAAGCGCTGCATCGATGCTGGCTTCCACGTCGGGTTGCGGTGTATCAAAGAAATCGAGTGAGTCCGCCAAATCAATCTTCTGGCGCGGATCGAGGTTCAGCAATTTGCTGAGGCCAAACAGGGAAGCGTCGCGTCCGTTTTCCGCTTCGATCAGTCGCTGTTTCTCGTTTTGGAGTTCCACGTTGGCGCGCAGGGTGTCGATGCCCGTTCCAACGCCTTCCTTCTGCAAATCCGCAGCCTGATCGTAAAGCGCCTGCGCGAGCTCGACGCGCGAGCGCGATGCCTGCACGTTGGCTACATCCCGCAAGGTGCCGATGTATTGCGAAACCACCAGGAGTATGACCTGCTCCCGGGTGGAGAGGCTGTTGGCCTTGCTGGCGTCCACGTTGCTACGCGAGGCCTGATAGTGCTTCCAGAGTGAGAGATCGATCACGCTGCTGCTGAATGCCGGGCCGGCGGAGAAAAGTTGATAAGGTCCGATGTGCCCCGGAAAAGGAAAGTCTGGAGGAATGTCGCCGCCAAATTGCGCGACAAGATTTACACGGTTGGCGGAATCCGCCACGTGCAGGTTCGCCTGGGGTAAAAGCTGGGAACGCGTAATGTTTTTGTCCTGGACACTTTCCGCAGCGTTAAGCAGGGCGATCTGCTGGGTGGGGTTCTGTTTAATCGCCAGGGTAACGGACTGCTGCAACGTCAGCTTGAGAACGCCATCCGAAGCAGTGGGAGGAAGCGCAACGCTTTTGGTTTGCGCCGGGGCGCACGGCGCAATCAGGAGCAAGCTGAAAAAAATGATGTAGAAAATGATAGATGAGCCTTTGGAAGACTCCGGTTCCTTCTCGTTTGTCCCGGAAGGTTTATTCCGATTCGAAACGATCTCGTTCACGATGGCCTGATTCAGGCAGCCCTCGGCCAGAAGCTCCGCGCCAAGGCGGTGCATTTCGGTCAGCAGCACCTTGCCGGCGTTGTCGATGTAGCTGACTCCGCAGAGATTGACGCAAAATTTGGGCCGCGGCGTGGTGGCGTAGAGTTCGCGCCAGCATTGCTCGAGGGTCGTGACGCGCGGTCCGGAAAGGCTGCCCTCAACGCTGAGGAAGAGTTTGCCCCGTTTAGTTTCAGTCGTGATTCTAAGCATGGCTCGATTGTTCAGCTATAGAACTGGCAATGAGAGTGCCAAACCAGCGGGCAAGTGGATAATATTTAAGGCTTTTATTTGTAGGTAGTTGCAGGTTGAATTGGCCAGCTGTGCGATTGGGAACAGTGATGTTATATGGGCAACTGCCAATTTGACAGCAATTAATAATGCCCAAATATGAGCATTTAAGGACGACTATCCTTAATGACGGACGCTGGCAGACTGGTGCCGTTTCGAACCATTTGCTTAGGGTCTAGCGGCGGACGGCGATCGCTTGCATTTCGAAGTGTCCACCGCGCAGGAGGGAAGCCGCGCCGATGAACTCCCGCGCCGGAAAATCTTTCGCGAACTGCGCGCGATAGGCGGCATTGAACTTTTCGTACAGCGAGAGATCGGTGCAAGAAACCTGGACGTAAACCAGGTCATCCATATTCATGCCGGCGGCGGACAGAGTAGCTTTGTAGTCGTCGAAGAGATTCCTGAGTTCGTCCTCGATTTTGTCCGGCGCTTTCCCGGTCTTTGGATCGAGGCCGATACTACCGGAAATATAAAGCGTGTCGCCTGTGAGAATGGCCTTGCTGAAAGGCAACTGCGAAGCCGGCCCCGGGAGATTAATGGCGCGACGCTTCTCCTGGTTCCCGGCCTTCGAAAAGGCGCCGCGCACGGTGAAGATTGTTGAGGCCCCTAAGACAACCAATAAAATCCAGACGCGACGGTTCATGGAAATCTCCTTGGGAAGTTCGCGGGACAACAAGTTTCCGGGAGTGTAGACCGCGTCGCAAATCAGGGCAAGAGAAAAGCCCAGGGTGGCAAGACCTGGGACTTTCCAGAATTTGATAAACTTCCGGCGCATCGGGGGAAATCATGAACTTTCAACGAACTGGATTGCTGGCGGTGGCGGCCTGTTTAGCAGTGGCTTGTTTGCCGGCCGCTGCGCAGACAGATCTCGACGCGAAGGTCGATTCCCACCTTTCGAACTGGATGGAAACCTACGAGTATCTGCATCAGCATCCGGAGCTTTCCACCGAGGAGAAGGACACTGCGGCATATGTCGCCGCGGCGCTCGCCAAGATGGGCTATGAAGTGACCGACCATTTCGGAAAATATGACGACGGGAGCGCTGCGTACGGCGTGGTGGCGGTGCTCCGCAACGGGCCGGGGCCGACACTTTACCTCCGGACGGAGCTCGACGGGTTGCCCGTAACGGAAGAGACCGGTTTGGCGTACGCCAGCAAGGTACGCGAGAAGCGCGCTGGTGGCGGAGAAGTGGGCGTGATGCATGCGTGCGGGCACGATCTACACATGACGGTCCTGCTGGGAACAGCGAAAATGATGCTCGAAAGTGAAGACCAGTGGAGCGGGACGTTGGTTTTGATCGGCCAGCCAGCTGAGGAAACGGTTGCCGGTGCGGCCGCGATGCTGCGCGCGGGCTTGTACACGAAATTCCCGAAGCCCGATTATGTCGTGGCCTTGCACGACTCTTCGTTCTACCCGGCGGGAACCGTGGCTTGGCACGCCGGACCAATGCTGGCAGGCGCGGATTCCGTGGACATCACCATCCGCGGCTATGGCGGCCATGGAGCGGCGCCGCAGATTACAAAGGATCCGATTGTGATTGGGGCCGAAATCGTGATGGCGTTGCAAACGATCGTCAGCCGGGAGTCGGACCCCCTGGTGCCCACGGTAGTGACCGTGGGATCGTTTCACGCGGGAACCAAGCACAACATCATTCCGGATGAGGCCCATTTGCAGTTGACGGTGCGCACGATGACCCCGGCGCAGCGGGAGAAAGTGCTGGCGGCGATCAAACGCATCACCGACGGGATTGCGGAATCGGCGGGAATTCCTCCGGAGCGCGCACCGATCATCGAAGTGGCGAAGGACCATGTGCCCGCTACGATCAACGATCCTGTCCTTACTCAGCGCGTAGCTATCTCTTTGGAAAAAGCTCTCGGCAAGGATAATGTCTGGCCGGGGCGCCCGTTGATGGCGAGCGAGGATTTCAGTCTGTTTGCGCTGGAGGATCCGAAGCCGCCGATCTGCATGTTCTGGTTGGGAGCGCCGGACCCCGCAAAGTGGAAAGCGGCGGAGGAAACAGGCGCGCGATTGCCGGGACCACACTCCAGCGAGTTCGCGCCGCTGCCAGAACCAGCGATTCGCGCGGGTGTAAAGGGAATGACGACGGTCGCCATTGATTTACTGAAAAAATAAGCACAGAAGCGCCCGCTTCAGAGGGCGGCCGCTACAAAGACAAGGTTCTGGATCAGCCGGCTAGCGGCTCACGGCTTCGGAGGAGTTGGTGTTTGTCCCGCAACGGGTGACACAACTTCCTGCTTCGGCGCTGCCTTCGAAGGATCGGCGCTCTGTGAAGCGACTTGCTTCACAATTTCCGCGGTGCGTTGCTGGCTGAGTTTGCAGGCAGGGTCATAAATGCGGCACTGGGCAAGCGTGAGCTTGCAACCGCAGTCGCAGGACTCGGCATTAAATTTGTGCAGCGCAGCGTTGCGTTGCTCCGACGTGAGGCGCGTCATGTCCACCCCGGGCAAGATTTTTGCGCGATCGGCGTGATTCAGGAAAATGTCGCCTTGGTCCTGGAACGTTTCCACCTGCGCGGCGACGGGTAGGCCAAGAAGCGCACGGACTTCCGTCTCGTAGAGCCCTGGGTTAAACAAACCCACATGCTTTTGCACTACACGGCCATCGGTGTTGATGATGAAGACCGTGGGCAGCGCGGCGATTCCCCCATATTCGAACCGCGTTTTGTCGTCCGCCAGCGCGATGGGATAGTTGATACCTTCGGAGTCCACGACTTTCTGAATTTCCTTCGGGTCATCGTCATCCACAACCAGGCCAATGATCTGGAGTTGTTCCTTGTAGCGGTCCTGCAGGGCAATCAGGCTGGGAATCTCTTCGCGGCAAGGACCGCACCAGGTGGCCCAGAAATTCAGCAGAATTACCTTTCCTTTGGAAGCCTTGAGATCCAGATCTTTACCATGGAGGTCTTTAAGCTTGAACGATGGGGCAGGATCAGGGTCGCGGACAAACCGGATCACGGGCAATTGGGCCATGGAAGCGGCCGCCAGCGGCAGCAGTGAGAAGGCCGCAAGCAGGCAGGCTCCGGCGAGCGACATTGCGAATCCCGGTGCGCGTAGCGGCTTCATGGGTCTCCGTATTTAGGAGAGCACAGTCTCCCGCTCAATCCAAGCGGGCGTTGCGGATTCGATAGCAGGCGTTTCAGAGGGGTCGCCTAATACCAAGCTTGCGAATGCGGGCCTGGAGGGTGGTGCGCTTCATGCCCAGTAAATTGGCGGCGCCGCGCGGGCCGGAGATGCGCCATTGCGTCTGGCGCAGTGCGCGGAGGATGTGCTGGCGCTCCGCATCCTGGAGGGTGGTGATGGCGCCCTGAGCATTATTCGAGGCTGACTGCAAAGGCCAAGTGCTGCCGGAAGAGTCGGAAGAACCGCCGACGGGCGCCGGAATTCCCGCAGCCTTCAGCTCGCCAAGCGGAACGCGAAGGCCTTTGCCATCGGACAGTAGCACAGCCCTCTCGATCAGGTTCTCAAGCTCGCGAATGTTGCCCGGCCAGGAATAATTGACCAGCGCCTCCATGACATCCGAGGGAACGTACTCCACAGTCTTGTTCTGCCGCCGGCTGAAAGTCTGCACGAAATACCGTACCAGCAAAGGCACATCTTCGCGGCGCTCGCGAAGCGGCGGAACAAAGATCGGAAAGACGTTGAGACGGTAATAAAGGTCGCTGCGGAATTTTCGTTCGGCGACGAGTTGCGCAAGATCGGCATTGGTGGCCGCGACCACACGCACGTCCACGCGCTGCGTGCGGTTCCCGCCCAAACGCTCGAATTCCTGTTCCTGCAGCACGCGCAGGAGTTTCGGCTGAAGTTCCAGGGGAAGATCCGCGATTTCGTCGAGGAAAAGCGTGCCTTTGTCGGCAAACTCGAAACGCCCGATCTTTTGTGTGAGGGCGCCCGTAAACGCGCCACGTTCGTGGCCGAAGAGTTCGGATTCGAGCAGTCCTGCCGGAATGGCGGCGCAATTCACCTTGACGAAGGTGCGCTCGCGGCGCGGGCTGAGATTGTGGATGGCGCGGGCGATAATCTCTTTGCCGGTTCCTGTTTCGCCCTGAATTAACACCGTCGTGCCTGCCGGCGCGGCGAGCTCCACCTGCGCTAGGGTGCGCCGAAGCGCGGGGCTTTCGCCGATGATTTCGTCGAAGTTGAATTCAGAGCGGATTTCTTCTTCGAGATACAGCTTCTCCACGGCCAGCTTGTCCTTGAGCGCGTCAATCTCCTTGAACGCCAACGCGTTTTCCAGAGCGATGGCCACCTGCGCCGCGACTTGCTGAATGAGTTCGACGTCTTCCGGCGTAAACGCCTCTGGATTGCGGCTGGCCAGATTGATCGTGCCAAACGTGCGCCCGTGCGTGATCAGAGGAACGCAGCAGATCACCTGGACACCTTGCTCGCGGAAAAACCGCATGACGTCGAGTTGATACTTGTCGATCTCCTTGCCGCGCGAAATCACTACCCGGCTGCTGGCAAAGCATTGCCCCGAAGGCGAGCCTTCGAGTGGAACTGCCATTTCTACCTTGGCCAACGGTGCGCTCCCCGGCAGATCGAGGGCGTGGATTTTCAGCAGGCCCGAGGTGCGGTCCATGAGCGCCAGGCTTGTGTAGTCGTGCTGAAGCACGGGCTTGAGCGAGGAGACGATGCCCTTGAAAAGCGCAGAGGGATCGCGCGTGCTGACCAGGAGGTTGGTGATTTCCAGCAGAACCTGGAGGCGGTCTCGCTCGCGAGCCAACTGTTTCTGATACGCCTCCGCGGCTTCGAAATTCAGAGCATTATCCACAGCCACGGCAACCTGGGCGGCCACGCGCTTCATGAATTGGATTTCCGCCTCACTAATGCCTTGTGGCACGAAACGCCCGAAGACCATCGTGCCAAGCCGGTGATGCGCGGTGGTGAGCGGCAGAATCGCCGCCGTGTGCGCGCCGGAAGCCTGGATTTTCTGCATGAATTGGGGATACCGGGGATCCTTGGAAGCGTCCTGGGTGACAAACGGCTGCTGGTGTTCAAAAACCCATCCCGAAGGTGAATCGACGACCGGCATTTCCTCGGGGCTTTCATGCGCGACCGGTTGCTGGGCTTCCAGGATGTGAAGCCGCATGGTGCCCCGCTCGGCATCGTGGAGAACCATGCCGAGAAAGTCGAACTGCAGGACGGCGTGCAGGTGATCGGAAAGTTCGTGGAACAAAGCTTTCAGATCGCGCTGCTGGGCAATCGTCTCGATGACCTCGAGCAAGGCTTCGAATTCCCGTCCGGCCCTCGCGCTGGCCGACGAGAGCGCAAGCTCTGAGGCGGGTTCGGGAACGTTTGCCATGAAATCGAGGATAGCACCCGGTTTGGCGGGGTCACAACCGGGTCGCTGTGCGAGCGCTTTGCGGTTTTTTCGGCCATAGGCCGGCGGCCCCGGGCTTTTCCCGTAAGCATAAGGAGCCCCGACGGTATGCTATATTTGTGAAGTTGCGAATGGCCGGGGCGTTGCATCCATTTACTGCGAAGCACGGTCGGTGGCATTCGTCGCAAGCGTTCGGGAATCTGACAGTTCCTGCCCAGGGGCGTCGCATTTCGGTTCCCGGAAGACAGAGCAGGCCCGTAGCTCAGTTGGTTAGAGCGCTACCTTGACACGGTAGAGGTCTGGGGTTCGAGTCCCCACGGGCCTACCATATTTTTCAATCAGGTAGAGCGAAAACCCGAAAAAAGCTGTAACCCGCAACTGCGTTATTGTGTCATTCCCGTGCGCATTTCCATCGCCTTCAGGAAAGCTCCCTGGATTCCGCGGGCCTCATCGCTGTTTTCCTGTGTGTGCCTGTGTATAGAGGTCAAGCGTGGTTCGAAGCCTCGAAGAACGCAAAAGCCCCCCATCGGCTTTGGTTCGACTTTAGTTTAGTTCACGAGCCAGTTGACAACAGCGGCAAGGGTTATAGAACGGATGTCTTGGACAAACTCTGTTTCGCACGGAAATGCCAGCCAGGTGACTTACTTAGGTGGCAGCCGAGCAGGTTTCCAGCCATAAAAGGAAAAAGGAAATTGATTAATTGGCTTTAGCCTTGCTGATTTGTGGGCCAGTCGGTCCCGTGGAATCGACGAGCAGCCAGTGCCACCCATGGCGTTAAAACGACTGCACCTTCCAGGGCGCGACGGTTCCCTGTACCGCTGCCCGTTAGACAGACACAGATCAGAGAAAGTTCGTGGTCCTGTATTGCGAAGCTTTCTTCGAGTGGCCATCAACCGGAAAGCGATTAATGGATTGATGGCCACTGAGCAATGACTCAAATTCCCGGTGTGGCGCATGCGATCTTTGGGAATAGTGTCGACGCTTTCCCACCTTAATCATTGTGGGGAGGGTGCGAAGGTGCCGGATGCGGCTTCGGCGGAGCCTGTCGCGTTTGGAGGTGCTGTCGTTGCTGTGCCTGCTTCTGCATGAGTTGCTGCGTTTGTTTTTGGTGCTTTTCTTCCATCTTTTGTTTGCGTGCGTCGTCGGCTCGTTGCTTATCAAGTTTTTGGTGTTCCTTGTCCTGCTGCTGTTGCAACTTCTGGCGAGCCTGTTCCTGCTGCTTGTAGAGCTTTTGGTCTTGTTGCTGATATTTTTTGTCGAGTTTGGGATTACCCGTGTTGGAAACCGGTGGGCGCTTCGATGGGGGAATGTCACTCGGATGGATTACCGGTGCGGGCCGAGCATTCCCGTTCTTGGGCTGCTCCTCGTGGTTTTCCGCTGGAGGCAGATAGCGGCCGCCCTCGCGGGCCGGAAGAGCGGATCCATCGTTGAATGCTCCTGCCTTCGGGGTCGCCGCAATCGGGGGCTTGCCGTGGTTCACCGAAGCTTTCAATTCGCGATCGGAGCGTGCCTGCGCAACCTGTTGGGACTGCGCGGGAGTAGCTGCAACGTGTCGCTCGCGCGTGATAGCTTCCTGTTCGGGCGTGGGCCGCGCAGAGATGCCGCCATTGCCGCCGTTATAGCTCACGCGCCTTGTGTTGCTCCTGTTAACGACTCTCGTGTTGTAGACGTTGTGAATTTCTGTGACGTTGATGTTGTTGACACTTCGGTTGTAATAGAAGTGGTCGTGATCCCAGCGGCCGCCCTCGTAGCCGTGACCGAAATAGCCGAAACCATAGTCGATTCCTCCGTAGAATCCGACTTGAGGCCCCCAGTAGCCTTCATGGAAGAGAAAGCCGTTGCCGCCCCAGGCCCAATAGCCGGGGGTCCAAAGAAAGCCGACTGCCGGCGCAAGGACCCACGTCCCGGGAATCCAATAGTAGTCATTGCCATCCCATCCCCAATAGCCAGGCGTCCAGATGTAGCCCTCTCCGGGGCAAGGAGGCTGGTCATAGACGGGAAGTTCCGGCGGAGCGAAATTCACGACTACGCCGACGCTGACTTGCGCGGCGGCGACCGACGAAACCGCAAGAAATGCAAGCACGAGGAACAGCAACCGGGTGGAGAAAAGCTTTCGCATGATCATTCCCTCTGCTCGAGAAGGCGCGTGACTCGCTGGTCTCCGTGCAGCGCCTGGAGCGATTTGAATTGGAGCCTTTCTGCTCCCTCGGGCCGGATGATTCAATCTCAGCCGGTATGGTGACATGGCGCGTACAGAGATGGCATCGGGTGGGGCCTGTATAAGTGAAGGGAAATCCAGGGAGAAAAACAGGTACGAGAACGCCTACTGTGAATTGTTGCTGCTGGCTTTCAAGGATTTTTCGAAAGATTTGTGGAACACACTGACTCCGAAGACGGGTTTCTCACGTGTCCCGCTTATGTGGATTGGCAATACCGCGCCCGCCCCTTTCTTTTCGAAAAATGGGTCAAACACCTTTAGCAGAAGCGACTTGGTGCCAGTCACAGTTTGGGAGAGCTTGGCCTGCAGAGTCAGATGACCTGTGAGATCGAGGGTGCCCTGGCGCATGGCGTATGTGCCGGCCAGATCGACCGCAGCACCTTCCACGTGGAACGTGAGCCTACTAAAGTGCAGGACACCCTTGCGAATTGTGAAATCACCGCGAATATCCGTGATGGCGCTCCCTGCGTCCTCCTGCTCGGGTTTGCCCAGCGCGTGACGGCTGAGCGACTCGATTTTTTCGCGCATCGCCGGATTGCTCCAGCTCCCGTCCTCCACCCCGAAGTGGCCGTCCAGTGAAATCTTGTCCAGAGCGTGTTCCTTGCCTGGAGGAATCACCAGCTTTGCCTTGATTTTCACAGGACCCGTAAGGATGGGCTTTTCGGAACGTGTAGCAAGTTCAAGAAAATCCTGAATTCGGCCGTTCGGCACAGTGGCTTCGATCGAAATCAAATGACCGCTCGCACCCGGAACGCGCTCTACGCTCCCTTCCGCGATGATTAAGGAGCGAACGAGAACGGCGCTGACGGGATGGAGTTGCGTGTCGCCGTTGGTGCCGTCCACCGTCGCTGAGAATTCCGTGTGCAACGGCACCGGCGTGCCTACCGCATCCAGTGAAAAGTCTGGAGTATCTGTTGTGCCGTCAACCTCGAGTTGCGCCAGCGCGCCGGCGTATCGGCCGGTGGAAGACAAGACACCTCCGATTCCAGGAAGTGGTGTCAGGTCCGCGTTGGTGAACTGGTATTCGCCGGACACCGGTGTTTCGCCGGGATCGTCGGCGTTCCAGGGACCAAATTGTCCATGAGTCGCGATATCTCCAATGGGCTTTCCATTAGTCAAGTATCCCTTGAACTGAAACGGTTGCGTGGCGCTCGCCGAGAGGAGGGTCAACTGATGAATATCCCAATCAAGGGGAACCTTGCCGGATTGCCGCGGCAAAATACGAATGTCGGCATGCTCACAAACGACTCGATCGATCACTATGTTCGATAACTGACGCGGTAGATCGTGGTTGGGGGCATGCGGCTTCTCTGTCGTGTGATCGTGTGGCGGGATTGTGATCTGAAGGTCCTCAAGCCTCAACAGCGGAATGTGGGCTACGGGACGCAGGAACGCAAACCATCCGGCGGAAACCGAGAAGGAGGAGAGATAGATCAGTGGCGGCACGTCCCTTCGTCCATGGTAATGCAAAGATAGGTTGTGACCGGTGACCTTGAGTCGCGGTAATAACTTGACCTGTAAGTCCTGGAGATCTACCTCACTCTGGAAACGTTGCGTCAGGGCCTGTGTGAGACCTCGGCGCAAGCGCGCCTCGATAAAAGCGGGATGGAAATACAAATAAGCGATGCCGCTCATCAACAGGACCAGCGCGCTGCCGGAAACTAGGAGCCACCTTCTATGACGGATAGGGCTGGTCAAGGACATGCACGGGTTCTCCCAAAAGTTTTACCAACCGCTCTCGCGAGTACAGGGAGCTACTTACGATTCCGACCTGCCGCGTCATTCCCGTGTGGCGGCAGGCGAACAACTGAGTCAGACGATTGGCCGACGTCCCTGAATCACGCGCACCAGAATGACAATGATGGCCAGTACCAACAACAGATGAATGAAGCCTCCTAAAGTGTAAGAGGTCACCAAGCCGAGGAGCCAGAGTATAAGAAGTATGATAGCGATGGTCATCAGCAGATCCATGGTTGTCTCCTTAACAATGAGCTAATCGCGTATCGTCCGGCGAGCGGACTGTTTTCATGAAGCGTGGCAAGTCTAAGTGATGCTGGATGCCCGGCAAATCCAGTGAATGATGTAACTCGGGGTCTGAGTTTCTGTATGCTGGATCGCAATGGAGTCAGGCCCGAAGGCCGAAGACCCCCGCGCAAAAAAGCATGAGGGCCGGCGAAGGGCCGGCCCTACATGAGTTGCGCTCCCAAGCGTGGGCAATTCTCCAGCGCGTTTCAGCGTCCGGAACCGCGTGCCTTGAACCTCTCGTTGTCACCGCTGGATACGGTGTTAAGCGACCGGGTGAATTCGTCAATCTGCTTTTCGGCCTGATCCTTGGCCATGCCGTAACGTTCTTGAAGTTTGCCGACGAGTTGATCGCGCTTTCCGCTGATGACGGTCAGATCGTCATCGGTCAACTTCCCCCATTTCTCCTTGACATTTCCGGAATACTGCTTCCACTTGCCTTCGATTTGATCCCAATTCATGGATGCCTCCTCGGAGTAGTTCTGCCAGACCACCCACCCACGCAGACGGCGAACGGAGGAGCGTGCGACAGACGGTCCCATGAAAGCGCATCGCGAGCGGATAAGACATACAGGGTTTCCCTGAAAGGCGAAGGCAAACGGCTGCAGAAAGCGAATTTGCAGCATTTGCTGCGGTGAAGGCCATACGGAAATACGGCAAATCGTGGATGGTTGAGGAATGCCGGCTGCCGGAAAATCGATCATCGCAACTCGATCGGAAACCTTCTGAGTTGCGATCGCAACAGGGAGCCCACAAACCGCCCGCCGTCCGGGCATACGGATGAGGAGGATCACCAATGAACGGCAGAACGTGGCTTGGCGTGGCCTTGATTGTCCTGGGCATGGTCGCACTGGCCTACCAGGGGTTTACTTACACAATTCCCAAGAAGGAAGTGGATGTAGGCCCACTTCAGGTGACCAAGCAGGAGAAGCACACGGTGCCGCTGCCCCCGATCCTGGGAGCGTTGGCACTGATTGGCGGAATTGCAGTGGTGATAACGGACCGTCGGGACAAGTAGATAGAACGAATCAACGAGGAAAAGAGAGGACTACATGAAACTTTGGAACATAGCAATGAGTGCGATGCTCGCGCTGGCTCCACTGGCCGCGGCCCGGCCGAAGCCAGACGACCAAAAGGAAATCGACCGGATGCAAAATTCCGGAACCGTCATCCAGGAAATACTGGACATTCCCGACGACATTCCGCAGGACGTGCTGGACAAAGCGCGTTGTGTGGTTGTGCTCCCCTCGGTACTGAAAGCCGCGTTTATTGCGGGCGGCAGCTATGGACGCGGCGTGATGGTCTGCCGTACAGGCAAGGACTTCACTGGGCCGTGGGGAGCGCCAGCTATGTATGCACTTGAGGGTGGAAGCTTCGGCCTCCAGATAGGCGGAGAAGCGACCGACTTTGTAATCCTGGTAATGAACAACCGCGGCGTGGATAGCCTGCTGCACAGCAAGGTGAAACTGGGAGGCGACGCTTCGATCGCGGCGGGTCCTGTAGGTCGCACGGCTTCGGCGGACACGGATGCCTACATGCGCTCCGAGATGCTTAGCTATTCCCGTGCCCGTGGCGTGTTCGCGGGCATCTCCCTGGAAGGTTCGACGCTACGGCCAGACGAAGACGCGAATCATCAGGTGTACGGCAACGGCGCGACCGCAACGGAGATTATCAAGGAGTCGAAATACGCGGCTCCGGGTGCAGGAAAACACCTTGTGGCACGGTTGCAGAAGGCCAGTCCACGATTGAAGCCTTGAATACTCTTCTGGCGCAATCCAAAAAAGGCGAAGCGGACTTCCGCTTCGCCTTTTTTCTTTGTTGGCCAGACCGAACCGGCGTTGGTAAAAGCAAATTCCTCTCTGGTCGCCTTCCAGTACATGAAAAGGAACTCGCTCCCCCCAGTGCAAGCGCACGTGCGGAAGAGCGAGTCCTGGTTCGAAGCGGAATGAATAGCTTCAGTAGCCCGAGCCGGCGCGCCGCACATCCTGGGCATCCGAAGCCTTGTTCGCCGTCGAAGATTCAGTCACGACGGAGATGTCTTCCGCTCCGGTGCGTTCCATTATGTGTTTGGCGCTATCGATCTCGTCGGAAGTGTCGCAGTGCACGGAGAGCAAGATACCGCCCTTCTGAAGACGTCCTTCGTAGCGCTTGGCTTCGTATTCGGGCACACCGAGTCCGACCAGCGCGCCCGAAAATCCTCCGACCGCGCCGCCGACGCCAATGCCGGCAAGCGTAGCCATAATGGGGCCGGCAGCGATAAAAGGGCCAAGCCCTGGAATCGCGAGGGCACCGATGCCCACGAGCCACCCGAGCGTGCCTCCGATCACTGCACCGGACCCCGCGCCGACGCTTGCTCCCTCCGGCGCCTTGGTTTCCTTCTCCGTAACAATTTCTTTGGACCCGAGATTTTCGGGAAGAAGGAGGGAAATGTCCGTTCTTTCGAAGCCATTGTCGCGGAAAGCGCTGATGGCGTTTTCCGTGGCGGGGCGTGTGGAATAAATGCCGAGAACCGATTTCTTTGTGGCCATGTTTGAATCTCCTTTGCACCTAACTCGAGTCGCAGAAGCGGTTCGGCCTCAGAACGCCTTGGTGAAGAGTGGCTGTCCTATCAGTGTCCCGTGCTGCGCTCCACGAGAATGCCGGAGGGGCCTTGGTCAGCCAATACACGCAGTCCTGCAGATGCCTCACGGCAATGCCTGAGAGACGGCTGTAGGTTTTCGCGGCGAAATCACACGCCGGCGAATGCCATCTGCTTAAATGATTTGGGAGCGAAAACTCAGGAACCTTCCCAATATCTTTCCCAAACGAACTCATCTAACTTTCGCACGGATACAGCCCACACTCGTTAAGGAGCTACGTATGAAAACAAAGTTCGCAATCGGAACCGTGATTCTCGGGGCGGGACTTGCCGTGCTGACCTCCGCGGGAACTTATGGGAACGCGCAAATCGTTGCTGCCAGGACGCCGGCAGCGGCATCGCAGGAGCCAGATAATACCTCCACGAACAAGCAGGAAACCCGGCCGGGCAGCGCGACGGCCGATCAACAGAAAGAAACGCCAGCCGATCGCGATCTCGCCAAGAAAATCCGGAAGTCCATCGTGGACGATAGCTCTCTCTCCACCTCTGCCCACAACGTCAAGATTATCGTGAGGGATGGCAGGGTGGTATTAAAGGGGCCGGTGCAATCCGAAGACGAAAAGATGAGAATTGGAGCGAAAGCGGTAGAAATTGCGGGCGTCGGCAAAGTGAAGAACTATCTCACGGTCAAATCCTGATCCGCACTAGCAGCCGCTCCCGGTTTTAATGGCGTAGTGAAGCCGGGGGCGCTCACGCTCTAAATACAGGGATCGCTGTATTCCAGCCGGGGGCCGTCCGCGCTCAACTGACAAGTGGCTCGAAGTAAAGCCAGCCAGTCCGGAAAGCGGGGCTATGATGGAAGAATCCACCCGGGGAGCCGAAATGGCCGTCAGCTCAACACCTCCGTTTGGGGGAAGCACCGCCGCTTTGAGAATTCTTATCGTGGACGACCACGACATCTTGCGGCGCGGCTTGAAAGAGATTCTAAACGCCAAACCCGGATGGGAAGTGTGCGCGGAGGCGAAGACAGGAAAGGAAGCGGTCGCCCTCGCGGAAAAGCTGAAGCCCCAGATCGTTGTCATGGACATCAGCATGCCGGACCTGAACGGCTTGGAGGCGGCGCGCCGCATCCACAGGGCGTTGCCCAAGACTGGCATTCTCTTCCTTACCATGCACTTCTCTGATCAGCTGGTCCGCGAGGTGATCGAATGCGGCGCGCGGGGATACATCCTGAAATCGGATGCTGATCGGGACCTGGTTGCAGCCGTGGATTGCATTGCGAATCGCCGTACGTTCTTCACCTCGCGCGCCTCGGAAATGCTGTTGGGCGGCCAGGCATTCCTGGGGATTTCCGTTAGCGAACCAAAGCTTCCTCTTCGCAGTCGCCTGACGTCGCGCGAACGTGAAATCGTCCAACTGCTGGCGGAGGGGAAGAGTAGCAAAGAAGTGGCTGCCGCACTGGGGATCAGTGTCAAAACCGCTGAAACCCATCGCGCCAACATCATGCGCAAGCTGGAAATTCACTCCGTGAGCGAACTGGTGCGATACGCGATCAAGAATCAGATCATCGAGGCTTGAGCGTTACCGGCGGAGACCGTTTTTCCCCGCGACACGGAGCCCAACCCATGCCACGCGTATTGATTGTTGACGATCATGCATTTGTACGACGCGGTGTACAGAACATTGTGGATTCGTTTCCGGACTGGGAATTGTGCGGCGAGGCGAGCAATGGCGGAGACGGCGTCCGCATGATCGAAGAACTGCGACCGGACGTGGTGCTGATGGATGTATCCATGCCCGGAATGGACGGTATCGAAGCCACCCGCGCCGTGCGCAAGGGCAATTCGCGAATCAAGATCATCCTAATCACTCTTCACGAATCGGTGGAGTTGCTACGAAGCGGTTTTCGTGCGGGTGCAAATGGCTACTTGTTGAAAGCAGATGCGGAGGAAGAACTCATCAATGCTCTGCGCATCGTGATTGGCGACGGTTGCTACATTAGTCCCAAATTCGATCCACAGGTCGTAGCTCAAGTGCTTAAAGAGATCCAGCCTGCAAGCGCAAAACAGCCGATCGGACAGATTTCTCATAGAAACGACGCTGAGGGGCCATGATATATAAGGGGAGCCGTGTAAGATTTGCTAGTGGAATCACCGAATGAGCAGACCTGCCAGCCCAGCGTTCTCCCCTCGATCAAAGATCCCTGAAGTTCGAACTTCCAAGATGCGCTGGAGCTCACTCATCTTGACGTTATTTCTGCTCGGCGTTACCGGAGTGATTGGTTTTGTCACGGTGCGGCGCGTGAACTCGAGCCGCGACCTGGTGTTGCATACGTATCAGGTTCGCGGCTTATTAAAGGATCTACGCGCCGACATCGGCGAAAGCCACGCCAATTTTGACCTCTACCAACTCTCTCGAAATCCGGATGAAGCGGAGCAACTCGAGCAGCAGGTCCAGCAGCAAACAAGAGTTGTGGACAAGCTGTGGGAATTGACGCGGGACAATCCGACTCAGCAGGAGCGTTTGGCAGCCATACTGACACTCCTCAAAAAAGACTTCACGCAGCTTCGCGCCTGCGTTTCCGGCGCCCATTGCATCGAGCCAGGCCCCGGCAAAAAGCCCGATTCTCTGGCGGAAATATCCGCTCGGAGGGGGACCATGTACGCTGAACTCCGAGAGATGGAGAATATGGAAGACAATCTTCTTGCTCTGCGGCTCCGGATTTGGGATCGCCTCTTCATCCGGCTGGTCGCGACCTCGGTGGGGTGCTTCGCCCTTGCTCTGGTTCTGTTGATTTACAACCTTCGCCTGCTTTTGGATGAAATCGAACAGCGAAAGAAACAGGAATTGGTGGAAAAGAAAAACGCGGAGTCTTACCGGATGTTGAGCGCTCGCATTCTAGAATTGCAGGATGTTGAGCGACGCAGGATTGCTCGCGAGCTGCACGACAGTGTCGGGCAATATCTGGCCGCCCTGAAGATAAACATCGGACAAATGCAACGCCGCGAGGCCGGCTTCAGCCCTCAGTCGCAACCAAGGGTCTCCGAGTCCCTGGATCTCGCTGACCGCGCCATCAGCGAAATTCGTACCATTTCCCACCTGCTTCATCCGCCGCTCCTCGACGAGCTGGGCTTTCACGCCGCCGCCCGGTGGTACGCGGATGGCTTTGCGCAACGGAGCGGTGTCAAAGTCGAGCTGGTGCTCACGGAAATCACTCGACGCCTACCTCGGGAGATCGAGCTTGCGCTTTTCCGAGTATTGCAGGAATCGCTGACGAACGTTCATCGCCACGCAAAGGCCACGCGCGTCGAGATTGAAGTACACTGCACGGACGATGAAGTGATTCTAAATCTCCACGACGATGGCATGGGCATTCCCGGCAAGGTCCTGGAGGGTTTTCGCGCGGGTGGCGCCGGCGGCATCGGTCTTGCGGGCATGCGCGAAAGATTGGCGGAACTCCGTGGCACCTTTGAAGTCGAATCGGGGCCCACCGGGACGCATGTCCGTGCCACTCTTCCCACGCGAGAATGCGACCCTCGAGATCCTCCACCGGAAAAGATTGCTGTCGAACCTGCTTAACTTAGACGCGGCTACGCCTTTCGGAATTCCGCTTTTTTCTTGGACTAGTGAATGAGCCCCGTCCTGCTTAGCTGACAATGACTTGGCCGCTGTTGGCATTGAAAATGAAGTATTCACCGGGAGTTTTTTCGCTTAGTTCCGTCAATTGTCGCTTGGCCTCTTCCAGAGACTCCACGGCTTTGATCCAGATCGGCTGGCCATCGGATAGTTGCATAAATATGTCGAATTTTGCGCTCACGGTTTCCTCCTTACCTCCGAGATTTTGGGTTCGTTGATTGTCTACTTGAAATAACCGCAAAGACCGTGCCAACCTGCCCGGTAATTTCTAAGCTGTGCAAATTCAATGCTATGGAGTGCGAGCAGGTGATTTGCGCATCGCGGGGCGTCACCGACCTACGCTGAAGAAATTTCCTGCGCCAAGAACATACTGCATTGTAAGCACGGACCATTACTATGAGTTAAGAGGCTTCGGAGGGGGAGGGACGCCGCGGACGACATCCCTCCATGGTCAGGTCACGTTGTACTGAGGTTGCTGGTAGCTTGCCCTTGGCGCAGCGGAAAGGCCATCGGGTGATACCTGTAAATTTTGGAGTGACATACGCGGAGGACGATTTCGATACTCGAAAATTGCATGGGAGTTGCGGTGATCGCAGGCGCTTCCAACTCAGGTCGGCATCGATTGTCACAGCGCAAGTCGGCACCTAGAGCAGTTCATTGTGTCTGGGAAATGCCTGAAGGGATCAACGTGTGTGGAGATCGAGGGCGTAGATCTCCTGGACGCTGCGGTCGCGCATCAAAAGAGGAGCATCATCTGGTGTAAGTCCAATCCAAGCGGCAAACATGTCGGCGAGTTGGGGAAAATCTTTAAAGCTGAGGACAGGTTCGAGAACACGGTCCTTGACTCTTACACGAACCAGCTCGCCCGCACCGCTCCGATTTTCGCGCATGTAAATATATCTTCCATCGTGGGACCATTCGTTGTAGCCGAGAAGTTCGGCCTCTGCCAAAGTGGACCATTCGCGCGCGCCCACATCGTAGAGCATCAATTTTGTCTGGTGTTCGGTAATCGCAGAAATGTAGCGGCCATCCGGCGAAAGTCGCGGCGAGAAATACCCTTCGGATGCGGGAATCATGTCCATCTTCCGGCCGTGCATATCCATGCGATAGATCGCCACTGTTGCCCTGTCCGCGCCACCTGAAGCCCCAAAAATGATTGAATTCCCGTCCGGCGCCCAAGTCGGGTCATCCTGCGATGCGAAGGAATCCGAAGGTACGAGAGGAGTCACCGCCCCGCCCGAGGAGGGCATCAGTCGGATTTTCCAAGGATGAGTGAAATCCACGTCCATGAACACGATCCTGGAATCATCGGGCGACCAGCGGGGCTCGTAGACGCGCGCGGGTGGAAATGTTAACTGTGTTTTTTCGCTTCCATCCATGCGGCATCGCCAAAGTGTCATTTCCGGATAAGAAACGTAGGTGACCCATCGGCCATCGTGGGAGAAGTCCACGGGACCTGCGGAAATTCCGTGCAAGAACGGATCGAAGCGGTGTGTACGCGGGTCGTAGCGTGTGAGTTCGACTCGAGAATTTTCGCCGACGACAAATATTTTCTTTCCGTCGCGGCTGGGAACGGGTGAACTGAAGCGGAGAGGCCCGGAGGTCAAAAGCGAAGGAACCGGGGTACTGCCTGAAAACAAGGCTTTCCGCGTTGGTAACACCCAGATCGATTGGGTGCTGTCATGTCCCGCCTGGAAATAGTAGAAATTTCCGTCGGGTGACCAATTTCCGCAGCATTGGTAGGGCGAGACCTGCCAGCCCGGGAGAAGTGGGTGCACGTTTTTTCCGTCTGCATCCATTTCCCAAATGGAACGGGATTCCGTATCGGGGTGAGTCAAATAAAACCGTAGCCTCCGGCCATCGGGCGAGAACCGGAGAGCCCGGGGAACTCCCGGCAATGTCGCCAATTCATGAGGATTGGAGCCGTCATCATTTGCGATTAGAATCGCTTCTCCATCCGAGTAAACAATATGCGTCTGGTCTGGTGTCCAGGTTGCCGAAGACGCCATAGTATCGCCTACCCGGCGAGCCGAGCCGGCTGGCAAGGGCTGTTCCCAAAGTTCCCCTGCCAACTCGGAGTTTGCTGCCGCGCCATCCACCAGCAACATCTTTGAACCATCAGGAGAGATGGAATAAATGGCGAGTGGTTCACGAAGACTGGTCGTTATCCAGGTGATTTCTCCTCCGGTTTCGGAAACTTGGGCAATACCCGAGCCCGTCGTATAGGGCATTCCCTCAATGAAGTAAAGGTGAACGCCATCCGTCACAAACGGATTCATGGGACTCTTGGCTTTTCCATCGTTCGTGATTTGAACCATGTCCGCCAGATTTGGTACGTGGGGAGACCGCAAGGACCAGACGGCAGCACCAATTACCAGCAGGAGGAGCACCAGCATTGCGGGAATGAGGTAGCGGAGGAGAGGAAATCGGATTGTCGGAGGCGCCTGATTGGGCGCAGTGGATCTTGGCAGCTGGCCATTCTGTGGTTCGAGAAATTCGACTGGGGCAATAAATTTGTAGCCGCGTTTGGGGAGCGTCTCGATGAAAATGGGGTGGTCTGCGGAATCGCCTAAAGACCCTCGAAGCCGCTTGATGGCGGTATTCAGGCCGGTCTCGAAGTCCACGAAGGTGTCCTCCGGCCAGAGCGTGGAACGCAGCTCTTCCCGGCTGACGACCTCACCCCGGCGCTCAAGGAGTTTCACCAGGATGCGAAACTGCTGGTCCTGCAATCTAACTCGTCCGCCTTGTTTGCGGAGTTCTCCCGAACGCGGATCCAGCTCAAAGACGCCGAATCGATAGATCGAGGAGGTTTCGGAAGGCACTGCAGAACCTCCTTATCCGGAAATCGCCGAAAGTGTAACACTGTTTACTGCCCTGCGTTCTCGCCACCTTCGGCCCGAAGCCGCTCCCTGATAAAGCTTTGGCATGTCAGAGGGATTTCAGCGGAAAGTCAGACGCCGTCTATTGAACCCTTCCCCCGGTTCGAGAAAATCTCCGCAGAACCGCAATTGCGGGGCGCTGAGACTTCCACTTTCGAGGATAGACCCGGGTAGCGTGTCTCCTGCCGATCGTCGAGGACTTGGAAGGTGAACTCTCAATCAAATCAGATCTGCACTTCGCTAGGAGGAAACACATATGCACTCGCTTCTGAAGAGAATGATTTTTCCAATTGCGTTGGGGGCGATCGTGGGGTTATGCGGCATTTCGAGCGCCCCTGCGTGGACTTCGCACGGCGACGACGAGATCGTTGGTACCTGGATGGTTACGGTGCAGCTGAACAATTGCTCTGGCGTAAACTTGGGACCGAGCTTTGCTTCGCTGTTAACCTTTGCGGATGGCGGAACGTTCATGGAGGACACCTTGAATCCGTCGTTCGCACCAGGCCAGAGAAGTGCGGGTCATGGCATCTGGGAGTATCAAGGTCACCATTCCTATTCTGCAAAGAGCATTGCCTTCATCAACTTCACGACCACGACACCACTTCCCGGCTTTACCCAAGGTACGCAAACCATCACCCAAACCACCGACTTCGATCACGGTCCCGATCAATGGACGGCGGCGGCCCAGGTTCAGTTCGCCGACGCAACCGGCACTGTCTACCGCCAGGCGTGTGCCAACGCCACGGCCAAGCGTTTCGAGTAGTTGAAAAACACGTGATGAACACCAGGTAGCGTGATAGCTCCAGTACTAAACCCCGCGCATGAAGTCTAAGAACGGGCCGCAAGCGAAGACGGGTGCTTGCGGCCTTCGCTTTCTCTTCTCAATGTTGGCCCCGGGAATTCCTCGTAGAAGACGCCTGGCGATAGCTTCGTTCGTCGAACAGCCTTCCGATGCGCTAGGATATTGCCTCCATGCTGAACACTTTCGAGGACGTTCTCATCGTTACCGTGTGCGTCGCGCTGAACTTTGCATTCCTCATGGCCCTGCAGCATTTCTGGCCCGGCCCGGCGCGCAGAATCCACAACGAGATGCTCGGCTGGCAGTTGAGCGTCCTTGGCACGACGTATGCCGTCATTGTCGGCTTCATGCTCTACGCTGTCTGGACGACGTTTCAGGCCGCGGAGTTGAACGCCGACAACGAAGCGAACTCCCTGGTCAACGTTTTTCGACTGGCGGACGGATTGCCGCCGGATGCGCGCGCGGAGGTCCACCAACTTGCGAAGGAATATGCGGAGACGGTGATCAGCCAGGAGTGGCCGGCCATGCATCACGCGGAGAACAGGTTCGCAGGCCATCCGGTGGTTCAGAAGATGTGGTCCACGGTGGCGCGAGTAAACCCCACAAATTTTGGGGAACAGACCAGCATGGACCACGCGTTGAGCGAACTTTCCAGCATGACGGAATATCGGCGGCGGCGGGAGTTGCAAAGCCAGTCGAATCTGCCGACCATCCTGTGGATAGTGATGATTTTGGGTGGATTCATCACTCTATTCTGTGCGTCGCTTATGGGAACGGAAAACTTTCGGCTGCATTTTTTGCAGGTCTTGCTGTTGACGCTGTTCATTTCGCTGACGCTCGTGGCCATTGCCGATATTGATCGTCCGTTTCTGGGCACGGTTCACGTGCGCCCCAGCGGATTTGAGCGCGCCCGGCAGACTTTCAACAGCGTTCCGGCGGATTTCCATTGACCCTTCGCGAAACAATGTCGAGTTACTAGCCGAGGCGGATCGCAAGGTTGGTGAGTTTCGACTTCCCAAACACTAGCCGGTGGATTCCGGGTAGCGCGGAAGCAGCAGGTTCATCATGCCGACAACGGCCAACGCCGCGGCGAGCAACGTCAGCAGAGACGTGTACGAGCCGGTTGAATCGAACGCCCGGCCAAGAACAACGGGGCCCGTAGCGCCAGCGGCGGCGTAGAACGTCCAGGTCAGTCCGTAGAGTGTCGAAAACGAACGCAGCCCGAAATAACGGGTCAGCAAATATGGTGTGATCGCGGCTTCTCCGCCAGCGCCGATTCCAATCAGAGCGGCCGCGAGAGATCCCGTCGAAAATCCGGTCGCCCGCGCCAACAGATAGATTCCCGCTGCAGTCACCAGGCTCACAAAAAGCGCCACGCGCGCCGCGAAAAATCGGTCCAGCAGCGATCCGACGCCGAGCCGCCCGACCACGCTCGTGGCCCCCAGAATGGAAGCGCACAACGCGGCATCGCCGGGAGTGATGCCCCGATCGGTCAAGAGAGCGGACAGGTGCGCCACTGCTCCATTCATGCTGATGGAACTCACGAAAAGGATTGCCACGATGATCCAGAACGCATAAGAGCGCGTGCCCTGCTGCCAGGTGAGTCCCGAGTGCACCACCCGAGCGGCTTGCGCTTGCATCTGCGGCAACTGCATCGGGCCGCGCTCGCGGATATATCGCCAGCTCAGCGGCAGACCGAGCAGCAGGGAAATGCCGCCGAGTGTCGCATAGGCCGCTCTCCAGCCAGAGCCGCTTACGACGGCTTGCGCCGCCACCGGCAAGATCATCGCGCCGAAACCAGCTCCCAACATTACGAAGGCCAATGCGGTCCCCAGCCGTTCTTGAAACCAAGTCGAGATGGAGCGCGCGTAAGCCAAGTGCGCGGCGCCGTTTCCGACGATTCCTATGACGATGCAGGTCGCATAGAACTGCCACAATCCGGAATGAAGAACGGACAGTGAGGCGACGCCACAGCCGAAGATCGTCAGGCAAGGGAGAATGATCCGGCGCGGACCAAACCGGTCAAGCAGCCGGCCGAGAAACGGCGAGCAGACGCCCAGAGTGATTGCGGCCAGAGCGAAACCGAGGGAGATAGCTTCGCGGTCCCAGCCAAATTGCGCGCTCAACGGCTTCACGAAAATCGCAAACGTGTAAACGAACAGCGAGCCGAATCCCGCCATTACGCCGAAACACGCTGCCAGCACAACGCGCCATCCAAAATAGTGGATGTCGCGCTCGTCAAGAGGGCCGGGAGGTGCCCCGCGTTGTTCTTCAGGGCGCGCGACCGATGGAGGTTGCGATTGAGCGGTCATCGTGGTCGAAGAGTCCTGGCGAATTCAAGTGGATCCGCGGCAAGGATTGGGCTTTTCCCTGAGTGCCCACGCCCGAACATACGCTGCCGGTGCAAAACGACCGGAACTTTGTCGGAATCTCTGTCCCTGGGCAATACTACGAAAACACTAGTGCGCGTTCGCCCCAGGCCTCTCGCGCCAATTAGGTTGATACGTTTTCGCGGATCGCCCCGGTTTCCGCGGCTGCCTGGGCACACAATCAAAAAGTAGGGAGTTGCGGGTAGGCCAAGGGTGACGTCGCTCCGAAGGCATCCGTCTTCGAGCTACCGCTGGAAGACGCCACAGGCTCTGCGCGCCGGAAGACGGTGGGAAGATCCACGGCGAAGCCGAGTTGGCCGCCGATCCGCGGACTAGCTTCGTACTTGCCGCCGATCAGGCCAAACGTAAGGCTGAACCCGGTCCGCAAGGCCCATTCACCGCCGACTAATCCCTGAAGCTGCCTTCTTCCAAGCCCGGACGTGTCCGCTATGCCGCCATATGCCTCAACGCCCAAGGTCAAGCGCGGTGTAAAGTCGTGAAGCAAGGAAACGCCTCCGGTGAAGACGTGTCCTCTGGTGGTCTGAACTCCGACGGCACCGGTGCTGGTGTTGCCCGCAAAGAGGAAACCCAAGTTGACGTTCATACGTGTTTTCTCGGTGAACGGCTCTTGAGCAATCATATTGAGCCAATAATCGGCGAGCCCGGAACCGAGTTCTTTACGTTCGTCGCCCGTTGGAAATTCGATATAGAAACTTGAGCCCAAGCTGGGGACCCAGGAATCCAGCGAAGCTTTATGAAAGTTCCATTTAATGCCCATGTCCATGTCTCCGATCCCCGCTGAAGAAGCGGAGCCGGACGCACGGCTTATATTAAGGTATGGAAAATCCAAGTCGAGTTCGAGATTGTGCGGCAAGCCGAAGTTGATCTTGAAGTTAGCCGTATTCTGGCGAAGGTTCGGATATTGCGAGGACTGCAACGCATCGAACTCGTTAAAAAATTCGAAGTGCAGGATACGCGGGGCCGTCACCGAGGAATCGTCGGTGTAGAACGGCAGCTGCCCATGGAGGGGCTTCGCACCGCAGAGCATCACGAGCAGTATCGAGACATACAAAACCTGTTTCTTCATAGATATGCGCTGACCCTGGGTACACGCTGCGTCCACAAACTATCGCAAACCTCACACCGAAGAAAACACCCGAAGAGCACTGTCTATGTTCGAGGTTCGCAGGTTACACGAGTGTTAAAGCATGGCTGGGAGGGCATGGTATCCTGCAGCGCATGTTTATCCGCCGCTTTGCCATCGCGATTGGCCTAATTCTTGCCTTGGCAGCCCGTCCATCGGATGCGCGCGTCACTCACGTGGAGATTATTTCTCGCGTGGATGTGTTGGGCGGCAAAGCATTCGGCGACGGCGGGGCCTATGAGCGCATCACTGGACGCGTCTATTTCTCCCTGGCGATCGCGAATCCGCACAATGCGAGGATCGTGGATCTCAAAAATGCGGTGAACCTCAAGAATGGCGAAGTGGAATTTTCGGCGGACTTTATTGCCGTGCGGCCCAAAGACTCGAAGAAGGGCAACGGCTCGATGATTTTGGAGATTCCCAATCGGGGCCGCGCCCGAATCATCAGTCTAGTGGATGGAGGTGACGTGGACCTGGCCGCCGACGCGGGGGATGCGTGGCTCCTGCGCAGCGGGTTCACGATCGTGAGTCTCGGCTGGCAATGGGACGCTCCGGGACCCGATGATTTGCGGTTGTTCGCACCAATTGCCAAGGACCATGGCAATACCATCACGGGCTTACTGCGCGGCGACCTGATGCCTTCGCGGGTGATGCCGGAAATTCCGCTGGGGCATTTGATCGTGGGCAGCATCGGCGGCGTAGAGTATCCCGTTTCGGCTCCGGATGATCCGCGGAACTTGCTGACGGTGCGCGACTCGCGCGACGCTCCACGCAGCACGATTCCGCGCGGTGAATGGCAATTTGCCCAGACCGTGGACGGCAAACTGGTTCCCAGCGATCGCCACATCCATCTCAACGGCGGCTTCCAGGCGGGAAAGCTCTACGAATATGTTTACGTGGCGGCCGATCCGGTTGTGGCCGGGGTGGGATTCGCGGCGGTTCGCGATTTCGCGTCGTACGCGAAGCACGCGCCGGGTGGCGTCGCACCGGCGGTGCGCGTGTACGGCCAAGGCATTTCGCAGGACGGCCGATTCCTGCGAGACCTTTTATATCAGGGCTTCAACGCGGACGAAGACGGCCGTATCGCGCTGGATGGAGTGCTCGCCCACGTGGCGGGGGCCGGCCGCGGAAGCTTCAATTACCGCTTTGCCCAGCCATCGCGCGACGCCGAGCCGACCTCGTCGGTGTTCTTTCCCACCGATATTTTCCCGTACACGGACCTTCCCGAGAGGGATCCGGTAACCGGTGAGACGGGCGGGTTGCTGGATCGCGCCACGGCCGAGCATGTGGTGCCGAAGACTTTTTTCTCGAACACTTCATATGAATATTGGGGGCGGGCCGGCGCGCTGATTCATACCAGCGCCGACGGAAAAGATGATGTTCCGATTTCCCCGAACGTCCGAATCTACAAGTTCACCGGATTGCAGCACTTCTCCGGGCCCATCCCTCCGGAAAAGGGCAAGGGAGATTTGCTGGGACAGGAGCCGCAATCGCCGTTGCCGATCAAATATTTCTGGCGCGCGATGATTGCGAACATGGACGCGTGGGTGCGCGGTGACGTTCCCCCGCCCCGCAGCAATTATCCGAGGATCTCCGATGGCACGCTCGTTCCATTGTCCAGATATTCCTTTCCCGCGATTCCAGGCGTCAAGTTGCCTCATGAAGCCGATGCGGGCGATCGGCTGAACTTCGGTTCGAACTGGCGCGACGGGATTCTAAGCCTCCAGCCGCCGCACGTCGGGGAGCACTTCCCGGTCCTGGTGCCGCAAGTGGACGCCGATGGAAACGAGCGGGATGGTGTGCGCTTGCCGGAACTCAGCGCGCCGTTGGCCACGTACGCAAGTTGGAATTTGCGCGACCCCTCCATCGGCGCCCCGGACCAGCGGGTTGCGTTCGAGCTTTCCTATTTGCCGTTTCCAAAAACAAAGGGGAACCGGGAAATATCAGGAGATCCCCGGAAGTCCATTGCGGAGCGCTACGCTAGCCGCGATGTTTATCTGAAACAGTTCACGCAGGCTCTCGACGCCCTGGTGAAGGATCACTGGATTCTTCCCGAAGACCGCGCCGCGATTCTTCACCGCGGTGAAATGGAGTGGGACGAGGCCACAAAATAAGAGAGAGAAATTATCGTTTAATCCCCGCCTCAACATTTGAATACCGCAAAACAGCTGTTGGAGCGCGGCAGGTCAGGCGAATTGCCGGGAAAATTGGCTGCGATGGCGACCTCGGAAACGATACAATCCTGTTTCAGCCATTTTCCCACAGCTTTGGAAATGGCAACTTAGAAGAAAGGTGCAACCGCTCATGCACGCATCTGTTTGGCGGCGCGTGGCCGCAACAATTACTCTTCTCGCCTTCGCGGCGATTCCCATACTCTCCCAGGAAACAGACCGCGATCCCGCCGAACCGCTTGACGGCAAACCGCAACCCTGCGCCCTGGCGCAGCCCACGGGCGCCATCTCGCGCCAGGATGTGGACGACAAGGCCATGGCAGCGTTGATTCACGACCTGGTGGCGTGCGGAACGCGGCAATCGCTTTCGTCCTGGACCGATCCGAAACGCGGCATCGGCTGCGGACGCGATCAGGTGCTCGCGCGCTTCCACAAAATCGCCGCAGAGTCCGGCGGGAAGTTGCAGGTGATGGTGGACAAATTCGAAACCGAATCCGAGCGAACCAATGGGAAGGCCGTCCCAATGGAAAATGTGTACGCCATTCTTCCCGGCAGCGATCCGAAATTCGAAAAGACCCTGTTTATTGTTTCCGGGCACATGGATTCCATCTCCTCCCGGTGGACCGATCCGGTTCCGGATGCGCCAGGGGCGGACGATGATGCGTCCGGCACAAGCGTCAGCGTGGAATGCGCACGGCTCTTGAGCAACCTGGCGACGGGCACGAAAAGTCCGTTTCGCTCGACCATCCTGTTTGCGGTGGTTTCCGGGGAGGAACAAGGGCTTTTGGGCAGCAAGCATCTCCTCGATTGGACCAGGGAGCACGGCTACACCGTCGGAGGGATGCTCGACGATGACATTGTCGGCGCCGATTTCGCCCCGGGAGCGCCCCATCGTGTGCGGCTTTTCTCCGGAAACGGCGAGGTGGACGACTGTGATTCGCCCTCGCGCGAACTGGCGCGCGCTGTCGAGGAAATCGACGGGTCGGACGCGATTCGCATGATCTTTCGCGTAGACCGCTACGGCCGGGGCGGCGACCACTACTACTTCTATAAGGCGGGATTGCCGGCGGTTCGTTTCACGGAGCCCCTCGAGAACTACGCCCACGAGCACCAGACGCCTCGCACGGAAAACGGCGTCGAATACGGCGACTTGGAGAAATATTTGAATTTTCAGTTCCTGGGAAACGTGGCGCGAGACAACGCCGAGGCCTTGCGGCAACTCGCCATGGCGCCGGCGCCGCCAGCGAACGTGACGCTTGCAGGTGCCGTCACACCAGACGCGAAAATTGCGTGGTCGGCGGAGGAAGATCCGGAACGTGCGGGATTTGAAATCCTGTGGCGGGAGACTACGGCTCCCCGCTGGCGAATCTATGACTTTGTGGAGGCTGCCGGGGAGAAAGTCCTGAAGGGCGTCTCCACGGACAATCATTTCTTCGCAGTGCGAGCGGTGGGCAAAAATGGCGCGCGTTCCATTGCGGTACCAACCGTCCCGGCCATCACGCGACCCCTTCCCGCCATCAAGAAATAGGCCGTCGGAGCAGTCTAAAGAGGCAAATTAACCCTCAAGAACTGTAAAAACTAGCAGCACTGTAACCGGACTATCCTGGTCCGATTTCTTATTTGCTGAGTCTCCAAAATTTCTCTTGAAAAGCATGTACAAAGTCGTACATTGAACGGGATTCGCTACGGCTTCCTCGTGTGACTCGAAGGCAGGGGAGACGCCACAGCGAACACCGCCCTTCCCTTGGAGCTTTCGCCGCGACGGGGGAGCATCCACATACTTCGAGTAAGCCTGCGTCGCCTGTTTTCGATTTTGCCCGTTCCTGAGGGAGAGTATGAGCGGCCGAAGACTCTGCGGAATCCTAGCTGTTTCCGTTCTTGCCGTCGCATCGAGTGTCTCTTACGCCGCCCGCGCGCAAGAGAAATCCCACGAGAAAGCCAAGTCAAAATCGCAGGAAACGCGTTACGTGAGGCCGACCGACCCGGCGCTCTATGTCGGCTCGGAAACCTGCAAGACCTGCCATGACGAAGTCTACGCGAAGTTTGAGAAGACCGCGCATTTCGCGACCACCATGGAAGGTAAGCTCGACGCGCATGCCGGGCCGGAATGGCATGGCTGCGAGGCGTGTCACGGCCCGGGGAAGGCCCACGTCGAGGGCGGCGGGGACGTCACGAAAATCTTTACCTTTAAGGACGCTTCCCCCGCACAGATCAGCGCGCGCTGCCTGGATTGCCATCAAAGCAGCCACGAACAGAGCAACTTCGGGCGGTCCGCGCATTTACAGAGCGGCGTCTCCTGCATCGATTGCCACGATCCGCATCACGGGAAGGAAAGCGACTTCCTCCTGAAGGAAGCGACGCCGAAACTTTGTTACAGCTGCCACCTGGATGTGCGCGCCGAATTCGCAAGGCCCTTCCATCACCGGGTGAACGAAGGGTTGCTGCAGTGTAATGATTGCCACAACCCTCACGGCACATTCGAAGCGCGCCAACTCCGCGTGGCGGAAGGCCGCGACATGGTTTGCTACAAATGCCATGCCGACAAGCAGGGACCTTTTGTTTATCAGCATGAAGCCGTTATCGAGGGCTGCACGGCTTGCCATTCCCCGCACGGGTCCACGAACCAGCGCATGCTCAAGATGAATCAGGTGAACCTGCTTTGCATTAGCTGCCACTCGCTGAACGCGGAGATGGGTCCTTCGGCGACACCGACGTTCCACAACCAGTCCACAAAATATCAGGCCTGCACTCTGTGCCACGTAGCCATCCATGGTTCCAATTCGAGTTCGGTCTTCTTTACACCCTGAGGAAAGGAGGAAAAACGCTGATGACGTCCGCAATGCATACCATTCGCCGAATCCCGAATTCCATATTCGCGAGCGCCTTGCGCTTACTCCTTTCTGGGTTGCTCCTCGCAGGCGTGGCAGCGAGCTTTGCCCGCGCGCAGCAGCCCGACGACCAAAAGGGCATCGACCAGGGGAATTACAACATCAAGCAATCCGTCGAGTTCGGGTACCGTTTCACCGATATCAGCGGCGATCAATCTACCTACGACACTTTTGTGAATCTCCAGCAGGGGCCGCGCCTTCTCGATTTCAGCACCGAAATGACCTCGCTCGATCACCACGGCACGCTGTTCGATCGTTTTTACTTCAGCAATTTCGGTTATGGCGGGGACCCCAACAACGTCTCCGAATTGCGCATCAGCAAGAACAAGTGGTACGCCTTCACCGGAATGTTCCGCAAGGACCAGAATCACTGGGATTATTCCCTGCTTTCGAATCCTCTCAATGCTCCCACGCTGATGGCCAATGCCCCGCCGAACTTCAATCCGGTGCTTAACGCGCCGTCGAACGTGGTGGGGACACCCCTCATCGGCACGAGTCCGGACGCCTTCTACACGTCGAGAAACATGCAGGACTACGGTCTGACGATCTTGCCCGACTCCAAGATTCGCTTCCGCCTGGGCTACGACCAGAACACCATGTACGGCCCTGGCTACAGCACCATTCATCAAGGCACCGAACAATATCTGCTGCAGACCTATTCCGTGCATCAGCGCCAGTACCGCCTGGGTGTGGATTTTCGCTTTCTCCCCCGTACCACAATCAGCTACGACCAGGTCTGGAGCTATTACAAAAACGATCTCGGCAGCACCGACCAGAATCTGCAGTTCTCGCCCGGCGCCGGCATCCCGCTGGTGGATTTGGGAGTGTCCTGGAATTCCAGCAGCCAACCGTGCTCGGCTACGTTTGCGGTGGGTGGCACCGTCAATCCCGCATGCAGCGCATACTACAGTTATTTGCTGCATGGCCGCACCCGCCTGAACATGCCCACGGAACGCGTCAGCGTGCAATCGGCCTATTTTCCGGGCATCGATCTCACGGGCTCGTTCAGTTACACGGGCGGAGACATGAATCTTTACGATTATCAGCAGAATTTCACCGGGCTGGAATCCCGGTCACTCCTCTCCAACTACGCGGAAAGCGGTCCCATCCAGGGACGCCACGTTGCGGCCACCGCGGATCTCGGGATCACCTGGCACATCACCAACGCGCTCAGCCTGGTGGACTCAGTGCATTTCATCAACTGGAAGGAGCCGGCACAATTCGATTCCTCACAATGCTCCTACTTCAGCAGCAACCTGATTACGCCTTCCAACTTGTTTGCGCCCACCGAAACTCTTCCCACCACCTGCGTTCCACCCGCCAACGGAGTTCCGAACACCATTCCGACGCACAGTACGAGCGCCGGCGCCGACGTCGGCCTGAATTTAGACAGCAATTTCCTGAGGCAGCAGGACCTTTCGAACGTGATTCAGGCGCGCGTGGAAATCAGCCCCAAAGCGGGCGCTTACTTCGGCTACAAATATCGCGCGCGGATCATCGCCGACAATTTCTTCAACGACTCGAGCGGCATCTATTTTCCGAATAACGCGGCCCGCGGAAACTGCACGCTCGTCAACTCCTCGCTACCGTTGGCGCAGGATAATCTGCCGGAAGGCTGCACGCTGAATCCAGACGGATCCATCAGCTACGCCTTTCCCGGAACGTTCGCGCCTGCGGGGGAAACGGATATTCGGGAAAATCACGCCATCTTTGGACTATGGATGCGGCCCACCACCAAGTTACGGCTCAGCGTGGATGGCGACATTATGAGCGCGGACAACACCTTCACGCGGCTGAGTCCGCTGACCTCGCAAGAGTTGCGCTTCAAGGCCGCCTACCGGGCCGCCGCGTGGGTGAATGTGAGTGGAAACGTGAGCCTCTGGTATGGGCAAAACAGGGTGCCGGACGTGGACAACACCATGCATAACCTCAGTTACGGCGTTGCGGCGCAGCTCCTGCCCAGCGAGAAATTCAACGTGGACGTCGGCTACAACTACAACAATATTTCCTCACAACTTTTGGTGTGCTTTACCGCCAGCGGATCGCTGGCAGGCTTGCCTGCGTGTCCGGAGGTCTCGGGCCTTGTCCAAGAACAGTCGCCGTATTCGAGCAAGGTGAACACCGGCTTTCTGGACTTCTCCTGGATGCCCTTGAAGCGGCTATCCGTGCATGGCGGGGCCAATCTTACGGGGGTCAGCGGCTCGCAGCTCAATCTGACACCGATGAATCCCATTCCGACCAACGTAGCAGGCTCTTTAAATTCAAGCTGGTACGAGCCTTATGGAGGATTCGATTACCGCTTCACGTCCCACTGGACAGGAAAGTTCGGTTGGGATTATTACAGTTACCATGAGGATGCCACCCCGGCATATCAGGATGTTTATACATCACGGAATTTCCACGGCAACCTCGTCACACTTTCGGTAAGGTACGCGTTCTAGTACGACAACGGGGAAGGCCGGTGACGGCTGCCTTGTTGAATTTTTGTTTGGGAGAGGGAAACTCATGGGGATCAACATCAAGCATCTTGGAACGCTGTCACTCGCCGCGGCGCTCCTGGCGGGCACGTGTCTGCTCAGCGCGCCGGCCAAAGCCGACGCGGCTGCCGGCGGGACGTTGTTCAAGACTAAATGCGCGGGATGTCATGGCGCGGACGGCAAGGGCAAGGAAGTTATGAAGACCAGCGACCTGGGAGCCGCGGACGTTCAGAAGTTGAGCGACGCGGAGCTTACCGGGATCATCACCGGCGGCAAAGGAAAGATGCCCGCTTACAAAACGCTCTCGGCTGACCAGGTGAAGGACCTCGTCAGCTTTATCCGTTCACTGAAGAAGTAAGAAAGTCACAGGGAACCTCAGCCCGTATCGACACGGAGCGCCCAAGCTCCTGGGTGCTCCGTGTCAATTTGCAGTAACAACCAAGGAGGAAGTAATGAAGAAGGTTCTGTCGGGAATCGCAGTGGTCGTAGTGCTGGGATTGGCCGGATCCATCGCTCTCGCTCAGGATACCGCCAACGGCGAAAAGGTCTTCAAGGCGAAGTGCGCCGGTTGCCACGGCGCGGACGCCGCGGGTAAGGCCGGGATGAAGTCGCCCTCGATCAAGGGCAAAACCGCCGAGGAAATCCAGAAAGTGATCGCCAGTAACGCAAAACACGCCGGACTGAAGAGCCTGTCGGAAACGGATATCAAGGATCTGGCGGCATATCTCGGCACCCTGAAGTAGTTGCGCAGCCCGGGGTCCCGGTTGGAAATTGGTTTTGGCGGGCCAGCCCATGCAGTTGCCCGGCAAAATCAAGGTGTGAGGCAACAACGAGATGGCGTCCCGCTCCCGAGCGATCGCGATGTGCGGACACTCACGCGGAAATTTCACCGCAGAGCCTGCCTCTCCAGGCTCTCCGAATATGGGCTAGTCCAGAGGCCCTGGCGTATCCTTCGCTGGGGCTCCTAAAATCACGCGCAAGTTAGCTAAGGTTGGGGGCTTTCGGCATGAGTTTACCAAGCACCGCCAGAGATTGGGCACGCCTGCTGTACTACTTCAGTCAGAACACCCTTAGCTTCATTGGCGTGGTGTTGACGACCAGCAGCGCCCTGACCCTGATTGCGTTCTGGATGTACGATTTCCTGCTTCCGGGGCCCGCACACCCGTATGTTGGCATTCTGATTTTCCTGCTCTTGCCCGGCCTTTTCATTTTGGGCCTTGTGCTGATCCCGCTAGGAATCGCATTGCGGCGGCGCAAGCTCCGCGATGCAGGTCAACTCCCCCACGTTTATCCGGAAATTGATCTCAAGGTTCCCATGGTTCAGAACAGTTTCCTCTTCATCGGGGCCGCCACATTCGTCAACGTGCTGATCTTCTCGTTCGCGTCTTACAAGGGCGTTTCCTACATGGACACGACCACGTTTTGCGGTCAGACCTGTCATACCGTCATGGCGCCGGAATTTTCTGCGTACCAGAATTCGCCCCACGCGCGCGTGGAGTGCGTGGACTGCCACATTGGTCCGGGTGCCGGATGGTTTGTGCGTTCCAAGTTGTCCGGACTGCGCCAGGTCTTCGCGGTCACCTTCCACACCTACTCGCGCCCAATCCCATCTCCGGTGAAGTACCTGCGTCCGGCGCGGGAAACCTGCGAGCAATGTCACTGGCCGCAACGTTTCTCGGGTGACAAGTTCATCGTGAAAACCGACTACAAGGACGACGAGAAAAACACGCCGCAGACCACCGCGCTGATCCTGAAGATTGGCGGGCGGTATGCGCACGGTGCGGAGGGCATTCATGGCCGCCATCTGGATGAAGGATCGCGCATCCACTACGTCTCGATTGATCCGCAGCGCCAGGTGATTCCCGTTGTGGATTATACGGATGATCAGGGAAAGACCGTGGAATACGTCTCCACGGACATCAAAGCCACGAAAGAGCAATTGGAAAATGGCGAGCACCGGGCGATGGATTGCATTGACTGCCACAACCGCCCCACGCACGCCTTTGAGCTGCCGGAAAATGCTGTGGATCTGCGGATGTCCCGCGGTTTGATCAGCACGGATCTGCCCTATATCCGGAAGAAGGCCGTAGAGTTGTTGAAGGTGAATTATCCAGATCGCGACACGGCGAAGACGCAAATAATCGCGGGAATTGAAACCTTTTATCGAACGAGTTACCCCGAGGTTTACAACGGGAAGCGTGCCTTAGTGGAACAGGCGGCCGACACCACCGCGGCCATTTATCTGCGGAACATTTTTCCCGATATGAAAGTGGGCTGGGGCGTCCATCCCAACAATCTCGGCCACACCGATTTCCCCGGATGCTTCCGGTGCCACGATGGTTCACACACCAGCGCCGACGGCAAAACTATCACCAACGATTGCTCCGCCTGCCATAACTTGCTGGCGGTCCAGGAGGAAAACCCCAAGGTCCTAAAGGACCTTGGATTGCAGTAACTAAAAATTCGTGGGCCCATCAGGGCCCGGAGGTAGCCTTTTATGAGCTCCAAACGAGCGGAGCGGCAAGGCTGGAACCTGGTCTCCGGCAGCTTGCTGTTTGCGCTGGTATGTGTGCTCGCTCCCACTCATGCTGCCGCCAAGGATAAAACCGCTCCACCGCCCAAGAAAGATGAAGTTTGCCTGGCGTGCCACGGCTCCCCAGGAATGAAGTCCGACAAGGGGCTGGATATTTCAATCAACCCCACGAAGCACGCCGCCAGCGCGCACGCCGTTCTCGGTTGCACCGATTGCCACACTTCCATCAAGGATTATCCGCATCCGGCGAAGATCCAGCGAGTCGAATGCGCCACGTGTCACACGGACGAAGTCAAGTCCTTCACCAGCAGCGTCCACTCGATGCTGGGGGACACTGCGTGCGCTTCGTGCCATGGTAACGTCCACGAACTGACGACGACCGAAAAACTCGCGCCCGCCAAGTGCGTGGAATGCCACGCCGACGAAGTCAAACAATTCGCCGATAGCATCCACGGGCAAGCGGCAAAGAAGGGCGACCCCGACGCGCCGACATGCGAATCGTGCCACGGATCGGTGCACAGCATAAAACCCGGAGACGCGACTGACTCGACCGTCTCAGCGAAGAACCTGCCGGATACTTGCGCGAAGTGCCACAGCGACCCCGGCTTTCTTTCGCGGCATCTGATTCCACTGGCGCACCCGGTGGATTCGTACAAGCAAAGCGTACACGGCCGGGCGGTTGCCGCTGGAAATTCCAAGGCGGCCACCTGCAACAACTGCCACGGCAATCATGACATTTATCCGGCGATGGACCCGCGTTCCCGCGTCAACCACTGGAAAGTCGCGGAAACTTGCGGCACTTGCCACCAGAAGATCGCGCAGACCTATGAGGAGAGCGTCCACGGTGTAGCCGTCAAGGCGGGCGTTCGTGATGCGCCCGTTTGTACGGATTGCCACGGCGAACACCTCATTCTGGAACCTCAGAATCCCAACTCGCCCGTGAATGAGGCCAACGTGTCGCTCGAAACTTGCGGCCGGTGCCACGGGAGCGCCCGCTTGGCGCGACTCTATGATCTCCCCGTGAACCGTGTGCCCTCCTATGCCGACAGCTACCACGGGCTGGCATTGAAAGGAGGCCGGCTAAGCGCGGCAAATTGCGCTTCCTGCCACGGCATTCACAACATTTTCAAATCTTCCGACCCCCGTTCGACGGTAAATGCCGCCAATCTGCGGAAAACGTGCGGCAAATGCCACCAGGGCACGGAGGAGTCACGCTTCGCCATCGGTCCAGTTCACGTGGAAACGGGCACCGGCCCCAATTCCCCGGTGGTGAAGTGGATCCGCTGGACGTATTGGGTTTTGATTCCCGCCACGCTCGGGTTCATGCTGCTGCACAACCTGCTGGACCTGCTGAGCAAGCTGCTTCGCCGGCGGCCGCGCCGCGAATCGAGCGAGATCGCGTTGCGGATGAACCTGTCGTTCCGCATCGCCCACTGGGGCATCATGTTCAGCTTCCCAACTCTCGTCGTCAGCGGGTTTGCGTTGAAGTATCCGGAAGCCTGGTGGGCGAAACCATTGCTGCTGTGGGAAGGTCACGTGGACGTTCGCGGCGGCTTGCACCGCTTCGCGGCCGTGGTGATGATTCTGGCCACGCTCTACCACTTCGTGCACCTGGCTCTTCGCAAGCGCGACCGCCCGTTCCTCTGGTCCATGATTCCGACCATCCGGGACGCTCGCGACATGATCGACGTCTTCCTCTACAACCTAGGCCTCTCACAAAAAGAACCGAAATTCGCCAAATTCAACTACGCAGAGAAAATGGAATACTGGGCCTTTATATGGGGTACTTTTGTGATGGCCCTTTCCGGAGTCCTGCTATGGTTCAACGATTTCACGTTGCGCCATTTCCCGAAGTGGGTGGCGGATGCGGCGACCGCGGTGCATTGGTATGAAGCGCTGCTGGCCACGTTCTCCATCCTCATCTGGCATTTCTATCTGGTGATCTTCGATCCGATGGTTTACCCGATGGATACGGCGTGGCTCGACGGAAAAATCTCCGCCGACCACTATCGCCATTCCCGCCCGGCCTATTATCGGCAATTGGTGAAGGAAGGCCTGGTGGAAACTCCGGAAGAACCCGGTGCCGCTTCCGAAACGCCTGAGCCCGCTCACGGCGACGATTGAGTTTCTTTCTCCTTGGCCGGGGCGCGGGAAATCGTGCCCCTTTTTTGCCCCGAGCTGCCTGTCCCGCTCTTTCGGCAATCTCTTTTCCATGCGTCTTAAGGATTCTCGAAGTTGTGGTAGTGTCTGCAGGTAGAGTCTTCCTTTCCCATGCCCAAACGTCCGATTATTGAGCCATTTCGCATTAAAAGTGTGGAACCCATCCGCGCCTCCGCGCGTGAAGAGCGCGAGCGGCTCATCAAAGCCGCCGGCTACAATCTCTTTCTCGTCGCCTCCGAAGCCATCCTGATCGATCTACTGACCGACTCCGGGACTTCCGCGATGTCCACGGAACAATGGGCGGCCATGATGCGCGGCGACGAATCCTACGCCGGGTCGCCCAGCTTCGCGCGCTTCCGCGCCTCGGTACAAAACATCTTCGGTTTTCGGCATGTGATTCCCACGCATCAGGGGAGGGCCGCGGAACGCATTCTTTTTAACGTCATGTGCAAGAAGGGTAACATCGTTCCCAACAATACGCATTTCGACACCACGCGCGCCAATTGCGAGTTCGTCGGCGCCGCGGCTCTCGACCTGCCCATCCCGGAAGCAAGGCAGCCTTCGCTGGTCCATCCCTTCAAAGGAAATATGGATACCGGAGGCCTCGCGGAATTGATTGAGCGAGAAGGCGCGAAGAAAATTCCACTCGTGATGCTGACCGTCACTAACAACTCCGGCGGTGGCCAGCCCGTCTCCATGGCGAATATTCGCGGCGTAAAAGGCATTTGCAAAAAGCACGACATCCCTCTCTACATTGACGCCTGCCGGTTCGCCGAAAACGCCTATTTCATAAAACTCCGCGAGCCCGGTTACGCGTCGAAAACACCCCTGGAGATTGCGCGTGAAATGTTTTCTTATGCCGATGGCTGCACCATGTCCGCAAAAAAGGATGGCCTGGCGAACATCGGCGGCTTCCTTTGCACCAACGATGATTCGATCGCGCAACAGGAGAAAGACCTTCTGATCCTCACCGAGGGCTTCCCGACCTACGGCGGGCTTGCCGGGCGCGATCTCGAGGCTATCGCGGTGGGCCTCAACGAGGCGCTCGAAGAAGACTATTTGCAATATCGCATCGCCTCGACCGCGTTCCTGGGCAATCACATCGCCGCGGAAGGAGTGCCCATCGTGCAGCCGCCCGGAGGCCACGCAATCTACCTTGATGCCCGCGCGTTTCTTCCGCACGTTCCTCCGTCGCAGTTCCCGGGCGTCGCGCTGGCCAACGAACTTTTCCTCGAAGGCGGCATCCGTTCGGTCGAAATCGGCACGCTGATGTTTGGAGAGCACGCCCAGATGGATCTGGTTCGCCTGGCGATTCCGCGGCGGGTTTACACGCAAAGCCACATTGAATACGTTGTGGAGGTCATCCTGGATGTCTGGCGCCGCCGGGAAACCATCCCAGGTTATGAATTGGTTCACCAGGCAGCGTTCCTTCGGCATTTCACGGCGCGGCTCAAACCTCGGAGCGTCTCTTCATGAAACTTTCGATCGATCCCGGTCTCAAGAAAAGATGCCCCTCTATCGCGCTGGGACTGGTCACTGCGCATGTGCGCACCGCGGATTCCCCTCTTGAGCTGCTCGGGGAATTGTATCGCTGCGAAGAGTCGATCTTGAAGGCCGTGGATCCCCGCGCGCTCATGGATGCTCCTGCAATTTCCGCGACGCGCGCCGGCTATCGCGCGCTGGGCAAGGATCCCGCGCGCTATCGCGGCTCGGCGGAGGCATTGCTGCGCCGCCTGGTAAGCGGAAAGCATTTCCCCAACGTAAATTGCGTTGTGGACATCGTCAATCTCGTTTCCGTCGAAAGCCGCTTGCCGATTGGACTCTATGACACCGCGCAGATTCAGGGCGATGTCGTGTTTCGCACCGGGAAAAAAGGCGAGACCTACAAGGGCATAGGAAAGTTCGATCTGAACCTTGAAGATTTGCCGGTCTTCGCGGATGCCGCGGGTCCTCACGGCAGCCCGACCAGCGACTCCGAACGCACCATGGTCACGCCGTCCACGGAGCATGTGGCCGCAATTCTGATCTCTTTCAGCGGCCCGCAACCCCTCGACGCGTGGTGCCGGCGCATCGGTTCGCTTCTTGGGCAGTACGCGGAGGGGCGAGAAATTCAGACGGAGTTTGTCTCCTAGCAGTCGGCGGGGGCGGACACCTCCATGCCCAGCGTTTATGATCTGAAACCGAAATTTCAAGCGCTCCTGCGGCCAGTAACCAACGCGCTGGCAGCCAACGGCATCACCGCGAATCAAGTGACGCTCGCAGCTTTGTTTCTGTCGTTTGCCACCGGCGCGGCGATCTACTCTTCTCGCAGCCTGCGGGTTCTGTTGTTGCTTCCGGTTGTACTCTTCATTCGCATGGCGTTGAATGCCATCGACGGCATGCTGGCGCGCGAACACAATCAGAAAACTCCCCTCGGCGCTATCCTCAACGAACTGGCAGACGTCCTCTCAGATGCCGCGCTCTATCTGCCGCTGGCATTCTTCCTGCCGTTTGACCCGGTGGCGATGGTCTTGATCGTCCTGCTCGCAACGATTTCGGAGATGACCGGCGTGGTGGCCGTACAGATTGGCGCATCCCGCCGTTACGATGGGCCGATGGGGAAAAGCGACCGCGCCTTTGTTTTTGGGGTGCTGGGATTGTTGCTCGGTTTGAATCTCCCTGTTTTTCCGCTGGTCCGCCCCGCCCTCTGGATTGTCGTGGTGCTTCTGGTGCTGACGATTTTCAATCGCGCACGCGGAGCGCTCCGGGAACTTCGCACCGGAGTTCGCGCATGAGCGAACATGTGCATCCGATCGCTAACATCCTGGCCGCGATTGCGCGTGGGATCTCCGGCGTGCAAGTGCAATGGGCGGGCTGCGAACCCAGCGAGCGGCAGCGCATCTATTTTGCAAATCACACCAGTCATTTGGATTTTGTCGTATTGTGGTCGGCGTTGCCTGCGGACATCCGCGCCCGCACGCGTCCCATCGCGGCCAAGGACTACTGGGAGGAGACCCACCTGCGCCGCTACCTGGCGGAAAATGTCTTCAAAGCGGTGCTCGTGGAGCGCGGGGCGCCGGCCAAGGCGAAATCCCACGACGACGCCAAATTGGTGAGCCGACACTTGGTCGAAGATATGGCCACAGCTCTTGGCACGCGCGATTCGCTCATTCTGTTCCCGGAAGGCACGCGCGGCACCGGTGAAAAGCTCGGCGAATTTCGCAGCGGCCTTTACTATCTGGCCCTGCATCGCCCCGACGTGGAGCTGGTCCCCGCCTATCTCGAAAACATGAACCGTATCCTGCCCAAAGGCGAGTTCCTGCCCGTGCCGATGCTTAGCCTGCTTACCTTCGGCAAACCAATTCATGTGGAATCTGGCGAAGAAAAACACGGCTTCCTCGAGCGCGCGCGCGAAGCGGTCGCCAGCTTGCGCCGGATTGGACCCACCTGATGTTCCAGGCCATTCACGACCCCAAACTATTGTGGCTCTTCGGCGGAGTGCTGTTCCTGCTCGTCCTTTCCAACATCATCGGCGACATTCTGAAAGAACGCCATCGGAACGACCCCAGCCGCCCGACTATAGACAATCTCAACGCGCGCATCCGGGCGTGGTGGAAAATGTGCGCCATCTTCGGTGTTTCTCTGCTCATCGGCCCTGTCGGCACGCTGGTGCTCTTTGGAATTATTTCGTTCCTGGCGCTGCGCGAATACATGACACTGGTGCCCACGCGCCGCGGCGATCACCGCACCTTGTTCTGGAGTTTCTTCGTCATCATGCCGCTGCAGTATTACCTGGTGGGCATCGAGTGGTATGGCTTCTTCGCCATCATGATCCCCGTGCTGGCGTTCATCTTCGTGCCAACGAGCATTGCCATCTACGGTGATACCGAGCATTTCCTGGAGCGCGCGGCGAAAATCCAGTTTGGTCTCATGGTTTGTGCGTATTGCCTGAGCCACGCGCCCGCGCTCTTGCTGCTGAAAATCCCGGGATTCGAAGGCCACGATGCGCGGCTGCTCTTGTACCTGGTGATCGTGGATCAAATGAGCGATGTGCTGCAGTACGTGTGGGGCAAGTTGCTCGGCAAACACAAGATTGCGTGGCGCGTCAGCCCCAACAAAACCTGGGAGGGCTTTGCCGGTGGCGCGGCGAGCGCCACGGCGCTGGGCACCGCGCTCTGGTGGGCCACGCCATTTACACCGCTGCAATCGGCGGGCATGTCCTTCACAATTTGCATTTTGGGTTTTGCCGGCGGGCTGGTGATGAGCGCCATCAAGCGCGACATCGGCATCAAGGATTTCGGCGTGGTGATTGAGGGCCACGGCGGCATCCTCGACCGCATCGATTCGCTATGCTTCGCCGCGCCGATCTTCTTTCATCTGGTCCGCTATTATTTCGTCCCGTAGGCCGTACGGAACTAGCGCGCGACAGGCTCAGCATCTTGTGCGGTGCTCGCGACTCGCGCTTTGAAGAAGCCTCGCGCCGCCAGCAGTTCGGCGTTCAGAAGTGCAGCGCCGGCCGCACCCCGCACCAGATTGTGCGAGAGCAAGGTCAGCTTGACGTCCAGCAGCGGGCATTCGCGCACGCGCCCGACCACCGCAGCCATCCCGTGGCCAGCGTTGACATCCTTACGAGGCTGCGGCCGGTCGTCTTCGTTCTGCACGACAATGGGGTGCTTCAAGCCGGTAGGCAACGAAGCAAGCTCCGGGGAAACTTCAAATCTGCGCAACGCCTCGCGCACTTCATCGAGTGTGGCCGTTTTCTTCAGCCGCAGCGAAGCGCACTCCAGGTGGCCGTCAGTCACCGGCACGCGGTTGCAGTGCGCGCTGATTCCCAGCCCCGCCTCTATGAATCGCGATCCGTCCCACTTGCCCAGCAGTTTCTGCGGCTCCTGTTCCATCTTTTCCTCTTCGCCACTGATGAAGGGCACTACATTGCCGAGAATGTCGAGAGCGGGGACTCCGGGATAACCCGCGCCGGAAACGGCCTGCAGCGTCACCACAAAAATCTTTTCCAGGCCGAAAACGTCCGCTAGCGGCTTTAGCACCAGGACCAGCCCGGCCGTGGAACAGTTGGGATTCGTGACGATGAATCCCGTGTCGTAGCCGCGATTTTTCTGCTGCACGCGTATGGCTTCCACGTGCGAAGCGTTCACTTCCGGGATCAGCAGGGGCACGTCAGGGTCCATGCGGTGATTCTTCGAGTTGCTCACGACCGGATACCCGGCCCGCGCAAAATCTTCTTCGGCCTTCCCCGCAACGGAAGAATCCAGCGCCGAAAACACGAAATCGCAATCGAGACTCGTCTCCAGATCCTTGACCACTAGCTTGCGCGCCGCCTCAGGGACAGGTCCTTCCAGGTGCCACCGCGCTGCTTCCGCGTACGTCTTGCCGGAGGAGCGCTCCGACGCCGCCACCGCGGTTAGTTCAAACCACGGATGATCCGCCAGCAGCTTGACGAGGCGCTGCCCCACCATTCCCGTCGCGCCCAAGACGCCCGCGCGCCACTTTCTTCCGTCCGCGCGGCGGCTCATCGCGCACCTCCGGCATAGGCAAGTTCATCCGCGGCGTTCACATTGTCCTGTGGCAAATCCTGGCTCATCTGTACGACTCCTAGTATGTTTTTCCGCCGGAGTCACTCGGGAGGGGGTGAAACGAAAAAACCCACCGCCCGGTTCGCTTCGGGGGTGGGTTGGAAACTGGTGCTGGCTGTCTAGCTGTTTCTCCCGTCGCCCGAAGCGCGCGTAGTGGACGTAGTGCGAGTCGTCGTATTCGACGGGTTCGCGAGCGTCCCGATTCGCTTCGTAGCGTGTGCCAACATGATTCCCAAGATATCACGAGGCGGCCGATTTGCCAGAGCAAATTGCCCGCCATCCCACCGAATGTGGCGAAAGCAAAATCACCTGACGGTTGAAGAGATTCGCAGTCTTCGGCCTGGCACTACAATAAATCCCGTATCTATATCCAAGGACTAGGTTTATTTGACGAAACTTTCACAGAGTTCGTGGGTTTACAAGCCGCAAGGGACGGTGGGGTCCGAGTGGCCTCCAGGGGAATTCTTCAGCTTATGGAAAAGGGAGATTCTCATCATGTATTTGAAGAAGTGGTTTACTGCTTGCTTTGCGCTCGCCCTGATAGCTCTGCTTGCGGGCTGCGGCAATAGCTCGGATTCCAGCAATTCAAGCGGCAACTCCAATCCTCAATCCAATTCCGTATTCGTCACCGGCACCGATGCCCCGTTGCCCAGCGTCGTCGGCTTCCGTGTGGACATTACCGGCATGACCCTTTCGGATGGTACGAGCACCCCAGTTTCCGTCCTCAGTGGTTCGCAGACCGTGGATTTCGCTCGCTTGAACGGCATGCGCACCCTTCTCGATATCAACTCCATCCCGACCGGCACGTACACCCAGGCGGTCATTACGCTCGCGAACCCTTCGATCGATTACCTTAACGTTACGAATCCGCAGACGAATCCGCCGACTCATCCGACCATCAGCACCCTCGACACGAGTGCAAACTCCACTCCCCAACTCAGCCTGACCACTTCCTCCGTGACCATCAGTCTGGCTAATCCGCTGGTGGTCTCCGCGGGGGACATCGACGGCCTCCGCTTCGAATTCGACATCCGCAAATCCGTGGCAGTGGACGCAAACGGCCAGATTACCGGCGCCATCACTCCGAACATCAATCTGAAAGTCATCACTCCCTCGGACGCGGACGCCTACATAGATGAATTCGACGCAGGTGTCGTCAGCGTGAACGCCTCGGGCAACTCCTTCGTGATTCAAGGTCCGCATGGCCATCAATTCACGGTCAACGTGAACCAGCAGACGGAATGGGAAGGGAACGACACCATCAACGATCTGGGTTCCGACTCCATCGTTGAAATCTCCGGAACGCTCGACCGCACTTCGGCCGCGATTTTGGCGGATACGGTTTGCATCGTCTCGCAAAATAAGTTCTGGGCGGGCGGCTTGGTGACCTATGTTGATCCTCCGGTAGGAACCGCGGACGACTTCGATATGTACGTTCGCAACGTGCTTCCGTCGGGCACCGGATTCAATCCCGGCCAGATTTCGACCATCAACCTGACAGGCAATGAAAAGTTTTTCATTCACTGGTGGCACAATAATTGGGGGAGTTTCCTCTTCAACTCCACCGGCCTGGTTCCCGGCCAACACGTGAGCATCGCCGGGCCCTTCAGCAACGGCCAGGTGACCGTGAAACGCGTGGTGTTGCGCCACTCCGGCCACACCGGTACGCTCGTCGTCGGGCAGACCAACACCTCCGCCGGAACCTTCCAGTTCGATTCGAATGGGTTGGCCGGCGTTCTCTTCCAGGATCCCGTGACCGTGCAAGTCACGCCATTCACGCGCTATCTGGGCGGCTTGCATGGGCTGGGTGATCTCACGGGCACTGCAGCGCTGGACCTGCGCGTGGTGGGATTGATTCTGAAGACCAACACGGGCGATCCGATCTTCCTCGCTTTCAGTGTGGAAGAGCTCCCCAATTGAGCCTGTTCCTGTAATTTGATCGGGAGGGCGGCCACTTCATAATTTGGAGTGGCCGCATTGTTTAGCAAGAAGAGTCGAAAATCAGGCTGGAGCACGTCAGGCCCGATTCAGCTTTCTGCAGTTCCGAAATGTCCAGCGGCACCACGAGAAATCCTTGCGCTTCAATCTGTGCTCGCGTCTTCGGAAACGATGCGGGAAACACAACTGTCTCCCCAATCGCCAAGGCATTTCCGGCGTGTGGCTCCGCCGGATCCACGTCCACCCACTCGAATCCCTGGAATCGCTTCCCCTCAAACCAGCTCCGGTTCGCCAGCAGCACATTCCGCCCCAGGTACGTCACCGCGGATTTCAGATGGAGACAGCCGGTCACAGGCACGGCCGTTAGGTCGTAGCCGTAGTGATCCACAATCACCGCCAGTTGCCGGATACCTTCCGGATTGCTGCGCATTGTGTGCCCAACGAAAATCTTGCGCCCCACGCGCAGAACGTCTCCGCCTTCCAGCGTTCCGGGCAGCTTGATGAACGCCAGCTTCCGGTGCGGCTCCAGCGCCGCGGCCAGCGATTCGGCTTCCTTGCGGCGCGTTTCCGTCCCCGGCGTGCAGATCACGGCGACTTCGTCCAGCACCACGGCCGGGTCCTCCACGAACATGGAGTCGGGCAAATCGCGCTCCTCGGGCAGGGAAATGACCCGTGCGCCCAATGCTGCCAGGGCCGCCTCGTAGGCGAGGTGCTGTGCTCTAGCTTTCTCCAGATCGATGGGTTTTCGTTCGATGAAGCTCAATTCGCAATTTATAAGCGAAGAGCTAACAGCGCGGGTGATGGCGGTCAGCATTTTCCGAATGTAACAGAGACGGGCGGGTGTGGCCACAGCACGCCGGCGGGGGAAACCCCTGTTCACCTTCCCTGCCGGAACCGCTATAGTCTTAGGCGAGATTTCGCTCAACGAAACGCTGGCAAACGGTTAAGGAGAAGGTCTTCATGTCGGATGGCATCCGCCGGTTTGTAGCTCTTTGCGTGCTTGTGCTGGGCACGGGACTCTTGTGGGTGGTGGTGGGTTTCTCCAGGGACGATGCCGCAAAGGCAAAGAACGCTCAGGATGCGGCGCTTGCGTACGCGCGCGAACGCGCCGCTTCCAACGATCCCCGCCTCAAGGGTGCATATCGCTACGAAAAGGGCGGATGGATTTACGTGCACTTGCAAGGCGATCCCGCCGCGATCGGGTTCCAGCACGGTTTTCTCCTGGCCCCGGAAATTCAGGACGCGTTTCCGGCCGTTCAGGAAGGCATGACCCACTCGACGAAGCGCGACTGGGCATTCTTCCGCCAGGCCGCCCGCGAGATGCTCTGGCCAAAGATTGACGAAGAGTACAAGGAAGAGCTTCAAGGAATCGCCGAGGGCTTGAACGCCCGTACCGGCTCGAAGCTCGATGTCTACGACATCGTCGCGTTCAATGCCTTCGAGGAACTGCCCGATTACTATGTACCATGGCTCGACAAGCACGAGAAGATTCCCGACGCTCCTAAGCTCAAGAGCCCGGGAAATTGCAGCGCGTTTGTAGCCACCGGCAGCTGGACCAAAGACGGCAAGATCGTCATCGCCCACAATAACTGGACCAGCTACATGAACGGCGAGCGCTGGCGCATCATTTTCGACATTCAGCCGAAGAGCGGCTTCCGCATGTTGATGGACGGCTTCCCGGGAGTGATCGCCAGCGACGATGATTTCGGCTTCAACAGCGACGGCCTGATGGTGACCGAGACCACGATTTCGCAATTCGAAGGCTGGGATCCGGACGGCAAGGCGGAATTTGTCCGTGCGCGGAAGGCCCTCCAATACGCCGGCTCTATCGACGATTACACGAAAATCATGCTCGACGGAAACAACGGCGGCTACGCCAATGACTGGCTGCTCGGCGACCGCAAGACCAACGAAATCGCGCAACTCGAACTGGGCTTAAAGGCCTATAAGCTGTGGCGCACGAAAGACGGCGTCTTCGCTGGTTCCAACTGGGCCCGCGATCCGAAAGTGCTCAAGGAAGATGCGCCGCAATTCAATCCCAACGATCTTTCTTCTTCGCCGAACGCGCGCCGCGTCCGCTGGGAAGAACTGCTCAATGAGAACAAGGGCAAGCTGGACGTCGAGCTCGCCGAAAAGATGCTGGGCGATCATTTCGATTCGTATCAAAAGAAAGAAGAGGCCAACGAGCGCACCCTGTGTGGGCACGTGGACGTCTCGCCGCGCGGCATTTCCATCTGGGATTGGGAAGCGAACTATCCGGGCGGCGCGGTCCAGGGCAAAGCCACCGACTCCACGATGGCCCAGAAGTTTCGCATGGTTGCCCGCATGGGCCATCCGTGCGGCGAAAATTTCTACGCCAAGCCGTTCCTTGCCGCGCACCCCGCTTACGCGTGGCAGGAACCGTACCTGCGCGATATGCCTGCGGGCCCCTGGACGGAATTCCAAGCCGGCGAAATCCCGGTCCCGCAGCAATAGTCCGCAGCCGCGAGACGCCGACTCTACCTGACGGTCATTTCCGGCTTCACCGCCATCTCCTCCGATGCAGACGCGGTCACCCGCCGCAACTCCCGGCAATGCTCATACGCGCGATACACCTGGTCGAATGCCTTGTCCCACGAGACGCCCAAAACTCTCTCCCGCGCCGCCTCGCCCATTCCGCGCAATCGTTGCGGCTGCCGAGCCAACTCCACCACGCGCGCGACAAACTCTTCATCACTGTCCGCCACGCATCCGGTCGCCCCGTGCGTCACCAAAAACTTGGGACCGCCTTCGCTCGTCACTACGGATGCCACGCTGGAGGCCGCCGCTTCCTGGACCACGTTCCCAAATGTATCGGTGCGCGAAGGGAACGCGAACAAATCCATATTCGCGTACGCGCGAGCCAGATCCTCGCCGCGCAGCACGCCGGTAAACTCGCCGTGACGCAGGCGCCGCCTCATCCAGTTCACTTCGCTGCCGGCCCCGACGATCACCAACTGGAAATCCTGCAGGCCCGCGGCTTCCAGCGCCTGCTCGATCTTCGCGAACAGCCGGACGCCTTTTTCCGGCGTCACCCTGCCCACAAATCCGATCCGCAGCGTGCTATCGCGCACCGTTCTCCGGGAGGGATTGAATAGTTCGGAATCCACGCCTCGCGTCATCAGGAAACATGGCCGTCGCGCCTTTTTCTCCAGCCATTCTACCTGCGGCGGCGTTGGCGCCAGCGTAACCGCCGCCAGGCCATAAAACCACAACTGCAGCCGCAATCCTTGCAATTGCACCCAACTGCACGTGGGACGCGTGATTTTTCCGGGCAGAAAGGCCAGCGTCTTTTGCAACCGCCGCGCCGCAAACTGATGAAAATTGGTGTGCCACGACGCCACGATCGGAATTTTCAGGCTGTGGCACAGATACGCGCCCAATTGTCCCAGTTCGCCGGGGCTGGTGATGTGAATCATGTCCGGCCGGAAAGCCAGCACTTCTTTGCGGATGCGGTTCAGGTATCGCCAGAAGAGGAGGTCATACTGCAGATCGCGCTCGATCCCGATGCTCAGCCACGCGCGCTTGAGTTCGACCCGCCGGACGCTGCCTTCGTCCCAGGCTCCGGGATTGAGCCCGCCGTGAATCGCAAGAAACGGAAGCCCGTGGCGCTGCGCGTAACTCACCAGTTGGCGCGCCGTGAGTGCAACCCCGTTGATTTCGTGGAACGTCTCGCAAAAGAGCGCCACGCGGGGCGGATCCGTCATAGCCCTCCTTCTTCATTCCCCAAAAAGGCCAGCCGCAGCGCCGGCCGCAATTTCGAGCTTGCCGCCAGCCCCAAAAACCAGCGAAATCTTTCCACCACTCGCTGAAACCTGGTGCCGGCGTACTGCGAGAGCGGCATGGTTTCGCCATTCGCTTCAACGAAGACACGCGTCATCCAGTGCCTGCGCCCGAACTCTCCGGGAGCGTCGGCCAGCGCATGGCAGGTATTATCCAACAGCCGCAGCGGCAGGGCCTCGAAGTATTGCGGCATCAGGAGAATTTCACTCCGGCGCTGTTCGCGCATTTCCCAGACGAGGGCTTCGAACGTCGAGGCCCTCGTCAGGTTGAGCGCCGCGTTCGGCTCGCACCCGTGACGGTCGCCCCCGGAAATCACGGGTATCCCGGTCGCATCGCCCAGAGCCAGCACCGCCCGGTTTTCGCGGCGCGATCTCATTCCATTCAGCTCCAGCGCGTGAACCAGCGATGGATACTTTTCCAGAAACAACTTCAGCGAGTGCGCATGCGCGTCCGCTGCGATGTTTTCGGCGGACCAATACGGGTGGTTCAGCACAATCAACACTGATGGGCATGCGTTGAGCCCCGCCAGGAGCTCCCCCAGCCTGGCCACGCTGGGCTTCCGCGCATATTCCTCCAGTGCACTCATCCACTCCCGTGCCCGCGCCACGGGCAAGTTGTGAACCCCAAGATGGAAAATGCTTTTCTCGAAAGGGGCCGTCCATTCCACGGATATCGGCACGTCTTTCGTCTCGTCCAGCATCCGGAGTTGCAGGCCAGCTTCTACGTTGTCGTGATCGGAGAGTGACACTAACGGCTGCAGCCCCAGGCTCTGCAGGATCGGCTTGCTCTCCAGCTCATAGGCTTCCCGCGGCGAAAGCGGAGGCGTCCAATAATACCTCGTGAAGTCAAAATTCCAGCCGTGATAGAGGTGCAGCCTGCCCAATTCGCGCTCCAGAATGTAGCCGCCGATCGGGAATTTATCGATGTAGGTCGGAAGCCGGTTGAGCCGCTCCTTCGAATGCATGGTGTGGCTGTGCAGCGAGACACCGCTTCGATACGAGGAATAATGGCTGGACCCTGCCTGGAAACGCTGAACCACCGTGAGGGGAGATTTCATCAGGACGCTCCGTTTGTGTTGGACGGCAACAGCACCGCAGCGTTCTTTCTGTTCGCAGGCTAAAATGCCCGTATTACTCGCGTGTAACTGCAGCTTCAACATTCACAATTCGGTGATTCTTTCGACACAAAAGCGCGACACCTCGCGAAAATTTCCTACGTTTCAAGGCTTCGTAAAATCTGCGTAACACCTGCGGCTTACCTTTTCACCATGAGAACCGCGCGAAACGTTAGAGGAAACCACGGAGCCGGACTCGCATGAGGGGCTCCCCCGGCCTAAGCTTCCCCGTTTTCGTTTTCCTGTTCGCATTTCTCCTGCTACCCGCCGCTTCCGCTCTCACATCCGACCGCCAACCTATCGCCGAAGCGCTCGAGTGGATCCGCTCTTCGCCCCACCAGATGGTCCAGTACAACTACGATATGACCGCCCGCGTTCGACTGCTCCTTTTCTGGGCTGGTAAAGACGATGTCGGCGAGGGCTACATCCGGCGAGGCGTCTCCACAGAGGATTCGCGCAAGGAATTTATTCAGGTCCTCTTTGGCAGCGATCCGGCGAAGGCACCCCACGCCATCAATCGTTGGGGTGCTGGCACGGAAATCTCCTGGCATGCAAAACCCGTGACGCTATCGGACACCCGCGAGGACGTGACCTCAAGCGCCTTTTTCGGTTTCATGAAGTCCTCTCGCGGAAAATCGACCGCGGAGATGCAGCAGGAACTCAAGCGGGAAGAGCAGCTGGGGCTGCACTCATTCACCGGAATTCTCAGCCGCGTGGAACCAACCCGGGCGCTCTCCCTGGTCAGTTACCTCGAATCGAGCAGCGACTACAACCTGCGCGAATACGATCTGGCCGAACCCGTGATGCTCCAGCATCTGAACAGTTCGATACTGCCCCTGCGCTCTCTCCAAGACAACGCCCGCTGCCCGCGAGCCGAGGAATTCCTGGCGACAGTGGCGGAACTTATGGATCTGGGCCTCGCCGGCCAGCCCCCGCCAGTCTCCCGCGGTTACGTGTACGACGCCCAGGAAGATACACTCATCCTCGAGCAAAGTTCACCTGTCGCGCTTCTCGCCGTACAACTTCATGGGCCGGGCAACACCGTGCTCCTCGACACCTCGTACCACGATCTGCAGCATATGGACTTCGTCAATGTCCACAAACTCACCGGCAAGAGGGTCTATTTCTCCGTTGTGGTGGGAACGCAAGGCGACCTCCGCGGAGTGCCCGTCCAAATCCGCTATCAGCCAAACTGGTGGTTCCAGGTGGTCCTGAACTTGCTTCCGGCCGAGACGAAGAACCCGCCAAGCACGGTCGCCCGGCGCTGAACTTCAGTTCGCCGCACCGGAAGCGCCCGGCACTTGAATCTCCACGCGCGAGGGATACTTGCTGGAGCGATAGATTTTCTCGGTAGCTTTCTCGTAGTCGGAAGCCTTCGCCTCAAAAATGTTCGGCACGTACTTCTGTGGATTTCGGTCGTAGAGCGGAAACCATGTGCTCTGCACCTGCACCATGATGCGGTGCCCCTTCTTGAACACGTGATCCGCGGTGTGCAGATCGATCGTGAACGGGGTGACTTCCCCGGGAGTCATCGGCTCCGGCTTTTCATACGAATCGCGATAACGCCCACGGAAAATCTCGTCGGAGATCATCAGCTCATAACCCGCCAGATTAATCGGCGAATCGGCCTTGTCGGGATAGACATCAATCAACTTCACCACCCAGTCCGCGTCCGAGCCGGTGGTCGAAGCAAACAGCTTCGCGGTCACCTGTCCGGTCAAAGTCACATCCTGAGTCAATTCGCCTGTCTGCCAGGTCAGCACGTCCGGACGCTTCTCCACAAATCGCTGATCCTGCACCAGCCAGGTATACCAGTGCCCGGGGTGGTCGGTCGGGTAAGTCTCGTCAATCGGCCGGTTGCGATAGGGAACCGGGTTCGCCGGGTCGCTCACGTAGGAATCGAATGGATTCGCCGAATCGTTTTTCGGCGGCTCCAGGCTTAGTTTTCCGTCCGCGCCAAAGTACAAACTTTTCGTCTGCGCGTCTTTCGGCGGCCACGAATCGAACCGCGTCCAGACATTGCTTCCTGTCTGGAACAGCAGCGCTTCTTTCAACGGCAGTGTGCCCTTGTCATGCAGATAGTAGGCAAACCAGGGAGCTTCCACCTCCTCGCGGAAATACTGCCCGGTATTGGTGTTGAACGGAATTTGTCCGAGATTGCTGCCCGGTCCGCGTGCCCACCCGCCATGATTCCACGGCCCCACCACCAGGAAGTCCAGATGAGCCGCGTCATTTTTCTCCAGGTTGGCATACGTCGCCATAGGACCGTAGAAATCTTCCTGGTCCCACCAGCCGGCCACATTAAGGTTCGGCACCTTGGTCTGGTGCAAGGCATAGGCAATCGACTTTCGCTTCCAGAACTCGTCGTAGGTCGGATGCTCAACGAAACTGTTCCACGATGGAATCTTTCCGTGGAGATATTCCTCGTTGATGTTGGAAAGCGCTCCCACGTTTAAATACCAGTCGTACAAATCGTCTCGGTCGAAACTCAAATGGAATCTTTCCTTGCCGGTCTCCATCGTCGTCGCGTATTCGTACCCGTAGCTCAAGCGAAAGGCCCCATTATGGAAGAAATCGTCGCCCAGCCAGGTGTCTCCCATGCACGCCTGCTCACTGACTGCTTTGACCGCCGGATGCGGATTCACCAGCGCCATTGCCGCCAGAAACCCTCCATAGGAAATGCCAGCAATCCCCACGCGACCGTTGTTGTTGGGAATATTCTTGATCAGCCAGTCGATCGTGTCGTAGGTGTCCGTGCTCTCATCCACACCTTTCGGGTCGCTCGGATCGTGCACCGGGCGGTTCATGATGAACTGCCCCTCCGAACCGTAGCGCCCGCGAATGTCCTGAAACACGAAAATGTAACCGTCGGCATACATGTGCTGATAGCCGTAGAGCTTGGGACTGTACCCGCTGTCTTGAGCCGAGATTCCGTAAGGCGTGCGCTCCAGGAAAATCGGCAGGGCTTCCTTGGCATCTTTCGGCGCGTAAATCTCGGTGTGCAGCTTGATGCCGTCCCGCATGGGGATCATCACTTCACGTTTATCGAACATGGATGGCAGGTCCGGACGGCCCATGCCTTGGGCGTTCGCGCTGGGCGCAATACCCCACAACGCCCCGAAAACGCAGAAAATTCGCAGAAATGTCCTCATCGCTCGGAAGTCCCCCTACTTCTTTTCTGAACCGTCGCGAGCATACCACATTGCAGGTAAGTCATTGGTTAGACACGCGTACTCTGGTAAAATAGGGATTCATAGCACCGCACCTGATTTGATGAAGAAAGGGTTCGTCCGGGCTGCTGGTTGTCTCAGCAGCTATTTTTGTCTAAAGACGCTTTGAACAACATGACCAAAGATATCCGCAACATCGCCATCATTGCCCACGTCGATCACGGCAAGACCACACTCGTAGACACCATGCTCCGCCAGAGCGGCATCTTCCGCGCCAACCAGGAGGTAGTGGAGCGTGTCATGGACTCGAACGACCTGGAACGCGAGCGCGGCATCACCATTCTGGCCAAGAACACCGCACTCTTTTTCCACGACACGAAAATCAATATCGTCGACACGCCCGGCCACAGCGACTTCGGCGGCGAAGTCGAACGCGCCCTGCGCATGGTGGACGGCGTGGTTCTCCTCGTGGACGCCAGCGAAGGCCCACTGCCCCAGACGCGCTACGTCCTGCAAAAGGCTCTGGCCGCGAAGCTGCCTCCCGTCGTGGTCCTCAATAAGATCGACCGTCCCGACGCGCGTCCCGAAGAAGTGCTTAACGAAATCTACGATCTCTTCATCGACCTGGACGCCACCGAAGATCAACTCGACTTCCCGATCGTCTACACCAACGCCCGCGCGGGCGTCGCACATCGCAAGGCCGGCGACGATTCGCGCGACCTGCTGCCACTCTTCGAAGCCATCGTCAACAAAATCCCCGCGCCCACGGGCGATCCCGCCGGTGTGTTGCAACTGCAGGTCACCAATCTCGACTACTCCGAATTCCTTGGCCGCCTGGCCATCTGCCGCGTCTTCAACGGCAGATTAGACCGCGGCGAGGAAGTAGGCATCAGCAAGCTCGACGGCAAGCTGCAGACCACCAAAATCACCAAACTCTTCACGTTTCGGGGACTCGAGCGCGATGAAGCCGATTCCGTCGCGGCGGGCGACATCGTGGCCATCGCCGGCGTCGAAGGCATCCAGATCGGCGAAAGCATCACTTCGCTGGAAAATCCGCAACCTCTTGAGCCCCTCACTATTGATGAGCCCACGCTGGCAATGATCTTCTCCGTCAACTCAGGCCCGCTCTCCGGTCGCGAGGGCGATTACCTCACTTCGCGCGACCTCCGCGATCGACTCGCCAAGGAGCTCCTCACCAACGTCTCCATCCGCGTGGAGGACACCGACACGCCCGAATCGTTCCGCGTGCTGGGCCGCGGCGAATTGCAGCTCGCCATTCTCATCGAAACGATGCGTCGCGAAGGCTTTGAGCTCATGGTCGGCAAGCCGGAAATCGTCGTGCGCACCGAAAACGGCAAAAAGCTCGAGCCCGTCGAGCGTTTGGTGATTGATATTCCCGAGGGTTTCATCGGCATCATCATGGAAACCCTGGGCAGCCGGCGCGGCGAAATGATCAAGATGACCAATCACGGATCCGGCCGCGTGCGTCTCGACTTCAAGATTCCCTCGCGTGGCTTGATCGGTCTTCGCAGTCAGCTGCTCACGGATACGCGCGGCACCGCCCTCATCCACTCGATCTTTGAAGGCTGGGTCGAATACGGCGGCGACATGGCGCTGCGTCCCACCGGCGCGCTGGTGGCCGATCGCGCCGGCGTTTCCACCGCTTACGCGCTCTGGGGGCTTCAGGAACGCGGCGAGCTTTTCATCGGCCCAAGCATCGAGGTCTACGAAGGAATGGTGGTCGGGGAAAATTCCCGCGAGCAGGACATGGAAGTCAACGTCACCAAGGAAAAAAAGCTCACCAACATGCGCTCTTCCTCGGCCGACGAAGCCATTCGCCTGATCCCTCATCGTCAGCTAAGTCTCGAGCAGGCCATCGAATTCATCGCCGACGACGAACTCGTCGAAATCACTCCGAAGTCCATTCGCCTGCGCAAGAAAGTGCTGCAGGCCGGCAGGCGTCCCCGCCGCTGGCAGGAAATCCGCGCCAGCCAAGAAGCCGCCGGCTGACACGACCTCGATCCTCGTACTATTTGCGTTTTTGTTGCGAACGCGCTGAACGGCGTTTTGCTCTCTTCCTTGATTTTGTAGTCTTCCTGCGCGCCAGAGAACGGCTCGCTCTTGCCACAAACTTGCGTAGGTCTCGGAGAGCCGCCTTGGCATCCTCCAGGTTGGGATTAGCGGGGTCCTCCTCAATTAACGAGGCGGCCTTCTTCATGACGGCCAAGAGTTTGCTCTTTTTTCGATTCATTTCGGTGCAGGCCCAGGAAGAAGTGCGTTCAAGGTAAAAGAGTTTTTCCATCCGCACTTGGAAGCGAATAGCCCGCCTCTTTTGCGAGCGTAGGCGCGATATCGCGCATATCAATCACGCCCAGATCTTTTCCCGCGGGGACTCCCGGCCCTACCAGAAAAAATGCCGCGCGAAGCGCCGGCAAGTCCGGCAATTCGCCGTGCGTCCCTCCCGGCTTCACCTTTGAGAGCACTGGACACGTGAGCGAGTAGCCGGTTCTCCAACCGGGCTTCATGCTCACGAAGAATGATGCATCCGGATAGCCCCCGCGCTTGTGCAATTCTTCCGCGTCCAGCACGCGGTCAATTCCATTTGTCGGATCGGCCGCGAGTTTCTCCAAGAGCGCCTGCACTTCCCCGAGCGTTGCGCTGTCTTTCGGATCCTTCAGCACGATAGCCATCGAACCTCCGGTCACCCACGGCATGGCTCGCCAATCCGTCACGTTCCCCTTTTCATCGGTCGTGAACAGCTTCGCATCATGAAACGCCGGGAACAGGTTTAATTGCTTGTCGTAGCTCGTGAATCCATGGTCGGACACCACCGCCACATAGGCTCGCCCAGGTGCTACCCGCTCCGCCGCCGCGCGAACTTCCCCGATCACGCCATCCAGTTTTTCGATCACTGCGATAGCTTCCGGGCTGAACGGCTGGCTCTGGTGCTCCGTGTGATCCAGCGCCAGGAGATGCAGCGTCAGGAGGCTGGGCTTCTTCGTTTGCAGAATCCACACCGCGTACTTGCCACGCACTTCGTCGGCTTCTTCCCTGGCATCGATTCCGCCTGGATATTCCCCGACCGCCGCTTTCCCCTCGTCCAGCAAACCTGAGGTAGCCACCACGCGTAGCAACTTCTCATCCTCCGGCGTTCCTGCTCGCCAGAATTCCGGAATATCCCACGTGATTTTCGCGCCGACGGTGACCGGCCATTGTATGCTCGCGGTCGTGCGTCCAGCCTGCGCCGCGGCTTGCCACAGCGTGGGAACCCGAATGTCCTCGGCGTACCAATACCAGCCTTCATAATTCTTCCGCAAGGGATCGAACGTGGTATTTGCCAGGATGCCGTGCTTCGCCGGCCAGACCCCGGTCATGAGCGTAGTGTGGCTCGGATAGGTCACCGTGGGGATCACTCCGGTTACGCCGTCCGCATACGACCCCTCGCGCATAAACCTCCGTAATTCCGGCACTTTCGCGCCGTGCTGGTCCGCCTCCGTGACGTAATCCGGCCGTAAACCATCAATGGATATCACCACCAGCAGCGGCGTGCCCTTTTCCTTGGCGGCCGCCGGTTGCCCTGCCGCCAAACAGCCTGCCACTCCAAGCAAAACCCCGAGCAGGGCCCCTATCTTGTTTAGTTTCATCGTCCTCACCTTGCGTTTCCCCTTCGACTCAATTTGATGTACAGTATGCGCCACGTAGCGTTCGCCCCGAGCATTACACGTATATTGTTGCTCGCCCGTGAAATCGAGGCGCTGATATTCAACTCTCACGTTTGCCAGGACGGTGCATGTGAACATCTCGGATCGAAGTTCTTCGAACGGCCACGCGCCGCATCCTACCATCGTCGCTACCGCTACCGCGCTCCCGCCGTACCGCATCACCCGAGATGACGTGAAATATTACTTCGGCCGGGTATTCGAAGTACCCGAGCGCCGCGTGGAAGCCATGATGGCCATCGTGGACAACGCACAAGTCCACAACCGTCACTCGATCTTCCCCATCGATTACACCATTGAACCGCGGGCTCTTGCTCAGACCAACAACGAATACATCGAACACGCCGTGAAACTTGGCCGCGAGGCCACGGAAAAGTGCTTGGAGCGCGCCGGCCTGCAGCCGCAGGACATCGATCTGATCATTTCCGTTTCCTGTACCGGATTCATGATTCCCTCCCTCGACGCCCACTTGATCCAGATGATGGGTTTCAGATCCAACGTGCGCCGCATGCCCTTCACCGAGCTCGGTTGCGCCGCCGGCGCCATGGGCCTTTCCCGGGCCGCTGATTTTATCGCTTCGAATCCCGGCAGCAACGTTCTGATTCTCGCCGTCGAGTTGCCTTCGCTCACGTTTCAACGGAAGGATATTACCCAAGCCAACCTGATTTCCTCCATTCTGTTCGGGGATGGGGCGGCGGCCGTCATCGTCAGCGGCCAGAAACGCGCCGGCCCGCAAATTCTCAAGACCGAAACTTACACCTTCCCCGACTCTCTGGGCGCGATGGGCTTCGATCTCCGCGATTCCGGCTTCCACATTATTCTCCGCAAGGACGTTCCGGAAATGATTGGCGCGCGCATCAAGGAACTCGTTCAGGGATTTCTCTGCCGCACCGGAAAAAAGCGCGAAGAAATTAAAGGCTGGATCCTGCATCCCGGCGGAGCCCGCCTTCTCGGCACTATCGAACAGGAACTCGGCCTCTGCAAATGCGACACACAACCCTCTTGGGATATCCTGGGGAACGTCGGCAACCTTTCCAGCGCGACCATCCTCTTTATTCTTCAGGAGTGGCTTGAAAAGCGTCCACTCAAAACGGGTGAGCACGCCCTCGCCGCAGCGTTCGGACCGGGTTTCAGCGCCGAATTCCTGCTACTGCAATGGAACTGAGCGTTATTGCATTTCTGATTTTGCTCTGCCTGGTCGCCGCGTTGCGGGTCTACGAATTGCGTCTTTCGCGCCGCCATCAGCTGGAAATGATCGCACACGGCGCCTCAAAGGTGGATGAACCGCGCTTTCGCTGGATGGTGCTGCTCCACACGGGCGTATTGATCGGCGCAGCCTGCGAGGTCGTTTTTCTTCACCGCCCGTTCCTCCCGCTTCTCGCCGCAGTTTGCTTCGCGCTTTTTCTGGCGGCGAACGCCGTGCGTTGGTGGGTGATCCGCACCCTGGGTGAGCACTGGAACGTCCAGGTGATGAATTCGACGGGAATGGGGGTCGTTACGAGCGGGCCGTTTCGCTACGTGCGCCATCCCAACTATGCCGCGGTTTTTACCGAGATGCTGGTATTGCCCTTAATCCATACGGCCTGGATAACATCGTTAGTGGGCTCTGCCGCACATATTCTGGTATTGTCCCAGCGCCTGGCTACCGAAGAACGCGTCTTGTTTTCGGACGCCGAGTATCGCGGCGCCATGTCTGGAAAACCACGATTCCTGCCGGGGTTATTTTGAGGCCTCATCTCATGCGATCCTTCTCCACTCTTTTGGTGGTTCTCGCGATTGGCGTGCTGGCCGCTCCGGCGGCGGCTCGCACCAAGTCCGGCCAGTCGACCGAGAAACTCGACTCTCCCTCGTTCACTACCGTCCCGGAGCTGAAGGCCGGTTACGACCTACTGTACGAACAGAAATTTCCTGAAGCGCGAAAGGTCTTCGAGGAGTGGGCCGCCAAGAATCCCACCCAACCTCTTGGCCAGATCTCCATCGCCGCTAGCTATCTCTTCGAAGAGTTCTTTCGCCAGCAGGTCCTCACCAGCGATTACTTCCTGAACGACAAGCGCTTCCTCGGCGGCATCACTGGTATCCCGGATCCCGGCCGTATGGAGGGATTTGCCGATGCCATTGCCAAGGCTCGCGAGCTGGCCGCGCAACGCCTCAAAGCAAACAAGCGCGATCCGGAAGGTCTTTTTGCGTTGACCCTCGCGGCCGGCATGCAGTCCGACGCGGACAGCATGCTCCTGAAAAAACACTACGACGCCCTGAAACATCTCAAGGAAGCTAACACCAACGCCGCTATTCTTCTCGCGGACCATCCGGATGCCTACGACATTTACGTCGCCCCTGGGGTCGCCTACTACGTGATCGGCTCGCTCTCTGGCTCCGCCCGGTTCATTCTGTGGTTCGGCGGCATCCATGGAGACAAGGATCTTGGGATGCAGGAAGTGGAAAAAACCGCCGATCACGGCAACTACTTGAAGCCCTTTGCGAAAATCCTGCTGGCCCTTTCCGCGCGCCGCGAGAAGAAAGACGCCTTGGCCATCAAGAATTTAAGGGAGCTTACCGAGGAGTTCCCCGACAATACCGTCTACCAAGCCGAATACGCCAAGGCCCTTGGCCACCCCGTCCCCGCCACCATAGGCCCTGCCCAGTAAAACTGGCTCGTGCCCGAGACGACTTTCTGGATGTCCTTCCGAGTTCCCCAAACTGCCTGCTCGACTGCGTTTTTCGCCCCTTCCCCCACCGAGATTGGGTCTTAGTACGCACAGCGCTCCACCAGCGGGGGAAACCCTGGACCCAAGGTGCTTGCTTTCAACCAACTGCGGCGTCAATGGTTTGGCAAGTCATCTGCTTTTTTTGATCTATGCGGAAGACTCGCACCCGGTCCCACCGCCCATCGCTGCCAGAACGAGAGGAATCCTATGTTAGCCAAGGAAGCATATCTTGACCGGGTTACCTCGGAGGTCGAGGAAATCGCCTCCCGCGTGGCTCAGCTCAAGGGGCGGTTCGCCAAGCAGAAAGTCAGCGTAAAGCTTGACCATTACTGGGAATTGGACTATGTGCGCAGCCGTTTCGCGGAATTCAAGGGCCGCATTCAACAGCTGGAAGATGCCGATGACCCGGAACTCGCGCAACTCCAGAGCAACGTTGATCTCGCCTGGAGGGATCTCCTGCTGGCCATTGATAAACTTATGGCCGCTTTAAACTGAATTTGCGCTTGGCCCTCCGGCCGTCTGCAGCAGGGGGTCTTCGTGAAAAAAATGGGAAAAGCTGGATTGGGCCATCACACGAAGTTGGAAAAAGCCAGTAAACAGCTAGCCGCCGGCCGGAACGTTCTGGCAATGAAAGGTGAAGTTGGCAAGAAAGCCGCAAGAGCGCGGGCGTGCGACGCAGGACTAAAGCGTAACTAAAAAAAGCTGTGGCAATAAAAAAGGCGGGAAGGGACCAGGTCCCTTTCCCGCCTTTTCCTTTTGCCGGAAATCTTCGCCACGCGCGCTGCTACAATGCTGCTTCGCTCCGAAAGGCGGACCGTCATGTTTCAAGTTGGTCTTCTGAAGGAACGTGCCATTTTTCTGACCGGTGGCGGCACAGGACTTGGCCGCTCCATGGCCCTTCATTTCGCCAAATTGGGCGCGCGTCTCTTTTTGATTGGACGCCGGGAAGAACCTCTGAAATCCACTTGCGATGAAATTCATCGTGACGGTGGCGCCGCAGCTTACGAAACCTGCGATGTCCGCGATTTTGCCGCCGTGGAGGCCGCTTTTGCCGCCGCCGAATTGCAGTTCGGCGAAATCGATACGCTGGTCAATAATGCCGCGGGCAACTTCATGGCCCGCTCCGAGAAACTCTCTCCCAACGCGTTCAACGCCGTCGTCGGCATCGTCCTGAATGGAACGTTTCACTGCACGGAAGCTTTCGCCAGGCGCCGCATCGAAAAGAAACTGGGCGGAAACATTCTCAATATCACCACCACCTATGCAGCTATAAATTGCGGCAGCGGCTACGTCGTTCCCTCCGCTTGCGCGAAGGCGGGGGTCCTGGCGATGACCACGTCCCTGGCCGTCGAGTGGGCCAAATACCACATCCGCGTCAATGCCATTGCTCCCGGCCCATTTCCGACCGAGGGAGCCTGGTCCCGGTTGATGCCCTCCAAACAATTTGAAGAGCACGCCATCAGCAAGCATCCGATGAAGCGCTTCGGCAAACACGAGGAGTTGACCAATCTGGCCGCCTTTCTCCTCAGCGACATGGCCGAATACATAAATGGGGAATGTGTGGTGATTGACGGCGGTCAATGGCTTCGCGGCGCCGGGGAATTCAACGACTTGGGCATGCTACCAGACGGTGTCTGGGAACAACTCGAATCCGCTCGGCCGAAAAAATAGTCGCCACTTGCGCCTTTATTGCGGAAGTCCTCCGCTCCTCAGCCACACTTTCAGCCGGATATCAGCCAGTGTTTTCTCGCCATCCTTAATATGCACAGTGGCGATCTCAGGCTTTGCGGTCTTCAGGGCGGCTCCGCTCAAAACGGGGGTCGCGATTTCCACCCGAAAAGTGGTTCGCGCTTCACCCGGGAGCGCGTAGGTTCCGCCACTCAATAATGTCCACCCCGGCGGCAGGTCCGCGCTGAGGTTTAACGTTAATGCCGGTATATCGCGATGCTCGACGTCGATAGGGACGCTCAGCTGACTGCCCTCTTTGATTGCGATTTCCGGCGGATTCGCCACTGGCAGCGTCCCTAGACAGTGTTCCTTCCGGAAATCATCGTAGAAACCCCACGGCCCGCCCAGCTTTACCTGCGGAGCAGCTCCCACTGCATCTCGAATCTGGCCCCCCACGTAGAGGTCAAGGCAGCCCGCAGGTTTTCCATCGAGGTTCGCAAAAACATCGGCGGTCGGTTTGCTGACGTAAAACGACTTCCCGAAAATCAGCGTTTCCGGATCGCTCCACCATCCCGTCTCCGGGTCGCTCATTCGCTTTTGCAGCTCGGTGTCGTTCAGATTTTCCAGGGCATGAATCTCTGCTGGATACTGCGTCAAATGTGTCATCGCGGCATTGATTGCCAGTCTCCAATAAGGCTTTTTCTGTGATGGCGAAACTTCACTGATGGAATATGCAGGCCCGCTGCCGGCAAATTGCTTGTCGTCTTGCGCGTCCGCAAAAAAGTAGAGTTTCTTCGGCTGCCAGGTATTGAGATTTTCCTGGTAAATTTCGCGCTGCGGCATCGCCGCCGCAAGTTGTGAGGGGAACACCGCCGGGTCGCCCGCCAGATCGAATGCTTCGGTGGAGAGCACTCCGGCAGCCTGGTGGTCCCCGTGATCTTCGCCGATAAAGACCCCCGGCAGCGAGCTGATGATCACATCGGGCCGCGTCAGCCGGATCAGTTGCACGAGCTTTTCCAGATTCTCCCCATGTCCCCAACTCGCCAGGGAGTTCAGCACGTTCTGCGAAGCGGTATCCTTTCCGTCCAGGAACCAGACATTTTTGATTCCCAGCCGTGCGCACGCATCGCGTGCTTCGATTTCGCGAATATCCGCCAGCGCCCCAGCTCGTTCCTTGCCATAGCTGTTTCCTCCGCTCCCGCCATGCGTGCCATATACCACCGCCACGCGCTTATGCAGATCGTAAATTGCCCGGGCCAGATACGGCGTCACCGCCCCTTCATCGTCCGGATGCGCCACCACCACCAGAATGTCCGCCTTGAAGCGATCGTCCGCCCCGGGAATCGTCTTTGTCGTTTGTGCCGTGGCAAGCAACGGAAAAATCGCCAGAAACATCCATTTCGTGAAACTGCGCAGGCATTTCATCACGCTCCATTCGCTCCTTTTCCCAGATCCTCAAATTAAAGATTGTACCTTCTCTGCCCACCGGAGCCGCTTTGCTTTTGCCCTTGGCTCCTTGACCCACTTCTCTCCCGCCGATACTCTATCTAGTCACACCCTCTGCGGCTTTGCTTGCAGGTCAGGACGACTCTCATGGATCAGATTCACGTAACCCTGCCCGACGGCAGCGTCAAGGAGTATCCGAAGGGGACCACGCCGGTCGAAATTGCCAAGTCCATCTCCCCGCGCCTCGCCGATGCCGCCCTGGTCGCCAAGGTCTACGCTACTCAGGGGAACGGCGCCGGATCGAAATCCGGCATCTATTCGAATTCGGTTGATCCCGAGCCTGACGGTGGACTGCTCTACGACCTGCGTCGCCCGCTTGAGCAAGACGTCAAGCTGCGCATCCTCACCGAAAAGGATCCCGACGCCCTCTACGTCTTCCGCCATTCCGCGGCTCATCTGCTTGCCGCCGCAGTCACCGAGCTTTATCCCGAGGTGAAGCTCGGCATCGGCCCGCCGGTCGAAAACGGCTTTTTCTATGAATTCCTTCGAGATGCGCCGTTCAAACCCGAAGATCTCGAAAAAATCGAAAAGAAGATGCATGAGCTGGCCGCGAAGGATCTGCCCAACGAGCGTAAGCTTCTGCCCAAGGCCGAAGCGCTGAAGCTTTATAAAGACTCCAATCAGCTCTTCAAGTGCGAGCTCGTCGAGGAAAAAGCCGACGAGCCGATGGTCTCCTTCTACACCACCGGAAAATTCATCGATTTTTGTCGCGGCCCGCATATCCCTTCCACAAGACGCATTCAGGCCTTCAAGCTCACCAACGTCGCCGGCGCCTACTGGAAGGGCCAGGAAGGCAACGCGCAGCTTCAGCGCATCTACGCGCTCGCCTTCTACACGCAAAAAGAGCTTGAGGACTATCTGCATCGCATCGAAGAAGCCAAGCGCCGCGATCATCGCAAGCTTGGTACCGAGCTTGATCTCTTCAGCATTCAGGAAGAAGCAGGTCCGGGCCTGATTTTCTGGCACCCCAAAGGCGGCCTGATCCGCACGCTGGTGGAAAACTGGCTCCGCGAAGAACTCCTGAAACGCGGCTACGATCTCGTCTTTACCCCGCACATCATGCTCTTTGATCTCTGGAAGACCTCCGGCCACGCCAATTTCTACAAGGAGAATATGTTTGGCGCGGTCGAGGTCGAAAAAGCCGACTACCAGCTCAAGCCCATGAACTGCCCCGGCCACATTCTCATCTACAAATCGAAACTGCGGAGTTATCGCGATTTGCCGGTGCGCTTGGCCGAACTCGGCACCGTTTACCGGTACGAACGCAGCGGCGTGCTTCACGGCCTTCTGCGCGTCCGCGGCTTCACCCAGGATGATGCCCACATCTTCTGCATGCCTTCCCAAATCGAGGCGGAAGTGGAAGCCTGCATGGATTTCGCCTTCGCGGTCATGAAGAATTTTGGCTTCGACAAGTTCGAAGTCGAACTTTCCGACTGGGATCCCAAGCACCCGGAGAATTATCCAGGAAACGCCGCGGACTGGGAGCATGCCAGCAACTCCCTTGCCGCCGTCATGAACCGCATGAAAATCCCTTACAAGCGGATTGTGGGGGAAGGTGCCTTCTACGGGCCAAAAATCGACGTCAAACTCATTGACGCCATCGGCCGCCCCTGGCAGCTCACCACCGTGCAGTTCGACTTCAATCTCCCCGCGCGCTTCGGCCTGGAATACGTCGGCGAAGACGGCGCGCGCCACCAGCCGCTCATGGTGCATCGCGCGCTGCTCGGCTCCGTCGAACGCTTCTTCGGAATCCTCATCGAGCACTACGCCGGCGCCTTCCCGCTCTGGCTCGCTCCGGTGCAGGTGGAGATCTGCCCGGTCAGCGAGAAAGTCATCGACTACGCTCGCCACCTGAACGAAACTCTGAAGAACCACGGCATTCGCGTGCATCTCGACGATCGCAATGAAAAGCTGCCGGCGAAAATTCGCGATGCCCAACTCCAGAAAATTCCCTATATGCTCGTCGTGGGTCCCAAGGAAGCCGAAGCCGGCACCGCCAGCGTTCGCCATCGCAGCAAGGGCGATCTTGGCCCGCGCCCTATCGCCGATCTCGTAAACGCTCTGCGGGAAGAAATCGCATCCCGCGCGATCAATTAAAGCCTCTGTAGAGGCCGGTCTTTTGACCGGCAACGCCAACTGAATGACGAATTCTTCGTCCCAGCTCCCACGACGGCTCTTTCTTGCTCTAACTGCCGCGAGCGTCGTCTCCCCATCCGCGCTCTTTGCAAGAGATGAGGTGCCCACTTTGCTCGATCACATTCTGCTCGGTACTAATAATCTCCAACTAGGCATTGAATTCGTGGCCCAACGCACCGGTGTCCATGCTGCGTTCGGCGGCGTCCATCCCGGGCACGGCACGCAAAACGCTCTTCTCTCGCTCGGCGATCGCCGCTATCTCGAAATCATCGCTCCCGATCCAGCGCAGCCCGATGTCAACAATCCACTCGCTCCGGAACTCCGCTCCATGAACGCACCTCGCCTCGTCGGATGGGCCGCGCATCCCGGCAATCTGCAAGCCTTCGCCGAAAAGCTTCGCGCCGCGCACATCGCTTTCCAAGGGCCAACCCCCGGTTCTCGCAAGCGTCCCGACGGCCGCCACCTCCAATGGCAGACCTTGGGCCTCGAGGATGACGCTTCCGGCCTGTTGCCTTTCTTCATCGAATGGGGATCCGACTCCCCACATCCCTCGGCGGACGCACCGATGGGTTGCGCTTTGGTTCACTTTGCTGCTGAAACGCCGGATCCTTCGGCACTCGCGGCAAAACTCAAACTCTTGAATCTCGATCTGCCCGTGGAAAACGGGCAGGACTCTCGTCTTCGCGCCAGAATTTCCGGGCCACAGGGCAATCTGGATATCACCTCCTGACGCCCCAAATTCGCTCGATCCCTCGCTTCAATCCTCCAACCACCCCTTGCCCCATGTCCTTAGCATGCTATAATTTGAAGTCCGTCCCTCCCGATGTGGGCCTGTAGGGACCTGCTTTCAATCCGGGGTGAATTCCGGCTTTGCCGGATGCCTTTTGTATGCCTAGGGGGTTTTATCGCTGAGAGGAATTTCCGGCAAGCGGACCGCATCCGCATCAATGAGCGGATTCGGGCTCGCGAAGTCCGGGTGATTGACGAAGATGGCGGGCAGTTGGGCGTCATGCAACCGTTTGAAGCCATGCGCCTGGCGCGTGAACGCGGATTGGATTTGGTGGAGATTTCGCCCACGGCGGACCCTCCCGTTTGCAAGATTACCGATTACGGCAAATTCCAATACCAGCAGAACAAGAAAGCCCACGAGCAACGCAAGAGCAGCCGTGGCTCGCAACTCAAGGAAGTGAAGTTTCGTCCCGCGACCGCGGAGCATGATTTCCAGGTTCGCAAGAACCAGATCATCCGTTTCCTTGGCGAGGGCCATAAAGTGCGCGCCATGATTTTCCATCGCGGCCGCGAGATGGCTCACCAGGAAGTGGGCCGCGCCAAGATGACCCGCTTGCTTGGCGAAGTCGTCGAGCACGCGCAGATCGAAACGCCGCCGCGCATGGAAGGAAACGTCCTGGTCGCACTCCTGGCACCCAAAAAGGGCAGCGGAGTTCCGGTTCGCAGCAGCGCTCCAGCGCAAACCACCGCGTAGGCGCTTTTCCCGGTACGATTTTTCTCGGCGGATGGTGCGCCGCATTTTCAATCGGGCTGAATGCACTCGGCCTGTAAGTACGCATGGAGAGGATTTACCGCAATGCCACGCAATTCGCAGAAACCCAAAATGAAGCTCAAGACCCATCGCGGCGCCAGGAAGCGCTTCAAGATCACCGCGAACGGCAAAATTGTCCGCATGCATTCCGGCAAGCGCCACCTGCTTGGCACCAAGGCCGCCAAGCGCATGCGCAAGCTCAAGAAGCTCACGCTGGTCAACAAGGCTGACAAGGCCAAGACCATGCAGATGCTGCCCTACGGCCTCTGAGCGAATTCGAATCGGTGGGCTTCAGCCCGCCAAGTAAGGCTTTTGTAGCGGCGGGACTTTAGAACCGCCAACGCAAAAAATGTGCCAGGCAGCGCTACACGGGTGCCTGCCGGCCGTTTCGCTCCCGCAAGGGAGCTCTAAACGCTGGGATTCGTCCCAGCCCTGTAGGGGCGGCTTTGTGCCGCCCGCCGCAAGGCGCCTGCAGATCATCCTCGGAAACAAACCCGTTGCGAGCCACGCCTTCGCGCGCGTCTCCGCAACCCGTTTTGTTTCCCGGAAAAACCAAAGGAGCAAACCCATGCCACGCGTAAAACGCGGCACCAAGCGCCGGGCACGGCGCAAGAAGTATCTCAAGAGGACCAAGGGCTTTTTCCTCACCAAGAGCAAGCTCTACCAGTCCGCCCAGGAAGCGGCCAATCGCGCGGATCGTTATGCGAAGCGCGATCGGCGCGTCAAGAAGCGGCAATATCGCCGCTTGTGGATTCAGCGAGTCGGCGCGGCTGCCCGCCAGAACGGCATCACCTACGGCCAGTTGATCCATGGCCTGAAAGCCGCGGGCATCGCACTCGACCGCAAAGTCCTGGCCGATATAGCCGTCAAGGACGCGGCCGGCTTCACGCAACTCGCCGAAAAGGCGAAGGCGTTCGCCCCCAAGCCCGCCGCCAAAAAGGCCTAAACTTTTATCGCCCGCTTCCGGCCGGCGATGGTTCTTGGCCTTTAATTGTTCCCTGAGTTTGTAGGGGTGGGGCTTGCCCCGCCCCCTTTTCCCAACAAGCGTCATGGCAATATTGGTTTCGCGCTGTATTCTGGACATACCCATGTTCGAGCCTGACCTTAGATATTCCCAAACTCTCGTTGCTCAAGGAATCACTTCGCCTGAGCAAGTAATGGGCTTGTTTTCCAATGTCACCAGGGAGTTCGACGCCGAACTTTCGCAAGCGGCAGTTGAAATTCTTGGGGACGATTTTCGCCTTCGCTGGCTTGGCCGAAAGTCTGGGATTCTTACGAAAATATCGGACCATTGGCTGAAACCGGCTTCGCCCGACCTTAAACGTGTCGTCGGCGCCGAACTGAACAAATTCAAAGCCCATGTTGAGACCATCTTGGAGCAACGCCTCCTAGCAGTTGAAAGCGGCGCCGAATCCGCATCCACAGCCAAAGACCGCGTCGACCTCTCCCTCCCCGGCGTCACTCGCCCCATCGGCTCCCACCATCTGATCCGCAGCGTGATGCAGGAAATTGAAGATATTTTCTTCTCCATCGGTTTCTCCGTAGTCGAAGGACCCGAAATCGAAACGCCTTACTACAATTTCGAAGCCCTCAACATTCCGGAGCATCACCCTGTCCGCGACGACATGGACACGTTTTATCTCGACTTGCCAAAAGGCGCGCCCGGACCACTGCTGCTCCGCACGCACACTTCGCCCGTGCAGATTCGCACCATGGAGAAGCGCCAGCCGCCTGTGCGCGTCATCGTGCCGGGAAAGGTCTATCGCCGCGACAATCCCGACGCTACGCACTCCTTCATGTTCCATCAGATCGAAGGCCTCGCCGTGGATACGGACATCACTTTCTGCGATTTCACCGGCACCATCGAATACTTCGTGAAGCAGTTCTTCGGCGAGGCCGTCAAAACGCGTTTCCGCCCCAGCTATTTTCCGTTCACCGAACCTTCCGTCGAATTCGACGTCTCCTGCATCTTCTGCGGAGGTTCCGGCACCGGCGCGTCCGGAGCCGCCTGTGGCAAATGCAAAGGCTCCGGCTGGATTGAACTCTTCGGCGCCGGCATGGTGGACCCGGCCGTCTACGGCTTCGTGAACTACGACCCGAAAAAAGTCAGCGGCTTCGCCTTTGGCATGGGTATGGACCGGCTCGCGATGCTCAAGTACGGCATCGACGACCTCCAGGTCTTTTTCCAGAACGATGTCCGTTTCCTCCGCCAATTCCCGTAGCTGGTGGGGGGATGCGAGGTTTGACGCTTGATCTTGCTAAAAACTGACAACTATTAACTGACGATCTTATTCATGACCTTCACTGACGCCAAACATCGCTTCTCCAATCGCGTAGCCGATTACATTCGCTATCGTCCCGGCTATCCGGCGGAAATTTTGCCACTGCTGCAGCATTGGACCAGCTTCCGCCCCGATCATTCCATCGCTGACATCGGCTCCGGCACCGGCCTGCTCAGCAAGCTCTTTCTCGATTTTGGCAATCGCGTCTTTGGCGTCGAGCCCAACGCCGAAATGCGCTCTGCCGGCGAGGAATTCCTTCGCTCCTATCCGAAATTCACCAGCGTCGCCGGTTCCGCCGAGGCCACCACGTTGCCTTCGGATTCCGTGGACTTCGTTACCGCCGGCCAGGCCTTTCACTGGTTCCAGCTCCAGCCCGCACGCGAGGAGTTTCATCGCATCCTGAAAGCCCAGGGCCGCGCCATCATTATCTGGAACGAACGCCTCATTGACGACACGCCATTTCTCCGGGATTATGAGGAACTGCTGTTACACTTCGGCACCGATTATTCGAAAGTCAGCGAAAGTTACCCGCGCGCCGAGCAAATGCTGGAATTTTTCCATCCGAACGAATTCACCTCGCACGCCCTGCCGAATTTTCAGGAGTTCGACTTCGAGGGCCTTAGCGGGCGACTGCGCAGCAGTTCCTATGCGCCGACCCCAGGCCACCCGCAATTCGCGCCCATGATAGCCGAACTGCGCCGCATTTTTGACGCGCACCAGTCTCATGGCCTCGTCCGCATGGAATACCGCACGCGCGTCTACGCGGGCAAACTGGATGTGGACAGGACAAGGGCATGAAGGTTGCTTACGATTGGCTGAAGGAGTTTGTGAACGTCACGGCCTCGCCGGAGGAAGTCGCTTCCCGCCTGGCGCTGACCGGCACGAATATCGCTTCCATCGAAAAGGGTCCGCACGGCGCCGTGATCGACGCGGAAATCACTTCCAATCGCCCGGACTGCCTCGGCATGCTTGGCATCGCCCGAGAAGTCGCCGCCGCGTATCGACTTTCCCTGAAAACCAGTTCGCCCCAGCCCGCCGAATCCTCCACCGCCAAAGCCGCGGACGCCATCTCCGTCAAAATCGAAGTTCCCGAGCTCTGCGGCCGGTTCACCGCCCGCGTCATTCGCGGCGTCAAAATCCAGCCGTCGCCGCAATGGCTGAAAAATCGACTGGAAGCCGCCGGCACCGCCAGCATCAACAACGTTGTGGACGTCTCCAACTACGTCATGCTCGAGCTCGGCCATCCACTGCACACCTTCGACTACGATCTCGTGCGCGATCGCAGCATCGTTGTCCGCCGCGCGAAATCCGGCGAAAAAATCAAAACGCTCGACACCATCGAACGCGTGCTCGATCCCAATATCTGTGTGGTTGCCGACGGCGACGGCTCTCGCTCCGTCGGCATCGGCGGCATCATGGGCGGCGCCGATACCGAAATCTCCTTCTCCACCAAAAACGTTTTCATCGAATGCGCCTGGTTCGACCCCGTCTCCGTGCGCCGTGCTGCCCGCTCGCTTCGCTTGCACACGGAAGCCAGCACGCGCTTCGGGCGTGGAGCCGATCCCAACATGGCCGAGGTCGCTTCGCGTCGCGCCGCCGAACTCATTCTGCAACTCGCAGGTGGGGAGCTGCTCTCCGGCGTCGTGGACATTTATCCGGGAAAACGCGCACCTAAAAAAATCACCCTGACGCGCTGCGAACTCCTCCGCATCATGGGCGCCGACGTGCCCGACAAGGACATCGAGGCCGTCCTCTCTTCACTGGGATTCGCGCCTGTTCGCTCGGATCAAAACGCCGGCACGGTAAATTCGCTTCTGGCTGCCTGGGAGTGCACGCAGCCCTCCTGGCGTGCCGAAGTCGAGCGAGAAATCGATCTGATCGAGGAAGTCGCGCGTGTCTACGGACTCGGCCATTTCCCAGCCCGCCTGCCGGCGGCTCGCGCCGGAGCCGCCCGCCTTCCGCACTACGAAGCCGAAACGCGCCTGCGCGAGCGCCTCATTGGCCTCGGCTACCACGAAATTCTCACTATTCCGCATGTCGCCGAAGACCGCAACGACCTCTTCCGGCCCGCCCATGCGGCGCCCACAAAGCTCAACAATCCGCTCTCGGAAGAGGCTGGGGTTCTGAAGTCCACCGGCGCGGTCACCATGGCCGGCGCCATCGAATGGAATCTCAATCACGGGCAGCGCAACGCTCGCCTCTTTGAAATCGGCAGCCACTATCGCTTCGTTGACGGAAAGCCCGCGGAATCGCGCACCCTCTCCATCGGCGCTACCGGCGCCGCTCGCCCTCAGACGCTCTATGACCCCCCGCGCGATTACTCCTTCGCGGATCTCAAAGGCGATCTCGACGCCATCGGCGCGCTCTCCGGCGGCCTTCGTTGGGAACATAGCGGCCCGGAATGGCTCAATCCCGCGCGTCGTGGCGCAATTTCTTTGGGGAAGGAATCCGGTCCGGCGCTTGGTTTTGCGGGACAGCTCGGCAAACGTGTCGCCGAAAAGTTCAAGTTCCGCCAGGACGTTTTCCTCGCGGAAATCGATCTGGGTCCGCTCTATTGCATGTACTACGGCACAAAAAATAATCGCCGCTACCAACCGCTCCCGCGTTTCCCGGGCGTCGAGCGCGACTTCTCGCTCTTTCTGGCTGATGGCGTCGCCTTCGCACAGGTCTGGCAGACCATCGAAGCCCTTGCCATTCCGGAAGTCGTTTCCGTGGAGGCTGCTGATCTCTTCCGTGGCAAGAATGTTCCGGCGGGGAAGTACTCGCTGTTGGTCCGGGTAGCTTTCCAGAGCCGCGAAGTCACGTTGAACGAAGCTCAAATCAACGAATTCTCTGCGCGCATCGTCTCCGCTCTGGAAAAAAATCTCGGCGCAATGCTTCGCGCACAATAGCGCGTTTGCACTCGATCCCTGGGCGCGCTTTCCTTACCGGTGCCGCAACCGTAGCGTCTCCCAACTTCCATCCGTCGACCAGCCGCCATCCACGGCGAGCGCGTGGCCGTTCACGAATCCGCTCTCGCGCCCGTCCGCAAGAAACGCAATGGCCCGCGCGATATCGTCCGGCGTCGCGAATCGTCCCATCGGTACGCGTCCCGTAATGTCGCTGTCCACGTACGTATCTGGCGACTGGTCCGCGGCATCCATCTCCGTCTTCACCCAGCCGGGGCAAACCGCGTTCACGCGTACTCCGCGTCCGCCCCATTCCGCCGCCAGCGTCCGCGTCAATCCGATCAGCCCGTGCTTGGACGCGTTATACGCTGCGCGGTCCGCGATCCCCAGCAGACCGGCCACCGACGACACGTTGACAATGGATCCCCGTTTCGCCGCCAGCATCTTCTCGCCAAACGCCTTCGCCAGCAGAAACGGGCCCACCAGATTTACTTCCAGCACGCGCCGGAATTCCTTCGCTGAAACAGTTTCCGCCGGAGCAATGAAACTTATCCCCGCGTTGTTCACCAGCACTTCTGCAGGCCCAAACCGCCGATGAACTTCGCGCGCAAACGCTTCCACCGCCGCTTCGTCCGCCACGCTGCCGGCGTAACCCAGCGCCTCCGCTCCGCGCGATCGCGCCGTCGCAAGCGTTTCATCCGGCATCTGCAGGTCGATGAGCGCAACGTTGTACCCACGCTCCGCCAGCACTTCCGCCGTTTTTCGCCCGATTCCCTGTGCCGCGCCGGTGATCACCGCGATTCGCTTTGCTTCGCCCATTTCGCTATTCCGTCTTGCGCAACGCGCGCTCCACCAGCGTCAGGCATCGCTCCGCCTGTTCCTTCAGGATTTCCTCGCGTTCCCCGCGATCTTCCCGCAACCGGTGCAGTTCGTCCGCGAACGAAATTGCGGTCAGGATCGCGATTCTCTGGGTGTCCGCGGTATGTGCCAGATCCCAGATCAGCCGCATCCTCTCGTCCACGAAGCCCGCGATCTTCCGGATATATTCCTCATCCAGGTTGCCCTGAATCGGATACGTCTGGCCGAAGATTTCCACCTTGACGCTGGTGCTCATGGCTCCTCGCTTACTGCGACCACGAAGTCGGGTTGCGGTCCCAGCGGTGCCCGCGCAGTTTCTTGTGCAGCGCGTCCGGAAGTGGACCCGCCTTTCCGGCGGCCACATTCGCTTCCACGTTCTTCAGCTTGCGCATCCCCGGGATGATCGTGCTCACGTCCGGATGGTTCAAAATAAACCGCAGCGCCATCTCCGGCATCGTGCTGCCCTCGGGAATCAGTTGCCGTAGCACTTCGGCGTGCTCCACGCTCGACTTCAAATTTTCCGCCACAAAATATCCATTGCGCCAATCGCCCGCTGGCCATTTCGAATCCAGCGTCAGCGTTCCCGTCAGCGTTCCCTCGTCGAACGGCACGCGCGCAATCACGGCGCAATCCTTCATCCGGCAAATCGGAAACAGCGCGTCCTCCGGATTCTGGTCGAAGATGTTGTAGATCACCTGCACCGCGTCCGCGTGGCCTTCCAGTACCGCGCGGATCCCGTTCGCCGGCTCCCAACGGTTGATGCTGGGTCCGACGGCCCGCACTTTGCCGCTCTTTTTCATGTTTTCGATCGACCGCGCCAGCCGCTCGTCGTTGAGCCAGCGGTCTTCCCACGTGTGAAACTGCATCAAGTCGATCGTTTCGAGCCCCAGATTTTTCAGGCTCCTCTCGATGTATTCCTCGATGTACTCCGGCGGAAAGCAGTCGTCCAGCGTGAAGTCCCGGCGGCTCGGCCACCTTCGATTTTTTGGCGGAATTTTTGTAGCCACATACAGATGCTTGTCCGGCCCGCCCAATCCCGTGTTTCCCTGGAACTCCTTCACGATTTTGCCCAGAATCTGTTCGCTCTTTCCGTCTCCGTAAGCCCAAGCGGTGTCGAAAAAATTGCAGCCCAGCTCAATCGCCCGCCGCAATGAAGCCATGGACTCGGCATCGTCCGAGCCGGTCCATCCCGCCAGCCCCCACATCCCGTAACCAATTTCGCTGACCTTCCACCCCGCCCTTCCAAATCGCCGGTAGTTCATCGCCAAGGTCTCCTTATTTGCGCTGCCATTGTAACCAAGCCTCGTGTTACGCGCGAGTTACACATCGGGGTCATTCGATTTGTCGCCCGCAGCCGGGAATGCCACAATGAATACCTATGCCAAACTTCAAGATCATTGCGACTTCCATCGTCGCCGCTGGACTGTTTCTGGCCGTGAGTGCTCCGGCCCAGCAATCTCCCGCTGCGAATTCCACACCTCCTGCGGCGAAACCCGCCAGTTCGACAAAGGCGGCGCACACAACCGGCGCCAAGCCCAGTGCTCACACAGCGGCCAAGCCGAAAGCCGCGCCGCTCGCGCTTACCACCCAAGCACAGAAGGTCAGCTACGCCATCGGCATGGGCCTCGGCAAAAATCTCCATCGCGATTCCGTGGAGATTGATACGGCTGCGCTCCTCCGCGGCCTCAAGGACGCCCTAGCGGGCAGCCAGCCCCTTCTGACCGATGACGAAGCCAAGGCCGCCATCACGCAGCTTCAGGCCGAGGTCCGAGCGAAGGAAGCAGAAAAAATGAAAGTCGAGGCCCTTGAGAACAAGATGAAGGGCGACACCTTCCTCGCCGCCAACAAAACCAAGGAAGGAGTGGTCACGCTTCCCAGCGGCTTGCAATACAAGGTCCTCACGCCGGGCACCGGCCCCAAGCCGGCTGCGGACGATATCGTGGTCTGCAACTATCGCGGCACGCTCGTGGACGGCACCGAATTCGACAGCTCCTACAAGCGTGGCGAGCCCATCAAGATTCCCGTAAAGGAAGTCATCAAAGGTTGGACCGAAGCCATTCAGCTCATGCCCGTCGGATCCAAGTGGCAGATTTATATCCCTTCCGATCTCGCTTACGGCGACCGTGGCGCTCCAGGTTCCCCGATCGGCCCGAACTCTGCACTGATCTTCGACGTCGAGCTTCTCTCTATCGAACCGAAGCCGGCGCCGGCACCTGCGAAGGAAGCTCCGAAGGAACAGCCCAAGGAAGCCGCGCCAGCGAACCCGCAGCCCAAGGAACAGGCGCCGCCGAATCCCAAACCCTGATCTAATTCAACCCCTGGTCGTTGTTTGAGGGCCGCGTCTGTTTCGATGCGGCCTTTCTTTTTTTGCGCGTGTCTCATGGAGCCAGGTAGCTGCTATGATTTACGCTCCTTTTTCGCCGGCCAATTCGCTCCCAGGAGAATTCCATCTTGTCTGGCAACGAGCTTCCGCTAAAATCCTCCGGCGCTTCGCAACAACATTCAGTCTGGCTGGGCGACACCGCGCTACTTCTCTACCTCGCTATGGCCACGGTCGTCCTCCACTGGCTGATCGGCACTCGCTATGGCTTCCATCGCGACGAACTGGCCACACTAGACGACGCGCGTCATCTCGCCTGGGGCTTCGTCGCGTATCCTCCTATCACGCCGTTTTTCGCGCGCATCTCTCTCATGCTGTTTGGGCCCACTCTGCCGGGTTTTCGCCTATTCGCCTCTCTCGCTGATGCCGTCGCGGTGATCTTGACGGGACTCATGGCCAAGGAGATGGGAGGCGGCCGCGGCGCGCAACTCGTCGCCGCTCTGGCCGGCGTCCCCTTCTGTCTCGGAGCCGGCGCGGTCATGCAATACGTCTCGTTTGACTATCTTTGCTGGGTCCTGGCTGCCTATTTCATGGTGAGGTTGCTGCAATCCGATAATCCTCGCTGGTGGCTCGGCGTCGGCGCGGCTCTTGGCTTTGGCATGCTTTCGAAATACACAATCGGTGTCTTCGCCGTCGCCATCGTCGCTGGAGTCCTACTTACGGACGCGCGCCGCTATCTCCGCAGCAAATGGCTCTGGCTCGGCGTCGCGCTTTCCGTCCTCATCTTCCTTCCGAATCTTCTCTGGCAGGCACAAAACCATTTCGTGTCCATCGACTTCATCCACCATATTCATGAGCGGGACATCCGCGTGGGTCGCATCGGCAACTTTCTTCCCGGCCAGCTGAAAATGACTCTTCTAGCGTTCCCTCTCTGCTTCGCGGGCCTCTACTACACACTTCTCTCGCCAACTGGTAAGCGCCTCCGCCCCCTCGCCTGGATGTTTCTCGCCTCCTTGCTCTTCTTCGTGATTCTCAAGGCCCGCATCTACTATTTCGCCGGGGCTTACCCGATGACCTACGCCGCCGGCAGCGTCTGGGGCGAGCGGTGGCTGGCTTCACTGCGTCGCGGTTGGCGTTTCTTTCTCCGTGGAATCACCGCGCTCGTTTTGGTGCTGGACATCGCCATTGTCTGCGCCTTCGCGTTGCCGCTTGCACCGCTCAATTCCAAATGGTGGAAAGTCTCCAGCAAGATCCAAAGCGATTTCCGCGACGAACTCGGCTGGCACGAACTTGTCCAGACCGTCGCGCAGATTCGCGATTCCTTGCCGCCAGAAGAACGCGCTCACGTCGGCATCCTTGCCGCAAATTACGGCGAAGCGGGTGCGATCAACCTCTACGGGCCCGCCTACGCTCTTCCGCCCGTCATCAGCGGCGTAAATTCCTTCTGGGTTCGCGGCTACGGTAATCCGCCGCCGGATATGCTCATAGTCCTCGGCCATTCCGAGGAGTACGTCCAGGAAAACCTGGATTCCTGCCGTGTCGCCGCTCATTCCTGGAACTGGTATGAGGTCGGCAACGAAGAAACCCTCGACCATCCTGACATCTTCGTCTGTAAAGGCCCCAAAGCCCCGTGGCCCGAATTCTGGGCCCACTACCGTCATTTCGGGTGATACCCCTGTTGCCTCGTCGCCCCTCGGCCGCGCCATTGGACGGAACTCCACTGCCGCGAGATAATGGTCCCGGAGCGGTACTTCGAAGCAGGTGAGGTTGCGAAAGCCGTTTGAACCGTAACGAATCTCTGGGGTGCTGCGGATAGTCGGCTTGTGTGCACGGCCTGTCCCGTCAGCGAGTCTCCTGGCAGACTCGCGGCCGGGGCAGGAAAGCCTAATGGCCGGCTCGTGGTGCCCACCTATTACAGAGGTTCACGGCCTAGCTGCCCACGGCCCAGCAGTCCGCTCTTTTTGATTTTTCAGATCCTCAACGCAGGTCGTTTCGCTTTCTGAGGTCTGATTTCTGACATCCCAATACGAGCAGGGTCCTGATCCCCAATGAGAGTTCTCTTCATCGGCGACATTGTCGGTTCTCCAGGACGCCACATCGTCCGCGAGCGACTTGCCGATCTCGTCGAGCATCGCCACATTGACCTCGTCATCGCTAACGGCGAAAACTCCGCCTCTGGCTTCGGCATCACTCCGAAAATCACGGAAGAACTCCTGGGCCTCGGTATCGAGGTTCTCACTGGTGGCAACCACAGCTGGGACCGCAAGGAAATCTTTGGCTACATACCCCATCAGCCAAGACTCCTGCGCCCTGCCAATTTTTCCATCACGAACCCCGGAAGTGGCTTGTACGTGGGAGAATCCCGGCAGGGAATCAAATTCGCCGTCCTCAACTTGCAGGGCCGCGTTTTCCTTGCTCCGAATGACGATCCCTTCAAGCGCGCGGACGAGGAAATCGCCAAAGTACCCCCGAATGTCCCCTTCGTCCTGGTGGACATGCATGCGGAAACCACTAGCGAAAAGATCGCTCTCGGTTGGTACCTGGATGGCCGCGTTACTGCTGTTGTGGGTACGCACACCCACGTCGCTACGGCCGACGAGCATGTCCTCCCCAGAGGCACAGCCTACATCACCGACGTGGGTATGACCGGCCCCCACGGCGGCGTCATTGGCATGGAACGCGATGCCATCATCAAGAAATTTCTCGATGGATTCCCCATGCGCTTTGAGGTTGCCTCCGGTGACGTTCAATTGAACGCCGTGCTCATCGAAACCGACGCCGCTGCGCGCAATGACGCTGGCCGGCTCAGGGCCAAATCCATTGAACGTCTCCGTCTCTTCATTGATTAGCGGCCTCCTTTGCGGCCAAGCGCCATAACCGATTCGCTCCATTGGTTGCGCCGCTTAGGCAACCGGGGGGCTTCAGGGGTAATCTGAACGACCATGCTCCGGAAAAATGGGACCATCCTCGCCACCTTGGTCGCAATCTGCCTCTTCGCCTTTGCCATGCTCTCCGCTGCCTCTGACATTGACGCCGATTTGATGGCCAAGCGCCGCGTTTTTCCTTCCATCGGGCCGGGGCTCCACGCCATCCACCGCGGCTCGGACGGCAAATACTACCTCCTCGCATCACCAAATGTGGGGATTGCGGTTTTTGACCCTACCGAAAAGCGGCTGGCCGTTCTAGGCGCGCCGCCTGCCGCCCCCACGGCCAACCAGGCCTCCGGGTCTTCCATCACCTTCGGCGCGGACTTTGACCTCGATTCTCACGGAAACCTCTGCGTCGCCGACCGCGGCTCCAACCTTGTGAAGATCCTCGCGCCAGACGGCTCGTTGCATCTCTCCATTCCGCTAAATTCCCCGCTCTCCGTCGCCGCACTCCCGGATGGCGAGATCGCCGTGACGTCCCCGCAGAGCTTGCACCTGGTGTCCGTCTTCGATTCCAGAGGCCGGCTCGTCCGCGAGTTCGGCGATCCTGAACCGCTTTCCGCACGCACGGACCTGAACCGGTACGCCAGCATCGGCCGACTGGCCTCTGATCCGCAGGGTCACCTCTACTATGGCTACACCTACTTTCCGGAACCGCTGATCCGCCAGTTCGATTCCCTTGGCTTCGCGAAGCTCGACTTCCAACTCACCACCATCGACGCTTTCTCCGAAGCGCGGGCCACCCGCAAAGAGATCCAGCGCCTGGAACAACGCTCGGATCCACCCTCTCTGCAACCCATCCTCACGGCGTTCGGCATCGATCCCGTCTCCGGAGACCTTTGGATGGCCTTGAACAACACGCTCGTCCATTTCGACAAGGATGGCGACCAGCGCTCCGAGTACCGGATTTACACGCCCGACGGCGCGCGTCTCGAAGCCAATTGCATTCTTGTCGAAGACCACCGACTGCTGATCGGCGCCGATCCGCTTGGCGTCTACGAATTTGCCCGGCCGGACCGCAATCCGTGAAAAAATTCACTGCTTTTTCCTCAGGTCGCTTTGCACAGAAAGCGTGCATTCATGATTTTCCCCGCGTGCAAACATCGTTTTTTTTACGGCAATTCTTATCTTTTCGCTCGCACTTGCACATTTCCTCCGCTTGTGGAAAAGTTGTGCATGGCGTGTGAACTTCGTTGAACCCCTTCGCACACTTTTCGCTTGCTCCCGCCGAAACAGTGCGCGAGAATCCAACGCAGTTTAAGAGCGGTGGTGCTTGGTTCAGCTGGTCTGAAAAGACCGCGCAGGTCCACAGGGGCAAAACTTTATCGTTCCGGCGCGGTTAATTACTCCAAGGCTTGTAGCGTTCGGTTAAAATTCGCTTTCCACAGTTTTTACACACCTGTGGAAATGGTGTACGTTTGGCTTTTTCTGATGACAACTGCTACTCAAATTGGCCGCGAAAAAGATACCCAGAATCCCTGGGACAGGTTTCTGGACCTGATCAAATCCAGGGTCAGCATCAATACCTACTCCACTTGGTTCCAGCCCACTCGTCTCAATCGCGCTGAGGGCGACACCCTCTACGTCCAGATTCCCAGCGCCGTTTTCCGCCAGGTTCTTACCCGCACCTACGGGGAAATCGTCAAGGCTGTTTTTCATCAGATGGGCACTCCCCAGATGAAAGTCCAATACGTCTGTACCGAAGAAGAAACCATGCAACCTGCTCCCGCCTCCAACGGCAACAAGCAGGCCAAGCTCGATTTCGAAAGCAGCGACCACCAGCTTAGTTCGCGCTACACCTTTGACAGCTTCGTCGTCGGCAAGTCCAATGAGTTTGCTCACGCGGCCGCGCGCGCCGTCGCCGAACAACCTTCCAAATCCTACAATCCGCTGTTTCTCTACGGCGGCGTGGGTATGGGCAAGACCCACTTGATGCATGCCATCGGACACACGATCAAGAAGCGGAATCCCGCCATGCGCCTCAGCTACGTCAGCGCCGAAAAATTCACGATCGAAGTCATCAACTCGTTGCGCTTCGACCGGATGATCAGCTTCCGCGACCGCTTCCACACGGTGGATGTTTTGCTCGTGGACGACATTCAGTTCATCGCCGGCAAGGAGCGTACGCAAGAAGAGTTTTTCCATACCTTCAACGCCCTCTACGAGCAGCAGAAGCAGATTGTGATTTCCTCGGATTGCCTGCCTAAGGACATCAATTCGATCGAGGAACGCCTTCGCTCCCGATTTGAGTGGGGCTTGATTGCTGACATTCAGCCTCCCGATCTGGAGACCAAGATCGCCATCCTCCAGAAGAAGGCCGAAAACGATCACTTCAACCTGCCGGACGATGTGGCTGAGTACATCGCCCGCGCCATCAAGTCCAACGTTCGTGAACTCGAAGGCGCGCTCACCCGGCTAATGGCTTACGCTTCACTGACCGGCACGGTGGTTTCTCTCACCACCGCGCAGCAGGTCTTGCGGAATATCATCGCCTCGCAGGAAAAGCGCGTCACCATCGACCTGATCCAGAAGCGCGTCAGCGAGCATTTCAATCTTCGTGAGCAGGACCTCAAGGTCCGCAGCAACACCCGCGCCATCGCGTTCCCTCGCCAAGTGGCTATGTATATCGTGAAGCAGCTTACCACTGCTTCGCTTCCTGAAATTGGCCGGCAGTTCGGCGGAAAGCACCACACCACGGTGCTTCACTCCATCAACAAGATCGAGGAGCTTCGCCGCTCCGACAAGGAACTCAACCGCACCATCACACGCTTGATGGATGCTCTCCAGTAGCGACTCCCCTATGGTGGGGAACTCTTAGATTGCATTCGTTACCATGCCCGTTCGATGCCGTCGTGCCCCAGAAACTTGCCCGAGAGTTCCCTCGGATCTTCCGCCAAAACTTTTCGCATCCCTGTAATGCTCTGTTCAGGGGTCAGTTGCGCGTGGGGTCCGCCCATGTCTGTCTTCACCCAGCCAGGATCGATCATCGTCACGCTGATTCCCCGCGGCTCCAATTCTTTTGCTAGTACCGAAAACGCCATGTTCAGCGCCGCTTTGCTGGTTCGGTATTGGTACGCCGTTGCTCCTAGCGCTCCCGATGTCCTCTGGACTCCCTTGATGGAAGCCATGCTGGTGCTGATCGCCACGATTTGCTTGCGCTTGCTCGCCGCCACGTTTTCCAGCAACTCTCCGGTCAGCTTCATCGCGCCGAATAAATTGATCTTCACTGCCTCCAACCATGCCTCGAAATCGATTCCCCCGATCTTCTGGCCGTCCCGCGGATAAATCCCGGAATTGTGCAACAGCACATCAATCGGTCTGCCATGCAGATTGACCGCCAACTCCCGGATCGATTTGTCGTCTCCAAGGTTCAGCTCGTACAGGGAGACGTTTGGATGCTTGGCCGCCAGCTCAAGCAATTCGCGTGCCTGCTCCGGGTCTCGCGCTGTCGCAAGCGTCTCCCAGCCATTTGCCGCATACTGCCGCACAAATTCCAGTCCCAGCCCGCGATTCGCTCCCGTGATCAACACCGTTTGCATCTCGTCTCTCCTCCTACGATCCCACGCAGACATTTTCTCATCGCGTTAATCTCCAGGCCTCGCTGCTGCCTAAGCGATTTTCTCCCGCAGTGATTGGATGCCCTCCCGCAAGGACCGTCACCCCGCGCCCTGTGCGCGATTTGTGCAGAACCCGTGAGAATCTTGCGGATCGTTTGTGCATGCGTGTGCACGAACTGCGATTGGTTTCCAGCTAGACGCATGTTTTCCAGAGAACCGCGCGAGTATCCACTGCACATCCTTGCCGCGATCGTCAGTCACCACTTGCGTTTGCTCGCTTTTCCACTAATCCACAGCGCTCATCACAACAACAATCTTTAGGGACTATTTTTCCATATTGTTTCGATGACCGGAAGTTTCTCTGTGAATTCCTTCTCATTACCCTACATTCTTTCTCGCCTGGAAAATCCTCAGACCCCGGCATTTCCACAGGTTTCTGTCTGCCTCCACACTTTATACTTGCCCAAAAAACGAGTACAGTACGCTAGCGGGTCACATTCACGGGGGAAAGCCACATGACGGCAACCGGCACCGCACGCGAGGAAAGCCAATTCATGGAATTCAGCGTAACCAAGTCCGCGCTGCTCAACGAACTCACCACCACGCAGGGCGTAGTTGAGCGCAAGACCACAATTCCCATCCTCTCGAACTTGCTTGTCGAGGCGAAAGGGAACCGCGTTACCATCACGGCCACCGACCTCGAGCTTAGTGTCCGCACTTCCTGTGAGGCCAAGGTCAAGAAAGAAGGCGCCGGCACCATCCCCGCCAAGAAACTCCTTGAACTTGTCCGCCTCCTCCCCGAAGGCGAAATCAAGTTCAAACTCCTCGATAATCACTGGGTAGAAATCGTCAGCGACAAGAAAAAATACAAACTCGTCGGCATGGCCAAGGAAAATTTCCCCGCGCTTCCTTCCATGCCGCACACGCTCGTCAAAATTCCCGCCGCCGTCCTCGAAAGCCTGATCGCCAAAACAAAATTCGCCATCTCCATGGAGGAGTCCCGCTACACCCTTAACGGCGGCCTGCTGATCCTCAAGCCGGACACCCTGGCAATGGTGGCAACTGATGGCCACCGCCTCGCTCTCGCCGAAACCGATCAGAAACTCGCTGGCCTGAACGGCGAAGTCCGTGTCCTCATCCCCAAGAAAGCCATGGACGAAGTCGAAAAACTCTCGGCTGCTGCGGGCTCCGACGCTCATTTGGAATTCGCCAAGGACGAAAGCCACCTGTTCTTCCAGGTCGAACATCGCCTCCTCATCTCCCGCATCCTCACGGGACAATTCCCGAATTACGAAGCGGTACTCCCGCGCGAAAACAGCAAGACGGTCGTGCTCGAGCGCGGCGAATTCAGCGACGCCGTCCGCCGCGTCTCGCAACTCGCCGACCAGCGCTCTCACGCCGTCAAACTCTCCGTGTCCACCGAAGGCGTCGAAATCTCCGCCTCCAGCCCCGAATACGGCGAAGCCAAAGAAACCATCGACAAAGAATACAAGGGCGATACCATCGCCATCGGATTCAATTCCAGCTACGTCCTCGATTTTCTCGCCGCCGCCGCCGAAGGTCCCATCAGCATCGAACTCAAGGACGAACAGTCCGCCGGCCAGATGCGCCCCCTCGCCGACGAAAGCTACCGCTACCGCTACGTCATCATGCCCATGCGCATCTAAGCCCTCCGGCAATCATATAACCCTTGAATTAACTTAATTGCAGGTACATAATCCCACGTAACTTGACGTGCCAAACCGTCACCTCAAGTCGGGTGGGCCATTTGTCCAAAGCAAAAACCAACTTTCTTCTTCCTGCTTCCTCCATCCAGCACAGGATTTATTTCCTTAGGAAAACGCTCGTCATGCGTGATTCCGATCTTGCTGCTCTTTACGGAGTCAGCACCAAGAACCTGAACCGGGCCGTGAGGCGCAACGTAGCCCGATTTCCCTCTGATTTCATGCTTCAACTCAATCGAAAAGAAACTGAAATCTTGAGGTTCCAGATTGGCACCTCAAGTCGTCTGATTCACGGTGGGCGCCGTTACCTTCCTTATGTTTTTACCTAATGTTTTTACCTAGCATGGCGTCGCCATGGTGTCGACCGTGTTAACAAGCAATCGCGCCATCCAGGTCAACATCGCCATCATGCGCGCCTTTGTGCAACTCCGCTCCATGCTGGCCACACATGAAGACCTGCGCCGGAAAATCGACGAAATGGAAAAGCGTTACGACACCAGATTGCAGACCGTTTTTGCGACACTGCGGCAGATGCTTGAGAGCCCGGTTCCCCCTAAACGACAGATTGGTTTCCACGTCAAATCTCGACCAGGCTTGCTGTCCAACAACGGCCGCAACTAATTGATCTATTGGAAGTTATTTATCCACAACCCGCATCCCATCCCTTGAGTAATCACCCCATTTCCGGTAAAATTAACCTGTTGTCGATCGGTCGTTTTTCCTCCCAGTCGACACGTCCGCCAGGCTCGCGCGACCTTCAACGCTCTGCGCCAGGAGCAGGTCCCGTAGCCTGGAGAACATAAGTCTTCGCCGCGTCCCGGATTGCGGGACGGGATGGAGCAGGAAACCCTACGAGCTTCGATCTGGCCCTGTGGGATCGTAGTCAAAGGGTAAGGCGACGGTTGCAGTGTTCAATCCTCACGCCTTTCCTCGCTTCGCATACTGGATTTCGGTGGTCGCTTTCGAGTCTCTCCCCACGGGAGATGAATTTCGCGCGACCCTAAGCCGCAGGCTTGCACGTCAGGAGACCAAATGGGCGACAAAGAATCAGTCACCGGTAAAGGTGGACATCAGTACGACGCGAAATCGATCAAGGTTCTCGGCGGCCTCGAAGCCGTTCGCCTGCGTCCCGCCATGTACATCGGTTCCACCGGCGAAATGGGCCTCCACCATCTGGTTTGGGAGGTTGTAGACAACTCCGTCGACGAAGCGATGGCCGGCTACGCCGATGAAGTCAACGTCACCGTGCATGGAGACAATTCCGTCACCGTTGTGGACAACGGCCGGGGCATTCCCGTGGACATGCACGCCACCGAAAAGCGCCCGGCCGCCGAAGTCGTCCTCACCGTTCTTCATGCTGGCGGCAAATTCGACAGTGAAACGTACAAAGTCTCTGGCGGTCTCCATGGGGTCGGCGTCTCCGTCGTCAACGCGCTTTCGGATTGGCTCGAACTCGAAATTCAGCGCGACGGCGCCGTCTGGGAACAGACCTACGAAAAGGGCAAGCCTACTTCCAAGCTCAAGCAGACCGGCAAAACCCGCAAGACCGGCACGAAAGTCACGTTCCATCCGGATCCCACGATCTTCGAAAAGGCCGTATTCAGCTACGACACCTTGGCCACCCGCCTCCGCGAATACGCCTTTCTCAACAAGGGCCTGAAAATCACGCTCAACGACGAGCGTAGCGAAAAGTCCGCCGAATTCCGCTTCACCGGCGGCATCGCCGAATTCGTGAAACACCTGAACCGCGGCAAGACCACGCTTCACGATTCCCCCATCTACATGGAAGGCAAGAAGGGCAACGTCGAAATGGAAATCGCCCTGCAGTACAACGACACTTACGGCGAAAATGTCTTCGCCTTCGCCAACACCATCAATACCGTCGACGGCGGCACGCACCTCTCCGGCTTCCGCTCCGCCCTCACGCGCACCATCAACAACTTCGCCTCCAGCGCCGGCATGCTCAAGGAACAAAAAGACGAAGTCAGTATTTCCGGCGACGACGTTCGCGAAGGCCTTGTCGCCGTCGTCAGCGTCCGCCTGCCGCAACCCCAGTTCGAAGGCCAGACTAAGGGCAAGCTCAACAGCGACATCAAGGGCGACGTCGAGCAACTCATCAACGAAAAGCTCGGCGATTGGTTCGACAAGCACTCGACGGTTGCGCGCCGCATCATCGGCAAGTGCATTGACGCCGCCCGCGCCCGCGAAGCCGCCCGCAAGGCCCGCGAACTGACCCGCCGCAAATCCGCCATGGACTCGAGCGGTCTCCCCGGCAAACTGGCCGATTGCCAGGAGCGCGACCCTTCCCGCTGCGAACTCTTTGTCGTTGAGGGAGAATCGGCCGGCGGCTCCGCAAAAATGGGGCGCGACCGCAAATACCAGGCCATCCTCCCTCTGAAGGGCAAAATCCTCAACGTTGAAAAGGCCCGCTACGACAAAATGCTGGGCCACGAGGAAATTCGCGCCATCATCACCGCGCTTGGCACCGGCATTGGCAAGGACGATTTCGACGCCGGCAAACTCCGCTACCACAAGATCATTCTGATGACCGACGCCGATGTGGACGGCTCCCACATCCGCACGCTCCTTCTCACCTTCTTTTTCCGCCACATGAAGGAGCTCATCGAGCGTGGCCACGTGTACATCGCTCAGCCGCCGCTCTATCGCGTCAAGCGGGGCAAGAGCGAGCGCTATATCCGCGACGAACGTGATTTCGCTCGCGAGCTCATGAAGCGCGCCACCGAGGATCACGTCGTGAAAGCCAAAGAAGGCGTCAATCTCGAAGGCGCTCGCCTCACCACCTTCCTTCTCAATGTTCAGGAATACGAAGCCGCTGCCGCCAAGCTCGGCCGCCGCTTGCGTGAACCAGGTCTCGTCGAGATCCTCGCCGACAGCGGCCTTGAGAAAAAGACCGACTTCGAAGACAAGAAGCCGCTCGAAAAACTCCTGAAAGAGATCGAAAAGTCCAAACTGAAGCTCGAAGGCAAGCTGGTTTTCGACGAAGCCCATAGCCTCTATGAAATCCAGTTCGGGGCGCCCCACAATCAGAAGATCAATTGGGGGGTTGTTTCCGCCGCCGAATACAAGCGCCTCCGCGCCTTGGCCAAGCAAATCGAGGAATTGAATCATCCTCCGTTTACCGTGGCCCGCAATGGCCACAAGGTTTCGAAGGACAAGGCCACCGACGTTTTGAACTACGTCGTCGAAGACGCCAAGAAAGACTTCACCATCACCCGATTCAAAGGCTTGGGCGAAATGAATGCGGAGCAGTTGTGGGACACCACTATGAACGCCGATACCCGCACGCTCCTGCAAGTCAAGCTCGAGGACGCCGTTGCCGCCGAGGACATTTTCACCACGCTGATGGGCGAAAACGTCGAAGCGCGCCGCAAATTCATCGAGGAGAACGCCCTCGAAGTCGTCAACCTTGATATCTAGGTTTCTGTAGTGGCCGGTCTTTAGACCGGCGGTTCTTAGGATGTAGAGGGAATGCCGATTTACCAGTTGGGCTGGACAACTTTACCGGGACTCCGTGGCCTCAGCGTAAGCGAATTTCGTGCCACGCCGACAGCCGCTCCGGATAACGAAAGAGGCGTTACGGCCAGCTTCGCCAGCGAAGCGGATCGCGACGCATTTTTGAGGCACTTGGAAGAGTTCTTTGCGTCTCGCCGCTTTACCAATGCGGCTGATGCTTTCGACAGCGTGAAAGCCTACGTGCTCGAGAGCTCTATAAAACCGAATCACACGACTTAGGCAATCAGAGGACACATGGCCGACGAACAGAATACATCCGTACTTCTCCCCATCGATATCGAAACCGAAATGCGCAAGTCGTATCTCGACTACGCCATGAGCGTCATCATCGCCCGCGCGCTTCCCGACGTGCGCGACGGCCTCAAGCCCGTACAGCGCCGCATCCTCGTCGCCATGAACGACCTCGGCCTCGCCTCTAACCGCGGCTACCGCAAATGTGCCAAGATCTGCGGCGACACCTCCGGCAACTATCACCCCCACGGGGAAGCCGTCATCTATCCCGCCCTTGTACGTCTCGCGCAGGACTTCAACATGCGCTATCCGCTCATTGACGGCCAGGGTAATTTTGGCTCCGTTGACGGCGATCCACCGGCGGCTATGCGATACACGGAAGCCCGCCTTGCCAAAATCACCGAAGACATTCTCGCCGACCTCGAAAAAGAGACCGTCGACTTCATTCCCAACTTCGATCAGACCCGCGAAGAACCCGTAGTCCTTCCTTCCCGAATTCCGAATCTTCTCGTCAATGGCGCCAGCGGCATCGCCGTCGGCATGGCCACGAATATTCCGCCGCATAATCTGCGCGAAATCGTGGATGCCGCCATTCTTTTGATCGAAAAACCCGACGTCACCCTGAAAGAAGTCATGAAGATTGTCCCGGGGCCGGACTTCCCAACGGGCGCCTATATCGCCGGCCGCGAGGGCATCGAAGCCGCCTACAAAACGGGTCGCGGCAGCTTCACCATGCGCGCCAAAGCCGCCATCGAAGAAGCCGGCAAAGACCGCGAAAACATTGTCATCACCGAAATCCCATACCAGGTCAACAAAGCCCGCCTGATCGAGCGCATCGCCGAGCTCGTTCAAACCAAAAAGATCGAGGGCATTTCCGACGTTCGCGATGAATCTTCCCGCGAAGGGATGCGAATCGTCATCGAACTAAAGCGCGGCGAGGAATCCCAGCTCATCCTCAACAATCTGTTCAAGCACACACAGATGCAGGAATCCTTCGGCATGATCCTGCTCGCCATCGTCGCCGGCCAACCCCGTGAACTTGGCCTCATCGCCCTGATCAAGCTCTTCATCGAGCACCGCATGGACGTTGTTCGGCGCCGCACGATTTTCGAATTGCGCAAAGCCGAAGAGCGCGAGCACATCCTGGTTGGCTACCAGGTCGCCCTCGATCATCTCGACAACGTCATTCGCATCATCCGTGGCAGCAGCAGCCGCGCGGACGCCAAGGAAAACCTGTTCAAGTACTTCACCGAGCAGGACGTCACCATCACCGAAAACGGCAAGTCCAGGAAACTCGAAGGCGTGAAGCTCGACGGCCGCAAATACCGCTTTCCGGGCGCGCCAGAAATTGAAGCCGCCACCAAGAGCAACCTCGGCCTCAGCTACACTCAGATCGACGCCATTCTTGAACTGCAACTTCATCGCCTCACGCAACTCTCCATCGATGAAATTCTCAAAGAACTGAAGTCCATTCGCGAACTCATCGCCGAGTTGCAGGAAATCCTGTCCAGCGACAAAAAACTCAAGCAGGTCATCACCGCCGAGCTGAAAGAAGTCCACAAAGCGTACGGCGACGATCGCCGCACGCAAATCGTCGACAAAGTCGATGAAATCAAGCTCGAAGACCTGATCGCTGACACCGATCAGCTCATCACCGTCAGCCACGCCGGTTACATCAAGCGCACACCCGCCGAGACCTATCGCCACCAGTCGCGGGGTGGCAAGGGCCGCATCGGCGCGAAAACCCGGGAAGAGGACTTCGTCGAACATCTCTTCGTCGCCTCCGCGCACAGTTACATCCTGCTGTTCACCTCGAAAGGCCGCGTCTACTGGCTCAAGGTTTACGAGCTACCCGAGGCCGCCGCGGCCACGCGCGGCAAGGCGATCTCCAGCCTGGTGAAATTCCAGGAAGACGAAAAACTCACCGCGCTTGTCGCCGCCACGAATCTCGAGGAAGAAGGCCGCTTCGTCTTCATGGCCACCAGGAACGGCACGGTGAAGAAATCCGCGCTCACCGAATTCTCCAATCCGCGCTCCACCGGCATCATCGCCATCAATCTCGAAGCCAAGGACGAACTCATCGGCGCCAAGCTCACCGACAGTAAGCAGATGATCTTCCTCGCCAGCCACGAAGGCCAGGCCATCCTCTTCCGCGAAACCGAAGTCCGCGCCATGGGCCGCAACGCCGGCGGGGTCAATGGCATGGACCTCGACAAGGACGACTACGTCGTCAGCATGGACGCCGTCCAGCCCGACTTCGAAATCGTTGCCAAGGAACACAAGCAGACTACGCAGAACCTCGAGGAACTCGACAATGAGCACATCAAGGATTCCCTCACCACGCTGATGCTCACCGTCGCCGAAAAGGGCTATGGCAAGCGCACCGCCCTCGCCGAATACCGCATCACTTCGCGTGGCGGCAAAGGCGTCGTCAACATGAAGACCACCGACCGCAACGGTTCCGTCGTCGCCACGTTGCAGGTTACCGAAGAGTCCGACGTCATGATCATCACCGAACACGGCAAGGTCATCCGCGTCCATGCCAGCGAGATTCGCGAAGCCGGCCGTTCCACGCAGGGCGTCCGCCTGCTCCGCCTCGACGATGACGATTCCGTCGCCGCCGCGGCCGTAATCCAGGAAGAAGAGGCCGAAGAGAAGAAGTAACCCTGCTTGGTCTAGGGGCGGCGTTACGCCGCACTCCGTTGTGAGGCCCGCCTTCTGAGGCGGGCCGTTCTTCTCCTTGGGTCCCCGTTCCGCCCTCTGTGAACTCTGTATTAAATCGTTTTTGCATGCTGGCTTTCCCGCGTTAAACTACTTCCCCATGAAAATCACTTGCGGCTTGTTTCTGCTGTCTGCACTGGTTGTTTCATTCGCGTTCTCCTCCTACGCGCAATCCAACCCCACCTACACTGTCCTGGTCGGTACCTACACCGACAAAACTTCCAGCAAAGGCATCTACGCCTTCGAATTCAATTCCGAAACCGGCAAACTCACTCCCAAGGGCCTCGCCGCCCAATCGACGAATCCCTCCTGGGCAGCCATCCATCCGGATGGGAAATTCGCCTACGCCGCCAACGAATCCGGCGAGGCGAGCATGGTCAGCGCCTTCTCCCTCGATTCGGCCACGGGCAAGCTCACCCTCCTGAATCAAGTCCCTGCGCTCGGCGAGGATCCTTGCTACCTCGCCTTCGACAAAACTGGCAAATATCTCTTCGCCGCGAACTACACAAGCGGCACGGTCACTGCCTTCCCCATCCTCCCCGACGGCAAACTTGGCCGTCACTCCGCCCTCGTGAAAGATGCCGGCACGCTCGGCCCCAACAAACAGCGCCAGGAAGGCTCTCACGCGCATTGGGTCCAGGTCTCTCCGGACAATCGCTCGCTCTACGTCAGCGACCTCGGCCTTGATGAAATCGTGAGCTACCCTTTCGATCCAGTGAAGGGCTATCTCCGCCCAAATGGCTCTCCGTTCGCCAAGCCCGCCCCGGGTTCCGGTCCCCGCCACTCGGTCTTCTCGGCTGACAACAAATTTCTTTACGTGCTCAGCGAAATCAAATCCACCATCACGGTTTTCTCCGGTGCGGACGGCAAGCCCCCGCTGCGGTCTCTCCAGGCCGTTTCCACGCTTCCCGCCTCCTACAACGGCAGGAAGGAAGCAGCCGAAATCGCCATTCATCCCTCCGGTAAATGGCTCTTCGCCTCCAACCGCGGGTACGACTCCATCGCCGTCTTTTCCATCGACCCGCAAAAGGGAACTCTCACCCCCGCCGGCATTTTCCCCACCGGCGGTAAGGAACCCCGCCACTTTGCCCTTGACCCAACGGGCCAGTTCCTCCTCGCGGAAAACCAGTTCTCCAATTCCATCGTTGTTTTCCGCATCAATACCGCCACCGGCGCTCTCACCCAAGTTTCCCAAACCGCCGACATCCCCAGCCCGGTCTGCCTGGTTTTCGTCCCATAGGTCCGGTTCCGCGCCCGGCGAGCGCTACGCCAAAAGACGCTTGCCCTTCGCTTCATTTGGGGTACAATCCCCGCCGTCATGGCCAAAGCCAAACCCCGCCGCTCTGCCAAGCGGCCCTCAAGGCGACACTCTCGCGGCGCCGCGTCCCTCAAACTTCCCAAGGGCGCCGTGACCCTCGTTGTCGTTATGCGCGCCCGCGAAGGCCAGCATCTCCTGCTCGAGGCCGAGTTGCGCGCCCTGGTTACTCCCTCCCGCAAGGAAGAGGGCTGCCTGCAATACGATCTGCATCGTAGTGCCGACCATCCCGGCACTTTCCTCTTTCACGAGGTCTGGGAAACCCGCGAACATCACACCGCCCACACCCGCACGCCCCATTTTCTCCGCTGGAACGCCCGCAAGGACTCGCTCCTTGCCTCCCGCGAAGCCGCTTTCTGGCACCAGGTCGCTTGATTTTTTTGGAGTGCGGCGGCTTGCCGCCGCTATTGCGGTTGCTCCTGCACCAGGCCGGAAATCCTGCCAGGCTCGCTACGCAAATGTCTTCCCCATCCGCACCACCGGCAACGTCAGTCCATTCGGCAACGGCACTTCGATGCGTTCGATCTCCGCGTAGCCCCGCGCCGCATACATGGGCACGCCGGTCAGGGTCGCTCCCATCTCGAATCGACGGAACCCGCGCGCGTATGCCACGTCCTCGCACGTCTTCAAGATCAATGTCGCCAGTCCCCGCCGCGTCCATTCGGGATGCACAAAAAATGCCCGAATTTTCGCTGCATCCCGCGTCGGGTCCAGCATGGCATTATCTCGATAAGGCCCGTGATCGCTTCCATACAGCGTCTTCCGCATGCTCCATCCGCCGCACGCCGCCAGGACTCGCGTGTCCCCTTCGCGCAGGGCTTCCACGATGTAATACGTCCGATCGGCGATGAGTTGCGTGTCCACGCCATACGCCGTTCCCAGCGCCGCCTCCAGTTGCTCCACCGAGTAGTCCGCGCGTTGCAGCGCGCGCACCGAAACTTCGATCAAACCGCGCAGCGCGGCGATATCTTCCGCCTTCGCCAATCGAATTTCGAATTGGCCATCCCCAGCGTGCATGCGAACTCCCGCAAGACTGCCGCTCTTTGATCAGCTCCCCGGCCCCTCCAGGTAATACCCCGGCCGCGCTCTTACGTTCAACCTGCGCTCTTTCTCTCCCGTCACCGTCACGGTGATCTCGTGAAACCCGTCCGTCACTTCGCCGCTCGGCGTATACGTCAGCGTGTATTGCGAATGCAATTCTCCGCCGATCTCATCGAGCTCGTTCTCAATCGTGCGGTCCTTCCATGTGGAAGCGTGCATCCCGCCGGTTGCCGCCGCCGCAATCTCCAGTTGATGCGAAGTCACCTGATCCTTCGCGTGCATCACCGCCCACACCGCCAACGCCAGCAGGTTTACTCCTTGCGGTTGCGCGTCCGCCGTCTCCACTGTTCCCGGTGGGGGCGGAATGCCGGGAACTCCCGGTGGAGTTGCGGGTGAGGGACCCGTAATCCTCGGCTGCCGCTTCAAATCTGCCTTCGTGCTCGAAATTCCCACCGCGTAAATCGTGATGTTCGCCAGTTGCGCCCTCCGCAGCACTTCGCCCAGCTTGAGTTCGCTCCCGGAGTCGTGCGCCTCCCCGATCACCAGCATCACCCGCCGGTGCCCCAGTTCCGTCTGTGACTCTTCCGGCTGTTCGCTCAACATGTCCACGCCGCGTGCCATGGCATCGAACAGCCGTGTGCCCCACGATCCCTCTTGCAGATGCGTGATGGCGCCCTCCACGGCGTCGCCGTCGGCCGTAAAATCCTGCAGCGTGGTCACGTCATCATCGTAGGCCACCACCGCTCCTTCTCCCGTCGGCCCCATCACAATCTGCGACACCAGGATTCCGGCTTTGCGGATCTTCGACAGTGCCGAAGCGATTCGCTCGCTTCGTTCCACTACCACTACCAGCGAAATCGGATCCCCTCCTAGCGTGAAATGCCGGATCTTCTGCGGCACGCCGTTGTCTGTGATCTGGAAATCGGACTCCTCCAGGTCGTGCACCATTTGACCCTGTTCGTTTCTCACTGTCACCGGAGTGTTCACCAGCAACGAGCGCACCTTGATTGCCGGCGACTTCTGAGTCTCCATACCTGGTTGCCGCGGTATCGGCCCTTCCGGAGCCTGCGCGGCGATGCGCATCCCTCCGCCGGCAAAAAGCGCAAGCCCCATCGCCAGTCTGAGCGATCGATTTTTCAATCCGGGATCCTTCTTTCCGTCCCAATCGTATTCAATTCGACGCTCGCGGTCCCAAAGGCGTTGCCGCCACGTCTCGCCCTGCCTACAATCGAAGCTCACTCTGTTTGGAGAATCGTCTTATGCCCGATGGAAAGCGCCTCAAGCCCCAGCACGCACCGAAGGCTCCTCATGAAGATCACAAATTCCTTGCCAGCACCCCTGCCCGGCCCATTCGCATTGTCTCCGAATATATCCATCCGCTGGTCCAACTCAAGAATCAAGGCATCGGCGACACGATCGTCATGTTCGGCTCGGCGCGCATCGATCCCCACGAAACCGCCTCGGCCCGCTACACGCGCCTCAAGCAAACCAATACGTCCCGTTGGAGCGCAATCCGCCTCAAAAAGCATCGCCAGCAGCTGCGCGAAGCCAAAAACGCGCTTGAAATGTCATCCTACTATGAGCAGGCTCGGCAGCTCTCCCACAGGATCACCACGTGGGCATTGTCTCTCGGACCGCGTCCCCGCCGCTTCGTCATCTGCTCCGGAGGCGGCCCCGGCATCATGGAAGCGGCCAACCGCGGTGCGTACGAAGCTGGCGGCAAATCCATCGGCCTCTCCATCGAGCTGCCCCACGAACAGTTCGCCAATCCCTACATCAGTCCCGAGCTCAGCTTCAACTTCCACTACTTCTTCATGCGCAAACTTTGGTTCGCGCAAATCGCCAAGGCGCTTATCGTTTTTCCCGGCGGCTTCGGCACGCTCGACGAGCTTTGGGAGATGATGACCCTCTCGCAAACCGGGAAAATGCCCAAGCACACCTTGATCCTGATCTACGGCCGCAAGTATTGGGATGAAGTTCTGAAGCTCAAGAACATGGTCCGCTGGGGCACCATCAGCCAGGCCGATTTTGACAATCTCCAATACGCCGACAGCGTCGATGAAGCCTTTGACATCATCCGCATGGGCCTCGAAAAATACCACATGCAAGTCGACCCGTTCCTTCAGGCCTACTAACGCGTAGCGGCCACCGCTGCGATATCCGCTAATTTAGAGTGCGGGACCAAAGCTCCCGCTTTTCGGGTGTCAACACGGGAACAGAGGCCATCTTTTGGAAGAAAGCCCAGACTCCATCCACGTGATTCTTCCCGCTGAAAAATTGAACCCAAACAAAAAGGGCACCCGAACTCCGAGCGCCCTGCTTCTGTCTCTGATGATTTTCTATTATTCCACGTGTACTGGCAGCAGCGGCTCTTCCGAAAAAATCACCGCAAACCGCTTCGCCTCATCCTGGTCGTGCAGCATCACCACCGGAACCACCCGCAACGACTGCCTGCAAAAGTGGCACTGCACTCCCTCTCCCTGCAAATCCTGCAAGAATCCATCCGTAAAACGATATTCGGTCCGCTCGCGCCGCGCTTTCTTCTGGCTCTTCGCGCCGCAATGAGGACAGGTTAATTCCACTACGTCCTGCTGCGGATCGCGGTCCAGAGCTGCCCAGCCCGTGCGGCGAACACCAACTACCTCTGGTATTTGCCTCTCCATCGAGTCCTCCTGGGATCCACGTCCGACCAATTCGATGCGCCAAACACCCGTTTGGATGTAACCAATCGCGCATCTTTGCTAATCGGAAATTTCAAATTGTCCATCCTCCGAGAAACACGTTAGTTGCGCCAAAGCCTTGCTCGCTTCCGTTGTCGGGCACTTGTCCCGCTTCCCGGTGTCCAAGAACTCAGAGGACGCGCGCACCTCACATCCCTGCGAGCGCGGCGCCGGCCTTCGGCAGCAACCTCCGAAGGCTGGCGTCGCGAATACGTCCCACGGCTCGCAGGAAAATCTTTGGAGGTGTGTCATGACTCTTGACTCCCCACGTGTGCCCGCGGACACCTTCGCTTCGCTGCAAAGTTGTCTCGTCGAAGGCGACCCCCTGGTTGAAAAGCGCGCCCGCCGCATTAAGCGCCGCGCCGTTGCTATCTCCGTCGTCCTGCAAACTCTCGCTCTAATTGCGCTCATCCTCTTTCCGCTGCTCACTAAAGGCGAGCGCCTCGCCATCAAGTACGTTACGCCGGTTCCACCGTACGCTCCGGTCGGCAACCCGCATCGCCAGCCTGTCGTGCAGCACACTCCTCCGTTGCACCCCACAACCGGATTCTTTCAGCCGGTGCGCATCGGCCGAACGATCGTCATGCGCGATCCGGTGCACACCCACGAACCCGAGGGCAACAACGAACCATCGATTCCCGATCTCCCGTCTTATGGAGACACTCAGGGCGTTCTCGGCTCCACGACCGAACGCCCTGCGCCTCCGCCACGGGAAAATCCAAGTTCGGTCACTGAACGCCACCGGGTCAGCGAACTTCAGCAGATGGCCCAACTCATCAGGCGAGTCGAGCCGGCGTATCCGGCTCTCGCGATCCAGACCCACAAGGAAGGCCGCGTCGAACTCCACGCCATCATTGCCACGGACGGCACCATCCAGTCGCTCGAAGTCATCTCCGGCGATCCCTTCTTCATCCATTCCGCTCTCTCGGCAGTTCGCCAATGGCGCTACCGCCCCACGATCCTCAACGGGCGCCCCATCGAAGTCGACACGCACATCACCGTCATCTACACCTTCAACCGCCAATAGAAATTGAAAAGGGTCCGGTATCTCCGGACCCTCTCCTCTTTCTGATATCTGATTTCTATTTTCTGATATGTGTCCTGCAGATCCTGGGATGCAACCCTATCGCCCCTACAGCACCGCCTCACCCGAGTACTTCCCGATCGCTTCCCGCGCCAGATCCCTCAGCCGCACCATCTCCTGCAAATGATTCGGATCATTGGCGGGGAACTCCCGAGCCGGGTAAATCGGCGGAGACAATGTAATCGTCACGCTCGTAGGCCGGGGCAAAATCGTTCCATCGCGCAAAAATCTCCGCGTACCTTTCAACGAAACTGGAATCACCGGAGCACCGGTCGCCACCGCTCCGCGGAACGCACCCAGCTGAAACGGCCGCACCCCATCCTCCGGCGTGAACGTCCCCTCCGGAAACACGAACACCGAATCCCCGTTTCGCAGGCATTCTTCGATCTCATCCACTTGCTTCAGCCGCGCGCCCGTGTCGTGCCGGTCAAACGAAAGATGCCCCATCTGGTTCAAAAATGTCCCGATAAACGGCATCTGGTTCACTTCGCCCTTGGCCACGAATCGGTACGAAACTCCCATCCCCATCATCACTGGCAGCACGTCGAAATAGCTTGCGTGGTTCGAGGCGTACACTTTTGCGCCCGGCGTGTTCATATATTCCTTGCCCACAACTTTCAGCCGGATCCCCGTCAGCGCGAATAGCACATGCAGCGCTCGCGAAGTAAATCTTCCCGCCGCCTTTTCATCCTTGAACTGCTTGACGATCAGCCACGACGGCACGATCCACAGGAAAAAGACCACGATGAAGTACACGCCATAGATTTTTTCAAGCACGGTGCGCACCGCACGCCACACGCTCTGCAGCGCTTCCCGCACATACGTTCCGGTCCCGAGCTTGGCAATCTGCACCCACGCCGGCGGCCGTCCGCTCGTAAGCGTCCCCGCCGCATACAATTGCTTTGTCCCGTCCCGCCGCAACTTTCCGCTCGACGTCTTCGGGATACTTCCCGGAGGAATCAACTCCACGCGATCCGGAGGCAGGCCCAATCCTCGCGCCACTTCTTCGTTAATCGCAGCCACGATTGCGGCCCGCCGCGCCGCGTCCGCCTCGCGCGATTCGGCTACGATCACCAGCTTTTCTGTCCCGCTGCTCCTATCCTTCATTCCGAACGCGACCACGCAGCCCTTGCGTATCCCTTCCGCCCGCGAGGCCAGTTCCTCCACTTCGTGTGGATATAAATTTCTGCCGCTCTTGATGATGATGTCCTTCACACGGCCTGTGATGTAAAACTCGCCGTCAGCCTGAAACGCGCGATCGCCCGAGTTGACCCACGGATACCCGCCATCGCTCCCCGTCGGCCCCTGTGGCATCAACTTCGCCGTCGCCCCTGGATTTTCGAAGTACCCGCTCGTCGCGGAAGGTCCCCGAAACCACAAGAATCCTTCCGTCCGTTCGCCCACCGCGTTTCCATGCTCGTCCACGATGCGCACCTCGTGTCCCGGAAAGCTTTTCCCTACCGACACAAACGAAATCGCCGTCTCATCTTCCACCGGGGCCGGCACCGCGCGGCCCTGTGTCGTGAAAGCCTCGCGCTGCACGCGTTCCACGCGCGGCTCGCGCTCCGGCGGAGGAAACGTCACGCCGAGGGAGGCCTCCGCCAGCCCGTAGACCGGCATCATCGCCTCTCTCCGGAATCCATATTTCGCAAACCGCTCCGCAAACCGCTCGAGTGTTTCCGGGTTCACCGGTTCCGCGCCGTTCATCACGACGCGCATGGTGCTCAGGTCCACGCCTTCCATCGCTTTGTCCGAAATCTTCCGCACGCACAATTCGTACGCAAAATTCGGTGCCGCCGTGATCGTTCCCCGGTGCTTGCTCATTGCCTGCAGCCACCGCTCCGGCCGCGTCAGAAACGCCAACGGCGATATCACCACCAGCGGAATCCCCTTTAGCAGCAGCGTCAGCCACGCCCCAATTAGGCCCATGTCGTGATACAGCGGCAGCCAGCTGATCCCCACGTCTCCCGGACCCATGCGCACGCCATCGGCGATTACTCGCATGTTCGCCAGCAGGTTCGCATGCGTCAGCGTCACTCCTTTGGGATCGCCGGTCGATCCCGACGTGTATTGCAGCAGTGCAATATCGCTGCCCTTGCGTAGGCGGCTTCCGCTGATGAATGCCGGCAGCGCCCCAGGTGCAGGCGGCGGCGCCTTCTCCGCTGCTTCCAGCAATTTTTCCGCGTCCACCACGCCAAGCAGTGATTTCACCCGCGGCTTCAGCAGTTTGGCCACAGCTTCGGCTCTGCGAAACGTCAGCAGCAGGCACACCCCCGCATTTGTCAGAATCGCGGCTTGCCTTTCCGCGTATTCCTCGATACGATCCGCGCGAAACGGCGGATAGATCGGTACTGGCACCGCCCCCGCCAGCAGAATCCCCGCGAAACAAATGAAAAATTGCCGCGATGTCGGAAGCATCAAGGAAACCCTTCCGCCCGCTGGCACCCCACGCCTCGTCAACTCTTCCGCGCACTTCTGCGCCGCCCCGTAGAGCTCCCCAAACGTCAGCGTGTAATGGTGCTCGCCCCGCTCATCGTCTTCCATGATGAACAAATGCATGCGCTGCGCGTCATGCATTCCCCGGTAGCGGATCACTTCCACCAACGTCTCCGCTGTTTCGGCGATTGACGCTGCCTTCTCCCGCGCCACCCCCGAAGCGGCAGCGCTCGCCCGCAGCCCCGAGTATTCCTCGTCTTCCACCGGTGTTCCCGGCGCCGCCACGATCGCCGCAATCAATTCGTCCGGCGTATTCGCCTCCGCAGCCAGCGTGTCCGGCAGGCGCATCTCAAACTCGCCTTCCAGACGCGTCAGCAACTCCACGCGCTCCAGGCTCCCCAATCCCAAGTTCCGGTCCAGATTCGAATGTGTCGAAAGCTCCGCCACTGCTCCGTAGCTGCCCAGTTCCTCCAGCAGCCCGCGCAGCACAACCAGTACGCGCTCCCGCACACCGGGCAGGTCAAGTTTTGGGGAAGTCGTCGCCAACGTTTGCCTTCAATTCGGGGCTTGGCGTGAGGCTAACACGTGCCCTGGCTATTTGCCACCGTCCAGCCGGACCAGTTCCGGCTGCTCTGTTACGTGTCCTCTGCTTGCGTTTAGCGTATACCGCCAAGGGTGTTCACTATGTTAAATCTGCTCGGCTTCGCCTAGCCCTAAGCGCCCTGCTTCTTCGTGCCCCATCCCGGTGGCATCAGCGTCGTGCTCAAATCCACGCCCGACAAATCCACGTTTCGCAAGTCCGTCTCCCGCAGAATGGCGATTCCCATGTCTGCCCCGGTGAACTTTGCTCCGTCCACGTGCGCATCCCGGAAGTTCGCATTCCGCAGCATCGCCTTCTGAAAATTTGCGTTCGTCAAGTCGCACCGGAAAAACTCCACGCCGCTCGCCTGCGCCTCCGTCAGATCCGCGCCGGGCAGTGCCGCCTCGGTCAAATCCGACTTCCGCAAGTCCGCCTTGCGCAGATTCGCGCCCGAAAAGTCCGCTCCGGGCAATCGCGCCCCTCGCAAGTCCGTTCCTTCCAAGTTCGCCTCTTTCAGGATGGCTCCAGCCAGGTTGATCTCGCGCATGTCGGCGCCGGATAAATCCGCTGCCGTCAAATCCGCCCGCGCCCCGCCTTCCTTGCTGGCCCAGAACATTTCGTGCGCCTTCACGATGGTTTCCAGGCGCTTTCCGTTGTGCTTCACTCTCTTCCAGTTTCTCAGTCCCATAATCCGTTCGGTTCCTCCGATTCACCCTTCTATTTTAGCGAATCTTTTCCCCCTCGGATATCCATTGCCGCCGTCCTGATCGTCGCTGGGCGCACTGTGCTACTCTGCTTTTGTGAAGGCTGTCTTCGCATCCGCCTCCCTGTTTTTCCTGGCCGTGTTCTTGGCCCCGGCTCCGGTGCGTGCACAGGAAGACGAAATTGTTGCCAATCTCGCAGGCGGCCGCACGATCATCCACGTCGCCAACGGCGCCATCCTCTTCGCCGCCATCGACTATCCCCTCGAAGCCAAGTCCGTTCCTCCGCGCGTCGTCGCCCTGGACAGTCGCCACATCGGCATTCTTTACGGCGCCTCGGAATGGCAGGTTCCCGCGCAACCTCGCCCTATTCGCCTCGATCGCGACCTCCCCCATTTTGCGGCCCCCGATCCCCGCTACGCCCGCCCGGACGAGGCGGAACAGGATCTGGAAGAAATGGGTGTCGCTTTCCTTGAAAAGTTGCGGCCGCTCGTCTCCCAGCTTCACCACCACATTGATCTCAAACCTGATGAACCTCTCTTCGAAATCGTGCTCCTTGGGTATGGCCCCAGCGACTACGGCCCCGAAGTCTGGCAGGTGGACTACAATGTCGAGCAGGAAGCCATTCCCACTCAGCGTGATTTCTGGCAGACCCACATCCTGCGCCCCCGCTTCACGCAGCTCTATCCGCCAGAAAAGCATCAGTCCAAAACGCTCGTGGAAACCCGCTTTCCCGCCAACCTTCCGGTGGTTCCTCTGCTCGGCTTGATTCAGCAAGACGATCCTGCCATCGCCCGCCTGCGCACTTCCGACGAGAAGATCGCAAAAGTGCTGGAGCAGATTCAAAAAGGGGAGGCGCAAAAGGCCAACCCGCTGGCCGCCGCGGACTTCATGCGTGCCGCGCTTCCTCTGGTGGCGGGTAAAGCCCAATTCACCATGGGAAAGATCGGCGAAGACTCGGGATTTGAATGGATCGTTCCGCCTGAAGAACCCCAAGCGCCCGAAAAGACCGCTGAGGACAAAAACCGCCCGCCGGAAGCTCCTTCACTGATGCGCAGACCTAAACCCTGACTACTCCCCTTTGGCGTGCTCACTCCCAACAGGTTAGCCAGTGCGGGCCTACTCTGCCACACCGGCCATTAGCTGAATCTCATCTCCGCGGCGCAGTCGCCCGCCGCGCACCACCTTGCACAGCATCCCGCGTCTTCCCTGCATTGCTTCCTGCAATCCGTGTCGCAGCGCCTCGATCTGCTCGCAAGGGTCGCACACCAGGCTCACTTGCAGCTCTACTTCTCCAATCCGCAGTCTCTGTCCAGGCCTTAAGCCATTTACATCCAGGCCCACGGTGGTGACATTCTCGCGAATTATTCCCGGCGCTAGCGCAAACGACTGCAGTGTCTCTTCGTCCATCAGCAGAACTTGTCTTTTTCCCGAGGGCCTCGCGTGCGCGCACCCTTCCAGGCCGGAATTCTCCACTGCCAGCACTTCCTGCAGTTCTTCCATCGGCGCGCGTTTCGTCGGCGCGCGAAACAGGTGCGTCACTTTGGCCATAGCTTAATCTCCTGCAGCGGAACTCTGCACGGGCAATTTTCCAATGTCTTTCCGGTAATGCATACCGCCAAATTGAATCTTTCCCACCCCCTCATAGGCCCGCTGCACCGCCTCATGCAAGTCCTCGCCTGTAGCCGTCACTCCCAGCACGCGCCCGCCGCTGGTTACAATCTCGTCTCCCGCGCGGTTTGTTCCCGCGTGCAGCACCTTCACGTTTGGCAAGCGCGCCGCTTCGGGAAGTCCATGAATCGCCTTCCCAGTTTCAAACTTCCCCGGGTATCCACCCGAAGTCAGCACGACACACACGCTCGCCCCGGCTTTCCACTTCAGCTTTTCCGGTCGCAAGCGGCCCGCAGCTGCGTCTGCCAGCACTTCAGCGAGATCGAAATCTACCCTTGCTAGGATCGCCTGCGTCTCCGGATCGCCCAGTCGGCAGTTGAATTCCAGCACCTTCGGCCCATTTTTCGTGAGCATTAATCCGACGTACAGAAACCCCTGGTAGCGAATCCCATCCGCCGCCAGCCCCTTCAGCGTGGGTGTGACAATGCTCTCTTCAATCGTTTTCTGCAGTCTTTCCGGCAAAAGCTCGTCGCTCGAATATGCTCCCATCCCGCCAGTATTCGGCCCCTCGTTATTGTCGAATACCCGCTTGTGATCCCGCGTCGGCGCCAGCGGTGCATATCGCTCGCCATCCGTCAGCAGAATAAAAGATAGTTCCTCGCCCTCCAGCGCCTCCTCCAGCATCACGCGCCTTCCGCCTTCTCCCAGTTCGTTCCTTTCCATTACCCGTTCAAGGAACTCCGTCGCTGCGTCCGGACCGGGCGCTACAAACACTCCCTTACCTGCGCACAATCCATCCGCTTTGATCACCACCGGCCAATCCACCGCGCACAGTGCTCCGTAAGCCGCGCCAGCCGAGTCGTGCGCGCCATACATCTCCGCCGTCGGAATTCCGTGCCGCTGCAAGAATTCCTTCGCAAAAATCTTGCTGCCTTCTAACTGTGCGGCCTTTTTGTCCGGCCCGACCACGGCCCAGCTCCGCTCAGCGAATGCGTCCGCCAGTCCGTTCACCAGCGGAAGTTCCGGCCCGACCACGGTCAAATCCGGCTGAACTCTCGCGGCGAGCGCAACCAATTCCCCCACTTCACCCACGTCGACTACGACACACTCCGCTTCGTCCGCGATTCCACCGTTTCCCGGTGCGCACCAAAGTTTCTGTACCGCCGTGCTCTCGCCCAGCTTCCAAACCAGCGCGTGCTCCCGTCCACCACTTCCGATCACCAGTATTCTCATTCCTGCGTCCTCATCGCTCGCAAACTCCGAACGATAGTCCGCCACGGGTGGGCTGTCAAATCCGAAGGATGAAGCGAACTCTGGCTTTGCGATTGGAGAGGCGCACTTCTTTCGCGGGATTCACTGCGCGCAATCGAGACGATAAAGCGATGGGAAATCGAGGCATATTAAGAAAGCGGCCCAGGAAGCCGAAGACGGATCTCCGCTTGGCCTGTCCTAGACTAACCATTAAAAAACGAATTATAGGTTAAAGAGCTTCGACAACCGCTACGCTTGCCCCACCGCTCGAATCGGTATCGTCACGCCAGTCGACGCCGTCGAATCCGAAGCCGCCAACATGTGGCACCGTCCGTCGAAGATCCCTCCGGGCTCGATCACTGTGCACGGCGAATGCACCTCGCCTGTCACAACACCCTTTGGCTGGATCTCCACCCGCCCGCGGGCAAAGATCACTCCATCGAAATGACCCGCGATCACGACGCGGTTTCCTTCGATCTGGCCCTCAACTTTTGCGTTCTCGCCCAGAATCACGGTCTGCTCGGAAATAATGTTTCCCTTCACATGTCCGTCAATGCGAAACGTCCCCGTCAGAGTCAACGTGCCTTCCAGAGACACGCCTTGATCGATGAATCCCGTCCATTCTTCGCTCGATCCGTTTTTCAAACCACCCGGCCACTTCCACGCCATGAATTTCCCCCAACCGCATTCTCAAAATTGGTGCGCCTTCACATGCACTTCTCCAATGTAGCGTCACACCACCAGAAGTCAACGTCGCGCCTGTGCAATGTTGTCGAATGAACTTACTGTTCGAAGGTCCAGTAAGCGAACCCATGTTCGGGTGCTACTTCATCAAGCGGTCGTAGATTCCCATCAACTGCGCTTCGTCATAAAACTCCACCACAAGTTGCCCGGGTCGCAGTCGCGTTTTTTCCCGCAGGAAAATTTTCGTTCCCAGGTGGCGCTGCAATTCTTCCAGGGCTTCGCGAATGTTGGGGTCCACTGCCGTCTCGGTTGCCATTCGTGCGCTCCGTGCACGTCGCGAGCCCAGGCGTTCGATCTGCCTCACGGTCAGCCCTCCGCGCGACGCTCGCTTCGCGTACCGCATCCGCAGGCTCGCTTCCGACACGCCAAGCAAAGCGCGTCCGTGTCCCGCCGTCAATTTCCCTTCCTCAATCCAATCCTGAATCGTCGGCTCCAGCTTCAAAAGTCGGATGGCGTTCGCCACCGTCGCCCGGTCTTTTCCCGTCCGCTCCGCCACGGCTTCCTGCGTCAGCTGAAATTCATCCATCAATCGTTCAAACGCCCTCGCCGCTTCCATGGCATTCAGATCTTCGCGCTGGATGTTTTCCACCAGCGTCATCTCCAAAGCTAATTCGTCGGGTACGTCCCGAATGATGGCGGAGACCTTGTTGAGTCCAGCTTTCTGGGCCGCCCGCCACCGTCGCTCGCCGGCAATCAGCTGGTAGCGCTTCCCCACCGGCCGCACGACAATGGGCTGAATAATCCCGCTTGCCTGGATGGATCGAGCCAATTCTTCCAGCGCCTCCTCACGGAAACGCGTCCGAGGCTGATAGGGGCTCGGCTCGATAAGTTCAATATCTAGCTGAAGCGGACCCGCCGGCGCTGGGCTTAATGCCGGTGCAGCGGCCGCCGCTGACCCCGCTGCGGTAGAGAATGTGGTGGATTGCCCCGGAGTCACTCCGATATTTGCTGGTGGATTTGTCGTACTTTGCGGTTCAGGCTCCCGAATGAGCGCTCCGAGCCCCCGTCCCAAGGCGTTTCTCGGCATTGGCGATTACCTCCTGAGCGAGCTGCGTATATCCCTCAGCCCCTTTACTGTGTAAGTCATAGAATATAATAGGCTTACCAAAACTTGGTGCTTCCGCGAGCCGAACATTACGTGGAATCAGGCTCTGGAATACTTGGCCACCAAAAAAGCTGCGCAGGTCCGTGGCTACTTGCCGCGACAGACTTGTTCTTTCGTCGTACATCGTTAGTAAAATGCCTTCAATTTCCAAGCTAGGGTTCAGAGTACGCCGAATACGCATAAGCGTGTCCAGCAATTCGGAAACCCCCTCCAAAGCGAGATATTCGCACTGGATCGGGATTAGCACCGCATCGGCAGCTACCAACGCATTCAAAGTGAGTAAATCCAGGGCAGGAGGGCAATCGAGTATAATGAATCGATATTTATCTCTTATCGGCTGCAGAAAGCTCTGCAATTTATATTCGCGATTTTCAGCCAACACCAATTCGACGGCCGCCCCCGCAAGATTCTTGTCAGCGGGGATCACATCCAGGGCATCCACCTGCGATTTTTGCACAATTCGTTCAAACGGCTCATTCGTAATTAGAGCGTGATAAAGGGTCCTTCGTGCGGGATCCTTCTGAAAGCCAATCGCCGCGGAACTGTTGGCCTGGGAATCACAATCGACCAGCAGCGTTGGCTGATCAGCTGCCGCCAGGCACGCAGCCAAATTAACAGCGGTCGTTGTTTTTCCAACTCCACCTTTTTGATTTGCTACAGCAATGACACGAGCCAAGATGCTCCCCCAAACCAGCGAAAAATAGCAAAGTCTGTAGGTGGATGCAAGGTATTTCCAGTCTGGCACGACTGAAACTTAGGATTTCCTGTTGGAAATGCAAATGTTCCACGTGAAACATAGCGCTCGAAACGCCAGATAATGGATTACTTAGCAAGTTTGTTTTTGCAGAGCGAGAGTTAAACGCCTCGGTTCCGCTGCTCGGTATGCGCACCGTTCCACGTGGAACATTTGATGGCGCCTGCGCACCAACACCCCGTCCTTGGCTTGCAGGATCAAAGGTTGAAAGGGGCACTTCACCGTTCCATGTGGAACGTCGAACCGGCGCACTCCACTCTGTTCCACGTGGAACACTCCATGGCCGAGAGTGAGGGGGTGCCTAAACGAAGCGTAAAATTTATTTCAAGATACAGATTGACTCGGAGGATTACTGAGATTGTCGTTACGCCGACGCCGGCCGCTTTGTTCCCACCAAAATGTATCTCTGTAGCGATTTTGGGATCAGAACCGGTTCGCTCCACTCCCACATCGTTGACTTCCTCGCCTCGTCTAGATCCCTTCCACCGATCCACAGGGCCACCCGCGCCGCGCTCACGTGGGGCGAGTGTGCCCACTCCAGGAAAGACGCGAACTCCCCGACGGCCCTCGAACAGACTACATCCAGCGGCGCTACTTCCTCACCGAGCTCCTCATACCGGCTAATCATCACGCGAGCATTTTCGAGTTCCAGATCCCGCACTACTTCCGCGAGGAACGTCCCTTTCTTGATATTCGATTCCACAAGCACTAGATCCAATTCTGGCCGCGCAATTTTCATCGGAATTCCCGGAAATCCGGCGCCGGATCCAATGTCGGCGAGCCGACATTTATCCACAGGAATTGCACTGATTCCAAACATGGATTCACAAAAGTGACGATGTAGTATCTCCAGGGGGTCACGGATCGCGGTCAGATTTAGCTTTTCATTCCAGTGTCGCAGGATCTTCATATATTGTTGAATTAAAAAGACTTGTTTATCATCTACGGATATCTGGAATTCGCCCATGGCGCGTCGGATGCTCTCGTCGGAAATCGGCTTTTCGGTATCTATTGACATAGTTGTAAATAGTCTGTGATTATTTTCCTTCCATCCCGATCGGCTCGTCCGCCGCCGGCAATAGGTACTTTGGCCCCGCAATCCCAGCCGCGAGATCCAGGCCCGCATGCCAAATCATCACTGGCACCAAACTGCCTAATCCCAATCTCGCAAGTGCCAGCAAGACTCCAAACATCCCTGTACTGAAAATGCCAGCTCGGCCCTGATACGCATGAGCAAGTCCAAATAGGCCCGAGGACAAAATCACGGCCAGCCAGGTCGCCATGGGTGTATTGCGGAACGCCCCAAGGACAAACCCCCGATAGATGAACTCTTCGCATACTCCTGCCGTAATCGCCAGCGCAGCGTAAGGGAGGTATTCAACCCAGCTAACCGGAAATAAGTGCTTTGCCAGGTTTCGCATCCGGTCTGTTACAGGCCCTTCCATCTTCCCAATTCGTCGAAGGTTCATCCACTGCAAGCCGCCAATCAGGAGGCCTCCACCCACACCTATCGTGACGGCCAACCAACTTGTGGAATTCAATCCCAACTCTTGCACCGTCAGGCCGCGAGCAATAGCACGCCAAGCCACGACCGCGCACAGCACCCACTGAAAGCCGATCGTCGCTCCGTACAGCGCCAGCTTCTCCTTTGCATCCACGGCCGGCATCGCCAGTAGCTTTTGTAAGCGGGCATGGCCGCGCCACGGGATCACCACACCCAGAAATACAAGAATCAGCCAAAAGTCCCAAGGCATTACGCGATAAGAACACTTTCACCACGATCGGCGCAAGTTGTCCCAACGGACGTGTTTCCATCCGTTTCGAGCAGGAATTCCGCCTCCCCGTTATAATCGAAATGCAGCACAGTGAGGTGTGGCTTGACCGATACCGTGAAGCTCACGGCCATGGTCAAGGCAGCTGGTTGAGCGGCCAAGCTGAGTCCCGGGACGCTGGACTCAATACTACGGCGCCTACCATTGCCTAACGACCCGAACGTGCTCGTTGGCTTCAACACCAACGACGACGCGGGGGTGTATCTGATCAACGACGATCTCGCCCTCGTCCAGACTGTCGACTTCTTCACTCCGATCGTCGACGATCCCTTTACTTTCGGACAAATCGCTGCGGCTAATTCCCTCAGCGATGTTTACGCCATGGGCGGCAAACCCATCTCCGCTCTCTCGATCGTCGGTTTTCCGGAAAAAGGTGATCCCGCGATCCTCGAACAAATTATTCGCGGCGGCCTGGACCGCATGAAAGAGGCAAACTGCACCGTGATCGGCGGCCATTCGATCCGCAATGATGACATTCAATTCGGATACGCGGTTACGGGAAATATTCATCCACAAAAAATTTGGAAAAATGTCGGCGCGCGGACAAATGATCTGATTTTGCTCACCAAGCCGCTGGGCACCGGAATTATCTCGACCGCCCTGAAGCGCGAGCGCGCCGAAACAGCGAGCATCGAAGCTGCCACTGCTTCCATGTCCAGACTGAATCGCGCCGCCGCCGAAGCCCTGCACGAACTGGAAGCCAAGCAGGCCGGCGAATGCATTCATGCCGCCACCGATGTAACTGGTTTTGGCTTGCTCGGGCACGCGCGCGAAATGGCACTCGGCGATCCGCAGAGAGGAATTCCCGCGGTCACGATCGAAATAGACTACCGCGCCGTTCCCGCGCTTCCCGGGGCGCTCCAAGCTGCAAAAGATGGAATGATCCCTGGCGGCTTGAACAACAACCGAGACTTTATCGGCGACTGCGTGCGCTTTGCGGACTCCGTTCCCCCGGAACATCGCGCGTTGCTTTACGACCCGCAGACTTCCGGCGGGCTTCTCGTTGCACTCGCGCCTGAATGTGCCGGGGAAGCAGTTCGCATACTTCGAACGCACCACGTTTCCGCCGCCGTAATCGGACGCGTGCTGCCGAAAACCAGCTCGTTGCTCTCCGTCACCTGATTCCGGATAAATCTTCCTAAATGGATACGATCACTCACGGCATTGCCGGCGCGCTCATCGCAAAAGCTGTTTTCCAGGGTGGCGACGTCTTTCCACCCGAACCCGTCACCCGGCGACGCGTCATAACCTGGTCCGTCCTGCTCGGCTCCATCTTTCCGGACTCCGACGTCCTCCGCGAATTCTTCTCCCACAATCCGATGCTGATGCTCACCTGGCATCGCAGCATCACGCACTCTTTGCTTCTCATGCCACTCTGGGCCGTGCTCTTCGCGGCCATCACGCGGCGAATCTGCCGCTGGCGCAATTGGGATTGTCCTTCGTTGCTCGCTCTCTTCGGCCTCTGGGCTGTGGGAATTCTCAGTCACATTTTTCTCGATCTCGTCACCACGTTCGGCACCATGATCTGGTCTCCGCTCAATTGGTCGCGCCCCGCCTGGGACATCATCTTTATCGTTGATTTCACCTTCACAGCAATCCTGCTCATCCCGCAGCTTCTCGCCTGGACCTACGAGGATCCCGACCATCTTCGCCGCCGTGCCCTGATCATGTGGCTCGTTTTCACTCCGGCTCCCTACCTCATTTCCCGAATTGCTGCATTTGTCGGCGCGCCGACATCCAACAATTCCATCGTCGTCGCCACTGTGCTCTTCGCCGCCCTCTTTCTGCTTCCCGCCGTGCGTGGCTGGGGACTCCGCATTCCCTACGCGCGTTGGAATCGCGCCGGACTCGCACTAGCCGTGTGCTATCTGCTTTGCGCAACTTTTGCCCACCATGTGGCCCTGCAGCGTATCCAGAAAATCGCTGCCAACGAAAATCTCCAGGCGCAAAGCGTCGCCGCGCTCCCGTTTCCACCCTCGCTGTGGCACTGGGACGGCCTCGTCCTCGCGCCACGCGGGGTCTACGAGGTCCGCATGGACCTCAGCAACTCGCTCTTTCCCGGCAGCGCCAACGCTTCGCCGATCGAACACACCTATTACCCTGACGCTCCCGGGAATCCCTTCATCGAGAAGGCTCGTGCCCTGCCCAACGTTCGAAAGTTTTTCTGGTTTGCGCGCTTTCCGGTCACGCGCTTTCACAAGGATGGTTCCGAAGCCGTGGTGGATTTCTTCGACGCGCGGTTCCCGCAGATCAGCCGCAACCGTCCGCCATCCTTCGATTATCAGGTACGCTTGTCTGCGGATGGAACGGTCTTATCGCAAGGTTGGCTCGGGAAATAATCACGATTCTCTAAGTTCGCGGGTACAGCGAATACTTCGATCCTAACGGGATGGTTTACTTCTTCACCGGGTGGATCACCACTTGCCGCTCTTCTCCCATGCCGACGCTTTCCGTTCGCACCCCGGGAAAATCCTTTAGCGCCAGATGCACAATGCGTCGCTCGCGCGACGACATGGGATTCAACTGAAACGACTGTCGCGACGTCTGCACGCGTTCCGCGGCCACCCGCGCCGTCATGCGCAACTCCTCAAAGCGCACCGCGCGGTAGCCTCCGCAATCCAGGTGAATCTTTTCGTGAAACGCCGGCTCCAGCCGCAGCGCCCGAAACGCCAGGTGCTCCAGCGCCTTTAGTACCTCTCCGCCGCGCGCCACAAGAATCTCTTTATCCTTGCCGTCGAGGTCCGCGAAAATTTCCGCCTCGCCTTCCTCGCTGCCGCTGCCCGGTTCCGCCGTTCGTACGGAAACCCGCAGCTCCAGTCCGCCGGCGCGCACCACGTTCTCCAGGAACTCGCGCAGCGCATCCGCAGCTGCCGCACGGTCCAATTTCCCTTCCTGTACGAATTCTTTCGTCATCATGGTCTCGACAGTTTGCCGGGGCGGCAAGACTTCCTGCGGCTGCCTGCGTTCTCGATCTCTACTTCTTGGCGCGCGTTGGCTTGGCCGGGGCGGGTAGGGGATGCGTCCGGTTCAGGTACCACTGCTGCACAACACCAACCAGTCCGCTCGTCAAAATATACACTGCCAGGCCGCTCGGATAGGGAATAATCAGAAAAATTCCCGCCATGGCAATCGGCATGTATTTCATCATCTGCGCCTGCTGCGCGTCCGTCGCCGGCATCGGCGTCATTTTCGACGCCATGTACATCGAAACGCCCATCAGGAACGGCAATATATAATAAGGATCCTTCGCCGATAGGTCCGTGATCCAGCCGAACCACGGCGCGTGCCGCAATTCGATCGTTCCCTGCAGCGCCCGGTACAATCCCAACCAGATCGGCCATTGCAGCAGTTGCGGAATGCATCCGCCGATGGGATTGATCCCCTCGCGCGAATATACCGCCATCACTTCCTTATTCATCTCCGCTTTGCGCGGATCGTTCATCTTGTACTTCTTATAGCGCTCCTGGATCTGCTTGATCTCCGGCGCCACGCGCTGCATCTTCATCGTCGACTTGTAGCTGGTGATGCGCAGCGGAAACAGCACCATGTTGATCACCAGCGTCAAAACGACGATGGACCAACCCCAGTTTGGCACGTACTCGTGGATCCATTTCAGACCGTGAAACAGCGGGTCCGCGATAATCTCCATCCACCCGAAATTCACCAGCGCGTGCAGCGGCGGATTCATTTTCTTCAGCAGGTCGTAATCCTTCGGACCCACGAAGACGCGCAGTTTCATCGGCTGCGTCGAGGTCGCCGTCGCCACCTGCGGCACCGGCTCCGTCTCGTCTTTCCCGTCCACCTTGATGCCGTGGAATCCCTTCCAGTAGCGCACTTCCAGCGGGGCGGGTTCCTTCAGCGAAGGCAAAAACGCCGCCGCGAAGTAGCGGTCTTCAATCCCTGTCCACGACTTCCCTCCCTGCCAGATGTTGCCCCACTCTTCGGCGGTTTTCAGTTTCTTGTGTGCAAACGTCTCCAGCTTGCTGCCCTCGTCGTAGAAGACATACTCCGTCTCCACCGGGATCGGATTCGTCACCGTTAAATCGCCAAAGCCGCCCAGCCAAGCCAGCCCGGCCATCACCGGGTGGCCGTCCTCGCTCACTTCGGTTTCCACGTCCACCGTGTAGGAATGATCGAAGTGGAATTTCTTCACCACTTGCAGGTGCCCGTCGCTCCAGGTGAACGTCACATCTGCCGGCGCTTCCAGCGATTTCGCGTCGCTGGAGATCTTGTAGAGTCCGGAATTCGCCTGCGTTCCCAGCTGCGGATTGTCGAAGACCAATGCAAAAGGCCAGCCGCCAGTTTCCTCGGAGACCTTCGGGTGGACCACGTCAAGAACCTGCGGCGGCTTCGCGTCGTCTTTGTACTCCTTCAATTGCCAGCTTTTCACCACCGCGCCGCGGTTGGAGAACTCCACGCGATAGAGCGCGTTTTCCACCACAATCGTGCGTTCCTGGGAGTCAGCGGTCGCTGGAACCGCGGGAATCTTCGCCGCTTCCACGGTCGAAGGCGTTTCCGCGCTCTGCCCGTTTGCGGCGTTCGTCCCGACAGGAGCAGCGGGCGCGGTTTGCGCTGGCTGATTTGGTTTTGGCTGATTGACCGGCGGCTTTGGTCCGAAATATTTGGCCCAGAAGAGAATCACCACCATCGAAAGCAGGGCCGCCACCAGAATGCGCAGCTCGGGTGAGAACTTGTCCTTCGGCCCGCCCAGCGGCGGCAACTGATTCATCGGAGGCGTGCTCACGGCCGCACCTCGCGCGTCTTACCCATCAATTCGGAATGCGCTCGCATCTCTTCCCATTTCTCCGGAACCGGGTCGTGTCCAAATTTTCCTGAAAACGGATGGCAGCGCAGTAGCCGCCGCAGCGCCAGCCACCCGCCGCGCCGCACGCCGAATCGCTCGATCGCTTCGTACGCGTATCGCGAACACGTCGGTTGAAAGCGGCAGGTGCCCGCCATCAGCGGCGAAAGGCAGGCCTTGTAGAAACTCAGCGCCAGCAGCGCCGCGCGAACTCCAAAGCTCGTCGTCTTGTCCATTTGTAGGGGAGGAGCTTGCTCCTCCCTCTGTCGAAACGCGGAAGGATTCACAAACCTTTCACCAGCCGCAGAAAATCCGCCGTCAGCGCCGTCAGCGGCGCCGTGGCCACACTGCTCTTCGGATGTATGACGATGTCCCATCCCGGGGCTATCTCCTGACGGTGGCAGCGGACAATTTCCCGCATTCGCCGCCGCATGCGGTTGCGCACCACGGCGCCGCCCAAAGCCTTCTTGATGCTGAATCCGAAGCGGCTCGCCGGCTGTCCGCTCGCCAGAACAAACACCGTGAAGTGGGAACTCGAGCGGCGCTTCCCGGCTCGATACACTTCGTCGAACTCGCTCTTCCGCACTAGCCGCGCTTCGCGAGGATACCTCTGCCCCGTCGCGTCTTCCTTGGGTGCCATTTCAGAAATTCCGGCGACCGGGAATCGGAGCTTTCGCTCCCGCCGTCGTCCCGCAAACGCGCGGGGTTTCCACCCCTCGGGAATTGGATCGCTGGCGTTTCCCCGGCAAGGTTCTACTCGGGCGTCAGCCGGTGACGCCCCTTCTTGCGCCGTGCCGCCAGCACTTTGCGGCCGCCCTTCGTCTTCATGCGCACGCGAAACCCGTGTGTCTTCGCGCGGCGGCGTCTCCGCGGTTGAAATGTACGCTTTGGCAAAGCATGCCCCCTTTGTGGCCAACTCCCCTCGGATTCCAGACCCGGAACTCTTCGCGCTCCAACGCTTCGGCGGCCTTCTGCCGCCGGTTTCCTGTTCCTGCCGCGTTGGCTTTGGAGTCTTCCTCGGTCCAGCCGGTCTGCCCTCTTCTGGGCAAGACTCGGAATTATCTAGTGTACTTGCCGTCCATCCACACCGTCAACAAAACCCGGGGGTAGCTTATAGGGAGGGGAAAAGTGATACACCCCAAGGCAACGCGTGGGGCACACTGTTTCCCTTTTCTGGATCCGAGATAAATTTCTAGGCTTCGACAATCTTTGCGACGACGCGCCTCAATTCCTTGAAACTATCTGGAGACTTTTGAGAGACCTCCGACCAAACCTCTTTGAAGGCTGGAAGTTTCATGTGGCCTTTGATGCCGTTACTCCATTCCGTCCAGACCTCGTCGGTGACTCTCATTTTATCGTGGAGAAACGCCTGTTCATTGGAGAGGTCGATATACCTGTAGATGGCGTCGCGGCACCGAACCTGGCGCTCTGCGGTGATTGCTTTTAATTGTGATCCCAACCAAATGTCTGTCGGAATATCTTCCATAATCCTGCGGTATTGTGCTGCCAGACTGTCTTCGAATGTCGTTGTAGCTTGCTTTCTCACCAGTCTGATTTGTTGCCAAGTCAGGACGACCAGAACAACCGTCGCAAGGGATGCGAGGGCTTGGACTAGCTGAAACACCTCGGAATAGGTCACGAAGCTCTCCTCCGATGGCTTAGCGCGAGTCGCTTGCAAGACCTCACGGTATCGCTTTGATGAAATAGGGAAAATACCGATGAAAGTCGGCATACTGCTGCAGTTGAATTTCCGTAGTTGCTTCGTCTCTATCTATTAAATACCCAAGCGAGCGCAGCAACCTTCGCCCGGCATTTTTTCGGCGTGGAAGGTGGCGTTGAAGATGTAGTCGCTCTTTGGTGCTAAGGCTCGGGACGTTTATTTCCTTTGGAGCAACCCAATCGAGATTCGCGAACTGCCAACGCTTGAAGAGTTCTCTGAATCGGGACATTTCTTTTCTGAGGCACACTATGCCCGTGAGGGTGAATATACCCGAGCTGTCACTGTAGTAAAAAGATGCGATCGGTAAGAACATCGTTGGAGTTGCACTCGGGAGAGCCTTCTGCGAGGCGATTCGAACCATGTTCTGAATCAAGAGAGCGAAGTCTTCTAGTTTGACTGGAAGCGCTGAAAAAGCGGTTGGCAGCACCGTTTCAAACGTTCTTTTGAAGCGCTCTAATTTCTTGGTTTGCTCGGCCGGTTGTGTATCTTGGTAGTCGGGCGGATTGCAACGGAGCGTTATCTTGATCAGACTATTCGCTCCGACCTTGCCTAGCAAGTCCATAAACTCATCCAAGTATGAAAATCTCAGCTTGGTGTAGTCGAGCCAAAAAATGCTCTTTTCATCTTTGGCTTCGTACTTTGCCAAGAATGATGACAAAGGCATTTTTTCCAGCCTTAGACGATGGGATCTGCAAGGAAGATGAAATAGCTGACGCTTACAAACATTTTCGTCTTTTTCTATGCAGACCATTCTCATGTGTGGGTACAGCTCGTACATGAGACGGAAATCTTCAAGATATGGCCCACCCATTCCATAGTAGGTGTACTCCCCAAGTTCAGTCTGCGCTACAACGAGCTTAATGGCATCGATGAGTGTAAGTCGGTCCACGGCTTTGTTGGGGCGCAAATGGTAAGGCGGAGCCTTCAACGCGCCTCCTTGAGAAACGCGTCAAAACACGCCTCTCCGACTTCAGATGGATCCATATCTGGTTCATCGAACATATGTTCTGCGACCTTTTGGACGTCTTCGACTGTCTTTACATACGAGATCCGGCGGTACCGAGAATCCAATTTCTTCGGCGTCGGCAGCTGGGGCTTATACTGTTCGCCCGGGGGCACGGATGTCGTCGTTGGTGTAAATTTGAGGTGCGCCGATTCCACCTTCACCTCTTCGAGAGTAAGAAGCGTGCCCGCTTTCATGTGATCCCTCGATTCATCCGCCCTCGCCTTCCATTTGTTTGTGTAGTCTGTAAAAATCCGCATTCCTTCTCGCATCTTGTTCTTGACCTGCAAATAAAGAGGGGATGATGCATCCACGTCGCGTTTCGTCGTCGTGGTTGGAAGTTTCGACGCATCTCCCTTGAACTCCACTACCCCTGAGATCGCGATGAACTGAGTGTGGTAGCGCGGTATGCCAGCTTCTCCCCATCCTGTGAGCTCGGTTCTGTCACAGTAGACGACAGCACGGTCATTGCAGACGATTGTCCATCCAGCATCTTCCGAGGAATAGCGTTTCTCGGTTTGCTCATTCTCTACTTGATCGAGCGAAGGAATCGGTTGTGTAAAACCAACGGCCAAGAAAACTTCGACGCCGTCAGCGGTTTTCGTTCTAAACAGGAAGGGTTGAATTTCCTTGATTTTCTTCGCTGCCTTGCGCGTTGATCGGGTGAACAATAATTTGGTTGGTCTAGGTCTTACGGCAATGCCGTTGATACTCACCTTCAGGCCCTTATGAATAATGAATGCGTAGTGCGTTGCAACCATGCGTTCGAGTTTAGATTGAAAATCTTGAGCGTCGACGCTGAAGCGGTCCGATATTCCGGGGTGCAAAGAACCTACCACCAGTGTGGTTCCTTCATGCTTCATCTTTTTGGTTGGCAATGCAGGAAAACTCCAATTCGTCTCGTCCTCCATCCATCCTTGGGGTATATCAACTTCGTAAGCATCAGTTGCGTTTTTGGTTTCGATAACACACTGCGTGCCCAGCTTAAAGATCGCCCGCTTCATTCCGACACCGTATGCACCGACCGTCCCCAGGGCGTCCGGAGGTCGACTCGGATCGCGACCCATCCTGAATGCGTATTCGTGCAAGCTCCATGGAATTCCGCCGCAGTTGTCTGCAATTGAGAACGAGGTTTTGTCGAACTTGATTTCTGCCCAGAATCCTGCGTACGGCGAGGTCTCTCTTCTTGGAGAAGGTTTGCTTCTTTTCGCGCGCAATATCCCATCAACGCAGTTATCCAACAGGTCCAAGATCGCGTCTTCCAACCTGATATCCCGCGTTAGCATATGGACAAAAAATGACTTCACCGGCGCGGCGCTTACGGCTTTGTACGGATTCTGCTTTTCAGCAGCCATGTTTAGCCCTCCTAATCTGAAAGTTTCAGGGCGTGTGCGATGGACTGCGCAACAGCGCGCGACAAGAGTGGTGGAACGGAGTTGCCAATCTGGCGGAATCCGTGCCATTTGGTTGGATGAAAATGAAACCAATCGGGAAACGAGTGGAGCCTTGCTGCTTCGCGAACTGTGATACAACGATCTTGAAAGGGGTGGATCGGCCGCGGTGCCATAAACGATCCCTGTGCTGGCCCCGTTCCAGCCCGAAGCGTTGGTGCCAGGTCGTTTTTCGCAAGCCGATAAAAACGACTCACCTTTTCGTTTGACCCCTGTTCTGTTCGTCGAAATCGCTTAATTGTTCTGGCACCATGCACAGTTCGTAGACATCCGCCAAGGCCGTCCCCGTTCCTGACGCGCCCGATAGACTTATCGTCCGGGTCACGAGCATCTCCTCGAAGCAATCGTGCATAGTCGCTTGGACGACCTAGATCGCCCTGAAAGGTATCTTCTTTAAAGAGGTAATTGTAATTCGAAATTCTTGGCAGGTCGCTTATGGCGTCCCAGACCTTCGGACCGTTGTATTCGCCGTTTTTTCCGTAACCGCAGTTAGGCTCTGGATACTGTGGTGCAACCAGCCCCGAGCGATACCCCAAGATAAAGACGCGTCGCCGCCGTTGGGGCACCCCAAACTCTGCGGCATCGAGCACTTTAAGTGGCCTGACCACCGAGTAGCCCGCGCAGCCAATTCTCGCGAGGAATTCGTCCAAAATAGTCCTTGCGTTGCCCAACAGGATGCCTTCAACGTTCTCGATGACACAATAAGAGGGCGATAGTTCGCCTAGCAAACGTGCCAGATCGAAAAGAAGGAGATTCCGAGGATCATCCTTCCTGCGTTTGCCAATCAAGGAGAAGCCCTGACAGGGAGGCCCTGCGAGTACCACGTCAATTTGCTTCTCGCCAATACCAGTTTTTTCTCTAATTTGGTGACCGGAAGCCAACGAAAGATCGGTGCACCACGTTTTGCATCTGGGGAAATTCTTCTCGTGCGTTTCGATGTTGATTCTTTCGATGTCCACAGCAGATATTACGTCGAAACCCGCCTGCTCAAATCCAAGGCCCATGCCGCCCACGCCCGAGAAAAGATGGACCGCAACAGGCCGGTCAGGCATTGCGCCTGTTTCCCTTGAAGTATTCACACCAACACCGGATGCAGCATTTTGTGCAGAGCGGCTCATGGGGACGACAGATCCGGCGACCGTGAAGGACACAGTCTACGTGAAAGGCATACCGCAACGCTGGAGGAACCAAAGATTCTAGTTCTTCGTGGCACTGATCTGCTCGCTTTCGCGTTGTCCAACCGAGCCGCCGAGAAACGCGATGAACGTGAACATCAACCGGCAGCACTTTGACGTTCATTGTATACAAGCTAACGCATTTTGCAACTTTTTCCGAGACGCCCGGGAGCCTTACGAGGAAAGCCTCTATTTCTCCAGCTGATTTCCTTCGAAGCGGGCGTAGGTCGCAGGAGCCCATGTGACTCTTGATAGATCGGAGCGCCGCCCTAAGCTGTCTGGATTTGATTGATGAGAGTCCGGCGGGCTTCAAAATGCGACGGACTTCAGAGATTGGGGCGTGCAAAAGAGCGTCCCAACTGCAAAAACGCGCGCGCAGGTCGGCATAGGTCCTGCGTGCGATTCGAGGGCTCGTCTTGTTCGAAAGAACAATAAAGACGAGATCATCCATCGGATCGATTGGATTTCCGAGACGGGGTCTACCGTAAGCGTTCCTCAAACTCTTACAGACATTTCGGACTATTCGATCGCGGAGGCGTGGCGATTCGTGCCATATGGAACCCGTTTGGCCACTGGTCAGCAAAGCGGCACTTCGCTCCTAGCCTGGAAATGAGTACCCAAGGATAGCATCTCGCGCTAGTTCCCCGGTATCGCTTGAGCGCAAGCGGCGGTGTACTATGGGACTCACTATGGCCCGCAAGCTGTGGCCGCTCGTAATCCTAAGCCTTCTGTCCGGATGCGGAACAGCAACCACGGTCCGCGAGTCCGGAGGTTATCTCGTCGAGAAAAGGAGCGATGGATACGGCGGGTGGTTCTGTCAGCCGCGACTCGAATTTTATTTTCTCGATCATGCCGGTTCGCCGAAAACCTATCTCGGCACCTGCGGCA
>DATIXE010000081.1:0-75583 GCA_035518915.1 Candidatus Eiseniibacteriota bacterium
CAAAGCGCGCGACACTCTCTGTTTCAGAACCTGCAGAACTTTCGAGGGATTGCCCGTGCCGGGTTCGCCGATCAGCAAGTGCACATGCTCGGGCATGACGACGTAACCAATCAGGGCAAAGGCGTAGCGCAAGCGTACCTCGTCGAGGATGCGAACAAAGCGATTTCTGGCACGGGCCGTTCCCAGAAAAGGGCGGCGCCGGTAACAGCTGAAGGTGACAAAATGCAGATCCCTGCGTCCGTAAAACCGCTTCAGCGGATGACGAATGGACTTCATGGGAAGAAAAGTCAAAATCCGCACCCTTGCAAAACAAAGGGTGCGGCACCCTCGCTGGCAACGTAGTATCTCTACGAGAAGCTGTCAAATGTTTTACTTCGCACATGCAGCTCAACCAGGTGGATTCTCTGCTCCACCCGCCACCCTCGCTGGCAACGTAGTATCTCTACGAGAAGCTGTCAAATGTTATACTTCGCACATGCAGCTCAACCAGGTCGATTCTCTGCTCCACCCGCCCCTTTCCAGATTTCTTTCGAGGGTCCCACGAATTCTGGGGTACCAGTGCTTTTTACTGCTCCCGCTTTGCGTGCTCGCCTCAGGACAGGCAATATACAGTTCCAGCCAACAAGTACAGGAAATCATTAATAAATCTAAAACACTTCGAGAACTGCTCCATGAAATTAAGTCTTACGGGTATGTTGACATCCCGATAATCCAAGATTTGTCCTTTACGGGTGCAGCTCAAGGTTTTTCAAGCCCTAAATCTACGCCGAAAGGGCCCGTGTATGTGGTTCATGTATCCACAGGTTCTGATGATTTTGTGGGAAATGTTATTGCTCATGAGCTTCTTCATGCCTCTCTTCGTCATGAAGGCTTCTATTCTGCTCCTGCGTCGATAGTGCACGGCACCGAGTTAAATGCGAAGGACCTTAAAGCGATGGAGTATGCCGCGACGAAACTGGTCAACTGCTATCAAGATGCCGAAATCAATCGCAGAATGTTGAAGTTGCGGCTTAGACCACAATTGCTGGAGGATGATAACAAGGCCGCTTTGATTGCCGAAGCAAATTCAGTTCCGCGTGCACCCATCTACAAGCGACTTATCGCTCTCGACATGTACTGTGTATCAATTCAGCCAAATTTCGGGATGGAGGAAATCTACTTCGCGTTCAAATCGTGGTATCCCGAACTTTCTCAGGAAGTTCGAGCACTTACAAATGTTGTAGGCCAAGAACCATGCGACACCGGAAAATCGTGTTTCACAAAGATGATTAAGCTACGGAAAGCAATTAGTCTCGAAGATCAAATAAAATTTATAAGTCCTCTGACACTTCGAAGGGAGTGACTGAGGGGCGGGTGGAGCACCCTTTGAAGCAGCGAAGTGAGGAGAGGGTGCAGCGAAGTGAGGAGAGGGTGCCGCACCCTTTGGTTTTCAAGGGTGCGGATTTTCTCTTGGCTTGGTCCTTTTGATCGAATCGGCCGCGATCAAAAATAGGTGGGCAGACGGAAAGTTCACTCGATTTTGCCGTGTAAATCAAGAATCAGTAGCAGGCGATCCGTCCGTCCCCGAGTTTCGGGAAGGTTTTAAGGGTGCGCCACCCGCCAGATCTGGGGGGGGCAAAATCTGGAGCCGAGAGTGGGAGTTGAACCCACGACCTGCCGATTACGAATCGGCTGCTCTACCACTGAGCTACCTCGGCCCTCTTTATTCACGATAGCATCCGCTGAAAATCACTGTCAATTCGCAGCGTTGCAGCGTGTGCGCATGCACTTCACCGGGAAAACGGCAACATGGCCCAGCCGATCCCGATGCCGATCACCAGAAACAGGATCAGTGTCCACAGGATGTATCGGATGCGGTCTTTCGGGCGGCGGCGTCCCAGAAACCCGAACGCCACCGAAATCACCACCGAAAACAGAAGGAATGCCTGAAAGTGGGTAAGCTGCAGCGACGGCAAATCGCTCACGCCTTCCGCCCCCGCGCGGCCTCGTAGGCGTGCAGCGCCGCCAGCAGGTTCAGCACGCCCGCCGTGGCCAACAGGCGCGTGCCGTAATCGCCATCGGCGTGGGAAACGTCGGAGCCGTCCGGCTCCATCGTGCGCGCCACGGCATAGAAGCCTCCGGTGCCCAGGTCCGCCGCGAAGCCCAGCGTGTCAAAGGCATCGCTGCCGTCGCGCGTAAAAACATTGCCCTTCATCGCCGCGCCCGCGCACGCCAGAATGCCCACGGCCAGGAACACCACAATCGCGCGGCCCCACATGCGCTGCAGCACGTGGCCCATTCCCGGCAGCAACCATCCCGCCGCGCCGTAAAGCAGCGCGCGCGTCTCGCGCGACATTCCTTCGTCAACGGCGTGCTCGGGCGCGCTTTGCCCCGGCTCGCTGGAAGGCGCCGTGCTTTCGGCTTGCAATGGGATTTGCGGCTGTTCGTCCATCGTCTTTACAGAGTAAAGGAACTACGCCAGCAGGGGAAGGATTTCGTTCTGCACCGCTCCCGTGACGCGGGCCTCATGTTCGTCAATGTAAACGTCCACTTCACTGCGGATGCCGAACTCCGGCAGATAAATTCCCGGCTCGACGGAATTGCACGTCGCCGGAATCAGATGCCGCGCGTCGTGCGTTTCCAGCCCGTCCATGTTGACGCCGTTGCCGTGAACCGTCTGCCCGATGTTGTGGCCCGTGCGATGGAAAAAATATTTGCCGTAGCCGGCTTTCTCGATCACGCGCCGCGCGGCCTGGTCCACCTGCCAGCCTTCGAGAGGCTTCCCGGCCTTGACGTGCTTCTGGATCAGCTCGACGGCTTTGTCGCGCGCCTCACGCACCACGCGAAACACTTTCGCGTATTTCTCGGGAACGGCCGCGCCCAGGTAGCCGACCCACGTGATGTCGTAATAGACGCTGCCGGGCTTCTTCTGCTTGCCCCACACGTCCAGCAGCAGCAAATCTCCCTCGCGGATCTGCGCCGAACCTTCGCGCGCCGGCCCGTAGTGCGGATCGCTGGCGTTCTGGTTCACCGCCACGTCCGGCCCTTCCTCGGTTGCAATTCCCGCCTCGTCAAACCGCCCACGAATCCACTGCTGTAACTCGTATTCCGTCAAAGCTTTCTTCTCGCGCACGGACTGTGCCGCCAGCGCGAACGCGCCTTTTACGATTTTGTCGATGGCGCGACCCGCGGCCAGATGCGACTCGAGCTGCTCGCGGCTCCAGCACGCTTCGTATTTCTGCACCAGGTCCGCCGAAGTCGTCACCTTCACGCCGGTGCTGCGCACCAGTTCGATCGTTCCCGCATCCACCATGGCCACGTACGGAATCGCGTTCTTCGGCGAATATTGCATCGCCACCTTCTTCGCGCGCCCCAGCATCTTTTTCAGGTTGCCGCGAAGTTGCTCCTGCGCCGAATAATAAATCGTGTCGCCGGGCACCGCCGCCAGCGCCTGCGCTTCAATCTTGTGCACCAGCTTTTTCGGCGTCCCTTTCGTGGGAACGAAGTAAAACCACCGCCGCGTCCGCATGCCCTCGGGGAGTTGCAGGATGCGGTTGCCGATCGGGTCGCGACCGCGAAAATCGTAAAACAGCCAGCCGTCCACCTTCGCCGCCCGCAGATCCTTCTGAATCGCTTCAATGTTCGCACTCATGATTTGCTCTTCCGCCCGTCGCGTGTGGATTACTATTCATCCCAGGGATGGTAGCGCCCGCTTCCAGTTCATCCTGGAAGGGCCGGCAAGCATGTTTGCGGCAGGCGCGGCAGCCCGGCCCGCGCGGCAATCCTCAAAACGCATCTCCCAATCATCTTGGCTACGCTTCTTCCCGCAGCAACTCCAGAATCTGTTGCCGCGTGACGCCGCGAATCTCCACGCGCTTGTTTCTGCCGTGCTCGCCGCTCTGGATTCTAACAGCCGATTTTGGCGTTTTCAAAAGATCGGAGAGGAATTCCACCAGCGCCTCGTTGGCGCGATTTTCCACCGGCGGCGCGCACAACCGGATCTTCAGCGCGCCCTCCATCGCGCCGGCGATGGCGTCCTTGCTGGCGCGCGGCTGCACGCGCACGGGAAAGCTTATCGTGCCGCGCAGACGGTCCTCGGAAATGTCCAGAAAGCTCATCGCTTACCAGGCGCGCAGATATTGCACCGGCGGGGTGATCTTCGCGCCCAATTCCTGCGCCGCGCGCCGCGGCCAGTACGGATCGCGCAACAGCTCGCGCGCCAGAAAAACCATGTCCGCCTGACCCGTGGACAGAATCGTTTCCACCTGCGCCGGGTCGGTCAGCATGCCCACCGCGCCCATTGCGATCCCCGCATCGCGCCGAATCGCCTCCGCGAATTTCACCTGATAGCCGGGCCCAAGTGGAATTTGCACGCCGGGCACCAGCCCGCCGCTCGAAACGTCAATCAAGTCCACGCCAATCGCCCTGAAGCGCTTGCACAATTCGATGCTTTGCGCCAGGTCCCAGCCGCCTTCCTTCCAATCCGTGGCTGAGATGCGCACGAACACCGGCCACTTCGCCGGCCAGGTTTCCCGCACGGCCTGCGCCACGCGCAGAGGAAACCGCATGCGATTCTCCAGGCTGCCGCCGTATTCGTCGGTGCGCAGATTCGAAAGCGGGGAGAGGAATTCGTGCGCCAGGTAACCGTGCGCCGCGTGCATTTCCACCACCTGAAACCCCGCCGCCAGCGCGCGTCGTGCCGCCGCCCGAAAATCTTCGACGATCTGGTCCATCTCCGGGATCGTCAGCGCCCGGGGTTCCGCATAGTTTGCATCGAAGGCCACGGCGCTCGGCGCCACCGGCACCCAGCCGCCGTCGTCAACCGCAACCTTGCTCCCACCTTTCCACGGCACGGCCGTGCTGGCCTTCCGGCCTGCGTGCGCCAGTTGCATCCCCGGCACCGCGCCCTGCCCGCGAATAAACTCCGCGATCGGTTTCCACGATTCGATGTGCGCATCGAGGTAAATTCCCGTGTCCGCCGGGGAAATGCGGCCGATCGCCTGCACCGCCGTCGCTTCCGTAATCACAATTCCCGCGCCGCCAACGGCGCGGCTTCCCAAATGCACCATGTGCCAGGGGCCCGGATGCCCGTCCTTCGCCGAATACTCGCACATGGGCGAAACCCCGATCCGGTTTTTCAATTCCAGTTCTCGCAATTTCAGCGGCGCAAACAGCGTCATATTTTCTCCAGGGATCCTTTGAAACCACCGTGATTCGATTCACGCCGGCTTAGCGCGGGTACCAAAAATGCCCGTGCCCACGCGGACTTCCGTCGCGCCTTCCTGAATCGCCGCAGCAAAGTCGTGCGACATCCCCATGGACAGCACCGGCAACCGCATCCCCAGCCGCGATTCCAGCGCTTCCTTATGCTCGCGCAGCGCGGCAAAAAACGGGCGCACGTCGTCCGGATTCTCGCGAAACGGCGGAATGCACATCAGCCCGGCCAGCTGCAAATGCGCGCATCCGGCGACACGCTCCGCCAGTTCCGGCAAATCCGTTTCTCCCACGCCGCTCTTCGACTCTTCCCCGCCCAGATGAACTTCAATTAATACGCGCAACGTATCCTTGGTGCCTTTTTCCGCCTGCGCCCGTTCCAGGCGCTGCGCCAGTGACCAGTCGTCCACCGAGTCAATTGAATGGAACGCCTTTGCCGCGCGAGCCGCCTTGTTGCTCTGCAGATTACCGATCAAATGCCAAGTCCCGCCCAGATCCGTCAACGCAGGTAACTTCCCCTCCCACTCCTGCACGCGGTTTTCCCCGAAATGCCGCAATCCCGCCGCATACGCTTCGCGCACCGCCTCCGCCGGTTGCGTCTTGGAAACGCCGATCAGCTCAATCTCCTCCGGACTTCGCCCGGCAAGCTGCGCCGCCGCGGCAATTTGCTCCCGCACGCGCGCGAGATTGCCTTTGATACTGGAAGTTGCGTTCATGGACGGTTCGATAAAATCCTAACACGCCCGCCGCCCGCACCCGCGAACCGATGTACCAGTTCACGCAAACCATCCTCCCATTGCGGGCGTTTCCATGAGCCGCTACACTATTTCCGCTGGTGGCCTGCCCCCACAGTTCGAAAACACATGCCGACACGCGGATTGCTGATCGCTATCGAAGGTATTGACGGTAGCGGAAAACACACTCAGGCAAAACTCCTCGAACATTCCCTTCAGGGCCTCGGGCACACGGTCTATTCCACGGGCTTTCCTCAATACGAATCCTGGTTTGGCAACATGGTCGGCAAATTCCTCAATGGCGATTTCGGCCCGCTGGAAAGCGTCGATCCGCGTTTCACGGCGCTCCTCTATGCGGGAGACCGCTTCGAAGCCAAGTTGCGCCTCGAAGCCGAGCTTAGCTCCGGCAAGATCGTTCTTATCGATCGCTACATCGGCTCGAATCTCGCCCACCAGGTAGCCCGGGCGGCGCCGGAAAAGCGCGCGGAATTTCTCCGCTGGATCGAGCATCTCGAATACACCATCTACGGCCTGCCACGCGAAAATATGATCCTTTATTTGCGCGTGCCTCCCAGCCAGGCGCAAAAACTTATCGGCAGTAAGTCCGAACGAAGCTACACCTCCGCGAAGCACGACATCCTGGAAAAGGACCTGCGCCATCTCGAGGACGCCGCAGAAATGTACGACATGCTCTCGCGCAGCCGGCCCTGGGCCACGATTCAGTGCTACGACGCCCAGAGCAACAATCTGCGTCTGCCCGAGGATATCGCTCTCGAATGCCTCCAGGCGGTAAAATCGCTTCTCGATACCTGGCAAAAGAGTTGAGCGATGGGGTTCTCTGAATTTCTCGGCAATGAAGCCATGATCGCCGCCTTGCGTGGCGCCCTGCGGTCGGAACGCGTCCCGCACGCGATGCTCTTCACCGGGCCTCGCGGCATCGGGAAATTCACCCTCGCTCGCATGTTCGCACAGGCCGCCAATTGCGAGCGCTTGAAGGATGATTTCTGTGGAGAATGCGCAACCTGCCTGCGCATTTCGCAGCTTGCCAACGTGCCTGGCCTGATCACCCAGGGCCTCGCTGAACGCGGCGAAAGCGCGGACGCCGCCACCGTCGAGCGCATGCCTTTGATCCTGCAGAGTCATCCGGACGTCTGGGTGCTGGTGCCCGATCCGGTGCGCCTGAAAAGCCCGGTTGCGCGCCCGGTGCTGCGCATCGGCCAGCTACGCGCCGTGCAGCGCGCCGCTTACTTTCAGCCCATGGGCCGCCGCCGCGTATTCATCCTCGACGGCGCGGAAACCATGCGCACCGACGTCTCCAATGTTTTCCTGAAAATTCTCGAAGAGCCACCGGGTTCCGCCACGTTGATCCTGACGGCGCCCTCGCCGTTCAACCTATTGCCGACCATCGTCTCGCGCTGCATGCAGTTCCACTTCGCACCTTTGCCGCAGGAGGAAGTCGAACGCATCCTGAAAGCCCAGGGAACCCGGAAGCCCGCGGAGATCAAGCTCGCTGCGCAACTCTCCGAAGGCAGCCCTGGCCTGGCCTCCGAGATCAACGTCGAAGCCGTGGCCGAGCGCCGCCGCGCACTTCTGCGCATCCTTGAGCGCGCCGCCCGCGGTTCGGGCTTCTCCCAACTCTTCGCCGACACCGGCCAACTCGCCAAAGACCGCGAATCCTCCTTCGAAGACCTTCTGGCCGACCTTTACGGGCTGCTTTCCGACTTGCTGGAGTTGACCGCCGGCCTGAAATCTCCGCAACTCCGCAATCCAAATCTCTCGAAAGAGCTCGAGATACTTGGCCATGCCGTCGATTCCGCCTGGGTTATGCGCGCCATCACCGGGGTGGACGAACTGGCCGCCGGCGCGCGCCGGAATCTCAACCGTCAGCTGGGCCTCGATGCCCTGGCTACCTCCCTAATGCCCTCTCCGGCGCCCGCGGCGACCCGATCCTGATTTTTTACCTTTATTTTTGTAGCAGCGGCATAATAGACGAAACCCAAATCCCGCCCCTTGCATCACAAGACTAGGAAACCTCTCAACTTAGCGAAGGAGCAGTCATGGTGAATCGCCGCATGTACCGTCCCGGCTTTGCGGAAATGAAGGAGCCGGCTTCGCCTCGCCCAAATCACGGAAACAACGGGCCCGTACCCAGCAAAAAGCCCGCGCCGCCCGAAGTCACCCACGCCGAGAATTTTTATTGGGTCAAGCAAATGCAGAGCCGCACGCCGATGATCATCGTGCTCTCCAGCGGAGAGGAACTCCGTGGCACGGTGGAATGGTACGACCGCGACTGCATCAAGCTCACACGCAACGGCGAGCCCAACCTGATGGTCTTCAAGCGCTACATCAAATACGTCCATAAGGACGGCGAAGACTCCGCCCAGGGCGGCGACGAGTAACTCGCCCAGCATCGGCCTCCTGGTAGCGCCGCCATCTTGGCGGCAGAGAACTGCTAGCGCAATACGTGCCCTCTCGCCGCGGTGAACGTCAAGAGCGCCTTCGCCGCCATCGAGCCCTTCTCCGTGAAAATTTCGCACTCGGTAACTATAAAATTGCGGCCCTTTCGCAGCACCCGCGCGTCCGCTTTCACGCGTCCCCCCGGCACCGGCTCCATATAATTGATCTTGAATTCCAGCGTGGCCAATTCCACGCCTTTCGGAATCACCGTGTATGCCGCAATCGCCGCCGTGGTATCCGCCAGCGCCGCCAGGATCCCCCCATGCACCACGCCATGGATCTGTTTGTGCCGTGGACGCACGTCCAGCCGAAAAATCGCCCGTCCATCGTGGACGCTCTCCACTTGGAAGCCCAGTAACTCCGACGACCGGCTCTCCTTCATGCGCCTGCGTACGAGTTCCGTAACCTTTTTCTCCTCGGCCTTCATTTTGCGTCTCATCCCTCTCGCCTCTCCTACTCCGCCGTCACCCCGCCATCCACGGGAATCACCGTGCCCGTCATCCAGGAGGATTCATCGGAGGCCAGGAACACCACGATTCCGGCAATATCTCCCGGCTTCCCGAAGCGCCCAAGCGGAATCGAAGCCAGCCGGCTGTCGCGGATTTTGCGCGCTGCCTCCGTCTCGGCAAAAAACATTTCCGTCATGGCGGACTCTACAATCGAGGGGCATACGCAATTCACGCGGACATGGTCGCCGGCGTGGTCCAGCGCCATGGCCTTGGTCAGCATCGTCACGCCCCCTTTGGAAGCGCAATAGGCGGCACGGTCCCGAATCGCCGCGATGCCCAGCACCGAACCTATATTAATGATCGAGCCGCCTCCCGCCCGCCGCATCGCCGGCAGCACCGCGCGGGACATCAGAAATGGCCCCTTTACATTCGTCGCCATCAGCCGGTCCCAGTCCGCTTCGGAAATCGTCTCCACGGTCGAAACGCTCAGTGTGCCGGCATTATTGACGAGGACGTTCACACTCCCGAAGCAATCTTCGGCTGTTTTCACCAGGCGCTCCGTATCCTCGGCCCGGGTCACGTCACACTCTACAGCCACCGCTTCCCCGCCTTGCTGTTTCAAAAGGGACAGGGTCTCTTCCAACTTTTCGCGGCGCCGCCCGCCCACTGCCACCTTTGCGCCTTCCCTGGCAAACTCCACGGCGATGGCCTGGCCAATTCCCGTCCCACCGCCCGTGATGACCGCCACTTTCCCTGCCAGCCGTGTCACGATATCCCTTCCCTCTGCGTCTAATCGGTGTACCATGCCGCGGGAAACATAGTACGCCACTTTGACGGAGCGATTGGTTCACAGGTCACCCATGCGCATTGGCATCACAGGCTACCCCACCTACGGCGGCTCCGGCGTTGTCGCCACCGAACTCGGCCAGGAACTTGCTGCCCGTGGCCATGACGTTCATTTCATCACCTACGCCCCGCCGATCCGCATGAACCCGAACGACCCCCGCGTCCACTTTCACCAGGCCCAGGTCGTGCAGTACCCCCTCTTTGACCACTCTCCCTATACGCTTTCCCTCGCGGTCAAAATGCTGGAGGTTTTCGAAAAGGAAGCTCTGGACATTCTCCACGTGCATTACGCCATCCCGCACTCGGTCAGCGCGTTCCTCGCCCGGCAGATGTTTGCGCCGCGCCGCCTGCCGTTTATCACCACCTTGCACGGCACGGACATTACTCTCGTCGGCAACAACCCGAACTTTCTGCCGATCACGCGCTACTCGATCGAACAGAGCGACGGTGTCACTTCCATTTCGCGCTACCTGCTTCGACAGACGGTGCAGGAATTCGGTATCAAGCGCCCCATCGAAGTCATCCCTAATTTCGTCAATTGTGATCTCTATGTTCGCAAGCCGAACCCTGCGCTGCGTGCCGAGTGGGCGCCCGAGGGCCAGCCCATCGTGATGCACCTCTCGAACTTCCGTCCGGTCAAGCGCATTCTCGACGCCATCGAGATTTTTGCGTTATTGCGCGAAAAAATGCCGGCAAAGCTCGTGATGATCGGCGACGGCCCCGATCGCGCCCCCGCCGAAGCGCTTGCGAAAACGCGCGGCATCGAAAAAGATGTTTTGTTCTTGGGCAAGCAGAATGGCATCAAGGAAAAGCTCGGGCAGGCCGATTTATTTCTGCTGCCTTCGCAGCTCGAATCATTTGGGCTGGCAGCGCTTGAGGCCATGGCCTGTGAAGTCCCGGTAATCGCCACGAACGTCGGCGGTGTCCCCGAGGTCGTCGACCACGGCGTGGACGGCTATCTCGTCGAACCCGGCGATGTGAAATCTGCCGCCAACTACGCCATCGAACTCCTCTCGCGCCCTGATCGCGGCCGCAAAATGGGCCAACTCGCCCGCGTCCACGCCAAAAAGAAATTCTGCGCCAACGACGTTATCCCCATGTACGAGCGCTACTACGAGCAAGTCCTCGAGAGCGCCTATTCCGCCAAAGCCGCCCGCGGGTCGCTTGTGTAGGCGCGGCAATCACGCTGACGCATTCGTAGCGGCCGCCTTCTGAGGCGGGCGCAGTTTCCACTGCACCGTAATATTCCAATTCGAACTCTTACTTGAGGGGTGGCTGTGCCAACGCGCATCGCGCCGCCGCGCAACTCCGTTGTGCGGCCACCCAGCCATAGCCCGCGTGCAGCAATTTCATCATGCCGGGAACTTTTGAGAGCCACGCCACCGGCTGACCCCACCAGATCTCGCGCGCGACGGCTATAACCGCGTCGGCTCCGCCCGATACAACGCCAACCGAAGAGAGAAACTTCAATTCCTTGAGAAGCTCCTCGGTCGAAACTCCCAGCAACGCTCCCACACGAGGATCCTGCAGCGGAGCCACGGCCATCCCGCGCCGCGCCAGGCTCGGGGCGATCCATCGCGCCAGCCGCGTGCAGAAGCCGCATTCGGCGTCGAAAAACAGCCACCCACGCGCATGCCGCCCCTTGCCGTCCGTATATTCATCCGCCAGCGAAATCATTACCGGCCTCACTTCTTCTCTGCGAAACTTATTGCCCTCAGCGCCTCTGCGTTATCTTTTCCCCTGCTCTAGCCAGCCTTTTTCTTCTCACCACCGAATAGCGTAACCACCTTGCCGCGCAATTTCCCGACGCCCTTCAACGCGCCCACCGGCATCCGCAGCACCTCGTCGAACAATCCGCTCATTACCGTCAGGAATTCCAGCATGCTCTCCAGCCGCTCCCGCGTATACGCTTCCGCAGCCGGCCCATTCTTCAACTCGCGCACGCACTCGGCCAGCACGCGCAGCGTGGGATCGATCTCGCGCCGCTTGCGCTCCTCGGACACGGTGCGAAAAATCTCCCAGACGTCCTTGGTGGACTCGAAATGGTCGCGGCGGTCGCCCAGCACATGCACCAGGTGGACAATGCCCCAGCCCTGCAATTCGCGCAGGCTGGTGCTCACGTTCGACCGTGCCACCGAAAGGGTCTTCGAAATCTCGTCGGCCGGCACCGGCTTCGGGGACAGGAACAGTAACGCATGAACCTGGGCCACGGTGCGGTTGATGCCCCACTTGGTGCCCATCTCGCCCCAGTGCAGGATGAATTTCTGTTCTACGGGCGTGAGCGATGCTGCAGGTGTATCTGTTATTTCTGTCATAACTGAAAATACTGTAGATGCACACCCGGTGTCAACAGGTTTTTCTCCCCTTCCCTGGGCTCCTATTTTCGATTATTCGCGGCTTCCCGCGGTCGCGCGCCCTTCACCTTTATTTCGTCACTTCCTCACTTCGCTTAGAATACGCTCACTTCCGGAATCGCTGGCGCGAGTTCCGGCACTTCGATGCGGATGGTGGTTCCCTGCCCTTCGTGGCTTTCGATTTCCAGATGAAAATCCTCGCCATAGAGCACGCGCAGCCGTTCCCGCACGTTGCTCAGGCCGATACCCTCCACGTACACGTGAGGCATTTTTTCTTCGGAGATGCCCACGCCGTTGTCGGCAATTTCGATGACTAGCCGGCCCTTGCTGGTCCGCGTGCGCAACAGGATGCGCCCGCCTTCAAGCTTCGGCGCCAGGCCGTGTTTCAGGCTGTTTTCCACCATCGGCTGCAAAAGCATGCTGGGGATAAACGTTTCCAGCGTGCTCTCGTCAATTTCTTTCACGATGTCCAGGTTGTCATCGCCAAAGCGCGCCACTTCGATGTCCAGATAATCGTCAATGAAGGAAAGTTCCTCGCGGAGTGGCACGAACGTTTCGTGCTTGCGCAGCAGCCGCCGCAGGATGTTGCTGAGTTTCAACACCACTTCGCGCGCCGTGTCCGGAGCGATGCGGATCAACGCCGAAACCGTGTTCAAGGTGTTAAAGAGGAAGTGCGGATTGATTTGGCTCGAAAGCGCGTCCATCCTGGCGCGCAAAAGCAACTGCTGGTGGCGCTCCAGGTTCATTTCGATGCGCGTGTTGTTCCAGATTTTCAGTGGCGCCGCCACGGCCATCAGCGTCGCGATCACCACCAGGCACAGCTGCCAGTTCCACATCGGATCGATCGCGAACAGCCACTTCGGCTTGGTCGCCAGCACCAACGCCACGCGGCCCATTTCCAAGCCGATGCAGGTCAGCAGCGGCAGCATTTCCCACATGATCTCCGCGTTGGTGACCATGCGCATCAGCGCTTTGGGAATATTCAAAAACGTAAACGGCCCGAAGTTCCACAGCGTCTCTTTATCGGGAATGACCTGCCGAATCAGACCTCCCAGCAATCCAGCCGTGGCCGCCGCCGGCATGCCCAGCCACTCGTGCGCCATCAGCGCGGGAATGGTAATGATCGCTCCCCCGATTGGGCCCACCACGCGCCCGCCCAGCAAACCCATCAGGAACGCGCCCTCCAGGGACAAATCCGCGAACAGGTAATACGGACGCACCAGGCGCAACGTGACCCCGAGAATCAACGGCGGCGTCATGAACAGCATCAATTTTAGTTTCTGATCGGCGTCGCGCTCTTCCGTGAACAGCACACGGCGAAAGGTGCCCCAGCGCGCGAGCAGCGCGGCAAACGCCGCCGCCACGCCCACCTTCAGCAGCAGCGTGAGGAGAAGTTCCCGGATGGAAAGATTCAGGTTCATCAATCGGCCTGCTGAGACTTACGCTAGCCAAACGCCGTTCCATTGTAAAGAATCTTGGTGGAATGCCGCGGCTTCGTGTGCCCATGGCCCTCCCTGCTATACTGAACGTTTCCTATGACCCGAAAACCCGCGACGAACACAAAACGCAACACGAAGCCGTCAGCACCCCGCCGTGTCGCCACCGCGGAACTGCCCACGCGCTTCGGGCGCTTTACGATCTACGGCTTTCAGGGACGCGGCCCGCAGGAAGAGGCGGTCGCCCTGGTGCGCGGCAACCTGAAAGGACGCGTGGCGCCATTGGTGCGCGTCCACTCGCAATGCCTCACGGGCGACGTTCTCAACTCTCTGCGCTGCGATTGCCGCGCGCAGCTTGAGCTTTCGCTGAAGAAAATCGCCGCGGCGCCTTCCGGCATCCTGCTCTATCTCCCGCAGGAAGGCCGGGGCATCGGGCTGATGAATAAGCTGCGCGCCTATGAATTGCAGGACGGCGGCATGGACACGGTCGAGGCCAACGAATCGCTGGGCTTCGCCGCCGACGCCCGCGAATACGACTTTCCCGCAAACATTCTGAAGAAGCTGGGCGCCAGGCGCATCCGCCTGCTCTCCAACAATCCGGACAAAATCCGCCAACTGGAGTCCTCGGGGATCAAGGTCGTCGCCCGCGTGCCCTGCCAGCCGCGCCTCTCGAAAATTTCCCGCGCGTACTTGCAAGCCAAAAAGCACAAGATGGGCCATCTGCTGAGGGGTGTCTAGACCGCAGGCTAAAGTAGTCGGGAGAGCGCCGGGGCGCGACAAAATGTCGTCGCTCCCTCAATCGCGCATTGTACCGCCGCGCCGGTGCTACGTGTTCTTGTTCTAAAATCCCAGCGCTCACGCGTCTGGCTAGTAACCTTCGTGCCTCCGGCTTTGCCCTGCCAAAAGCCGGGTCCTGAACATACAGCGACCGCAAATAAAAATGCGGCCAATCGTCGGCCGCCTCTCGCTTTTTCTTTACCTAATTACTTCGTTGCTTCATTGCTCCCCTCTTTTATCCTCCTCCCACAAATTGCACGATCTCAAACCGGTCTCCCGCCGCCACGCGCGTCTCGTCCCATTTCGCCTTGGGCAATATCTCCAGGTTGTATTCAACGGCCACGCGCCCGGGATGGAGTCCCAACTGATCGAGCAGCTCGCGCACCGTCATCCCTGCGCGCAGACTCTTGCGCTCCCCGTTCACTTGCACTTGAATCGGATCGGCCACATTCATTGCTAGGTTACCGGCACGCGCGGCTTCGCCCGCAAAGCATACCGCAACGGAGCGCATCCGTTCGAGCCCTCCAGCCGAATCACCAGCGCCGCCTCGCCTCCTGCCAGTTTTGGCATAGCAAAGGTGATTGTGGCGCGGCCGGTCTGTCCGGTCTTGCCGGCATGCGGTTGCGGCGCGGCGCTGCCTTCAATTTCCGCGATCACTCCGACGTCCGGCACAGGCCCTCCAGCTTCGTCCTGCACCGCCACGTGGAGCGTCGCCTGCTTGCCCACCAGCCAGCTCCGCGCATTCAGCAGCGCGATCCCCAGTTTTGCGGACTTCTCTTCGGGCGGAGTGGCAGTTGGCTTCGCCGGCGGCGGCGCAGGCTCCTTCGCGTCTCCCGCGTTCTTCATCGCCTCCGTGCTGGGCGGCACGGTCAGCGCCAGTTCGCCGTTGCCGATCTCTTCCAGCACCGTGCGGTGCTGCTCGTCCACCCGCATCTTCAGCGCCTGCAGGCTGTCTTCATTCAGCGGCAGCAGGTCCAGATAATTGTTCGTCCGCCGGTGCATCACGCGGCCCTGAAAATAGACGGTTGTATCAATCAAGGCGTGGGTTTCCCCGCGGTCCTCGGTCTGCACGTGAAACGTGTGCGCGCCGGACTTGATATTGCTGTTGTGCCCGAAAACCATGCGCATCGCCAGTTTGGCTTAGCTCCCTCTCCGCCGGGTACGCCACGCGCGGCGCCAAATTATTTTCGCGGAAGATTTGACCGCGTGGCATCCCAATCGTTATTATAGCGCCTTGACTATGAGTCCCACCGGCCTGCAAGCGTACCTTCCGCTAGTAATACACCTGCTGGTGGCGGCGTTTCTTGCCGGCATGCTCATCACCCTTTCCACCGTGGTGGGATGGAGACGTCCCAACAAGGCCAAGCAGCAACCGTATGAGTGTGGAATTACGCCCACGGGAGACGCGCGCGAGCCGTTTTCCGTAAAGTTCTACCTGGTTGCGATGGTGTTCATTCTGTTCGACGTCGAGGCCATCTTCCTGTACCCTTGGGCATTCATTTTCAAGGATTTGGTGCGCAACGTCGCAACGCGGTGGTTCGGCTTCATAGAAATGATGATCTATGTGGCCATCCTGTTGGTCGGTTACATCTATCTCTTGAAGAGGGGCGCGCTCGACTGGAATAAGCCAGCGAAGTAAGCTCGCACCTTCTTGAGGAATTCGCTAACGTGCCGGAACTCGCCAACACAAACGCTAGAATTGTAGTCGACCGCCTCCGTGCATGGAAATCCGAGGCCGTATCGCAGGTCGTCGAGCATCGCGGCGAAACCACGATCGTTGTTCCCCACAAACTGCTGCGCGCCACCGCAAGCCAGTGCAAGGAACATCCCGAGCTTGCGTTCAACATGTTGAGCGACGCCACCTGCGTCGACCGCTTCCCCGCCGAGCCGCGCTTCGAATTAAATTATCAGCTCCTTTCCATCTCGCGCTCCGCGCGCATCCGCCTGCGCACCACCATCAGCGGCCAGCAGGCCGTCGTCGATTCGCTCGAGCCCGTGTGGAGCGGCGCGAACTGGATGGAGCGCGAAATCTTCGATCTTTTCGGTATCCGTTTTGAAGGCCATACGGACTTGCGCCGCATCCTTCTTCCCGATGAATTTCAAGGCGCGCCTCTGCGCCGGGATTATCCGGTGGAGGGACCCCGCTAGTTTCCGCGACGCGGATTGAGGCCCATGACTACGGTAGAAACACCAATCGGCACCGCAAAGACGATGGTCCTGAACATGGGACCCCAGCATCCTTCCACCCACGGCGTGCTGCGTGTCCTGCTGGAACTGGACGGTGAAAACGTCGTCACCGCCGTACCCGATCTCGGGTATCTCCATACCGGCATCGAAAAAAGCTGCGAGGACAAGACCTACTCCCAGGCCATCACCCTCACCGACCGGATGGACTACCTGAATCCGCTCGGCAACAATCTTGCTTATTGCCTGGCGGTCGAAAAACTGCTGGGCCTGGAAGTCCCGAAACGCGCGCAGTATATCCGCGTTCTGATGGTGGAGCTGCAGCGCATCTCATCGCACCTGGTCTGGCTGGGCACGCACGCTCTCGATATGGGCGCGATGTCCGTGATGCTCTATTGTTTCCGCGAACGCGAGGAAATCCTGAAAATTTTCGAGCGCTTCGCCGGGCAGCGCATGATGACCAGTTACATCCGCATCGGCGGCGTGGCCCTGGAGCCTCCCGCGGGATGGCGCGAGCAGGTGAAGAAGTTCCTGGACATCATGCCCGCGCGCGTGGATGAGTACGAGGAACTTCTCACCAACAACCGCATTTGGTGGGGCCGCCTGAAGGGCGTGGGTTATCTGTCCCCCGAGACTTTGATCAACTTGAGCACCACCGGGCCGGGGCTTCGCGCCGCCGGCGTCGCTTTCGACAATCGCAAGGCCTTCCCGTACTCCTCCTACGAGGAGTTCGACTTCAACGTGCCCACGCGCACGGAATCCGACTGCTTTGCGCGCTACCTCGTGCGCGTGCAGGAACTTCGCGAGAGCGTGAAGATCGTCCGCCAGGCGGTGGATAAAATCACCGACTATGGCCTGATCAAGGCGGATGCGCCGGGCATCATCCCTCCGCAGCGCGAAAAGATGAAGACGGAGATGGAAGCGCTGATCTACCACTTCAAAATCTTCACGGAAGGGTTTGCGCCGCCGCCGGGCGAGGTGTACGTGCCGGTGGAATCGCCGCGCGGCGAACTCGGCTGCTTCATCGCCAGCGACGGCTCGCCGAAGCCCCTGCGCGTGCACTTCCGCGGGCCTTCGTTCGTGAATTTGCAGGCCCTGCCTTTCATGGTCAAGGGCCAGTTGATCGCCGATACCGTCGCCTGCATCGGCACCATTGATATTGTTCTTGGAGAAGTGGACAGGTAACCATGCAACTCAGCCCGAAACTCGCCGCGAAATTCGACAAGCTGCAGAACGCCTATCCGGTCAAGCGCAGCGCGCTGATTCCCATGCTGATGTACGGCCAGGACGAAATCGGCCACGTCTCCGACGAACTGATCGCCGAAATCGGCCGCCGCCTGGACCTGAACAACGTCCAGATCGAAGAGACCCTCGCGTATTATTCCATGCTCCACCGCAAGCCCATCGGCAAGCATCACGTGCAGGTCTGCACCAACATCGCGTGCATGCTGCGCGGCGGCGCGGAGCTCCTGGAACACGCCAAGAAGCGCCTGGAAGTGGGACACAAGGAAGTCACGAAAGACGGCGTGTTTTCGCTCGAAGAAGTCGAGTGCATCGGCGCGTGCACGGGCGCGCCGGCCATTCAAGTGAACTACGACTTCTACGAAAACGTCACGCAGCTCAAGTTCGACCGCCTGATCGAGGATCTCGACAAGGGCAAACGACCCGAGCCGCAGGGTGTCATTAGCGGCGCTCTGCACGAGCGCGCCAAGGGCGAAACCGTCCTGATCAGCAAAAACTGGGGCATCAAGGATTCACAGAAGATCGACGTGGCGCTGCAGAACGGCGCGTATCAGGCGCTCGACAAAGCCCTCAAGCAGTTGACCCCGGAACAGATCATTGACGAGGTCAAGAAGTCCAGCCTGCGCGGCCGCGGCGGCGCGGGCTTCCCCACGGGCATGAAGTGGTCGTTTGTGCCCAAGGATTCGCCGAAGCCGAAATACGTGATCTGCAACGCCGACGAGTCCGAACCCGGCACCTGCAAAGACCGGCCGCTGATGGAGATGGATCCCCACCAACTCATCGAAGGCATCATCATCGCCGGCCGCGCCATCAGCGCGCACCACGGCTTCATCTATATTCGCGGCGAATACCGCTACGTTCTCGACATCGTGGACGCCGCGATCGCCGAAGCCTACGAGCGCGGGTATCTGGGCAAGAACATTCTCGGGTCGGGCTTCGATTTCGACCTGCTGATTCACACCGGCGCCGGCGCATACGAATGCGGTGAGGAGTCCGCGCTGATGGAATCGCTCGAAGGCAAGCGCGGCAATCCACGCATCAAGCCTCCCTTCCCCGCCGTTGTGGGCCTCTATGGCTGCCCCACGATTATTAACAACGTCGAAACGCTCAGCGCGGTGCCGGCGATCATCCTGGAAGGCGGCGAGGCCTACGCCAACCGCGGCACGCCGAAGAACGGGGGCACGCGCCTGCTCTGCGTCGCAGGCCACGTCAATAAACCCGGCATCTACGAAATTCCGCTGGGCATGAACATGAAGAAGTTCATCGACGAAATGGCCGGCGGCATCCGCGGCGGCAAGAAACTCAAGGCCGTCATTCCCGGCGGGAGTTCCTGCCCCGTCTTCAAGGCCGACGAAATCGACGTCGCCATGGACTACGACACCATCGCCAAAGCCGGCTCCATGCTCGGCTCCGGGGGCATGGTGGTGATTGACGAAGACACCTGCATGGTGGACATGGCGCGCCGCATCATGCACTTCTACGCGCACGAATCCTGCGGCTGGTGCATCCCCTGCCGCGAAGGAACCAGCTGGCTGAACAAAATGCTCGAGCGCTTCCACGCCGGCCTGGGCCGCACGGAGGACATTGACTTGATCGGCGAGCTTTCCAAGAACATGCTGGGCCGCACTTTCTGCCCGCTCGGCGACGCCGCCGCGATGCCCACGATCAGCATCGTGGAAAAGTTCCGCAGCGAATTCGAAGACCACTTGCAGGGCCGCTGTGCATACAACAAATCCGCTGAAGCGCTGATCGGTTCGCGGTAGGGATCCATGGCTGAAACGAAACTCGTAAGGCTGAAAATCGACGACCGCGAGGTGGAAGTTCCCGCGGGAACGCTGGTGATCGAGGCAACGCGCCGCCTGGGCGTCGAAGTTCCCTCCTTTTGCTACTACCCGGGCCTCACACTGCAGGCCGCCTGCCGCATGTGCCTGGTGGAAGTCGAAAAAATGCCCAAGCAGCAGACCGCGTGCACGCTGGTGGCCACCGAAGGCATGGTGGTGCGCACCAATAGCGACGCGGTGCGCGCTTCCCGCAAGATGATGCTGGAATTCCTGCTGAGCAACCACCCGCTCGATTGCCCGGTGTGCGACAAAGGCGGCGAGTGCGAATTGCAGGACATGGTCTTCCGCTACGGCGCGGACACCAGCCGCTTCACCGAGGAAAAAATTCATCGGCCCGAGGAAAAGTGGTCCGACCTCGTTTATTACGACTCGCCGCGCTGCATCCTCTGCTACCGCTGCGTGCGCGTGTGCGACGAAGGCATGGACGTGAAGGCCCTGGGCGTGGGCATGCGCGGCGCGCACTCCATCATCATTCCCAACCGGGAGGATCACCTGGAATGCGAAGAATGCGGCATGTGCATCGACATCTGCCCGGTGGGGGCGCTTACCAGCGGCACGTATCGCTACAAAACTCGCCCGTGGGAAATGCAATACGTTTCCACGATTTGCACGCACTGCTCGAACGGCTGCAAGACCACGCTGAGCGTTCGCAATCACGAGATCCTGCGCGCCAATAACCGCGACCTCTCCGGCATCAACAAGGATTTTCTCTGCGTGAAGGGCCGCTTCGGATTCGATTTCACGACGCATCCCGAGCGCATCAAGCAGCCGCTGCTGCGCAAGGGCGACAAGCTCTGCCCGGTATCGTGGGAAGAAGCCGCCCAGGCTGCGGCCGCGAAACTCAACGAGCTGCACACCGCCTACGGCGGTGAAGCCATCGGCTTCATCGGCTCGAACCGCACATCGAATGAGGAAAACTACCTGCTGCAGCGCCTGGCGCGCGGCACGTTCGGCTCCAACAATATTGATCACCACCGCACCGCCGATTACACGGGGCTTGTCACCGCTCTGGGCGAAAAGGCGGCCGAAGCGTCGCTGACCATGGAGCAGCTCTACGAAACCAAAGCGGTGCTTCTGATCGGCAACGACCCGACGAACCGCAACCCACTGGTCGGGTGGCAGATTCGCGCCGGCATTCGCCACTTCGGCAGCAAACTCTTCGTAATTAATTCGCAGGAAATCAGGCTGGAGCGGAAGGCCACGCAATTCGTGAAGGTTGGCGATAGACACGAAGCTGCCGCGGTTCGCTGGTTGGCTACCGGCGAAGGTCAGCTCGCCGGCGGCCTCGCCGAGCGACTTTCCACGCTCAAGTCCGCGCTCGAAGCCGAATCAGAACTCGCCATCGTTTTTGGCTCAGAACTTACCGGCGCGGCAATCAACGATCTGGTGGCGTTTGGCTCGAAACTTCCTGGCAAAGTTCGCTACATGGCGCTCGGCGACTACGCCAATTCGCGCGGCGCCGCGGACATGGGCGTGCTGCCGGATCGCCTGCCCGGCTACGCGTATCTCGACAACAAGGGCGTTTCCGAGAATTTGACGAAATACTGGGGCGCGCCGGTGCCCACGAAGCCCGGCCTCACCGCTCCGCAGATGATCGAGGCCGCGCAGTCCGGAAAGCTCAAGGCGCTGTATGTGGTCGGCGCGAATCCCTTCGCGCATTTCGGAAAATCCGGCGCAGGCCGCGGAGAACTCGGCTTCCTGGTCGTGCACGAAATGTTCCTGACGGAAACCGCGCAGCTCGCGGACGTGGTTTTCCCCGCCGCCTCCGCTTATGAAAAGGACGGCAGCGTCACCAATACCTCCGGCGAAATCCAGCTGCTGCACAAGGCCGCCGAAGTGATGGGCGCGCGCAGCGACTTCGACCTGCTGCGCATCCTTTCGCACCAGCTCGAGCGCCTTGGCCTCGGCAAGGCTTTCCACTTCAAAACGCCCGCGGCCGTATTCGAGGAAATTCGCAAGACCGTGCCGGGCTACAATGTTCACCCGGCGGGCCTGCTGACCGGCGGCGCGGAACCCGTGAAGGTGGAATTCACGCGCAACGGCCACGCACCATACGACGTGCCGGTCGAGCTGATTCGTCCCGCGAACGACAATCTCTTCACCAGCGGCACCCTTGGACGCTTCTGCACCATGATGCAGTCGCTGCCAGAGGCGGAGGCAGAAGCGAAACCGTGAGCGACTTCCTGTCCCAGTACGCGTTCATCCTCATCCCGATCGTCAAGGTCGTCATCCTGGTGTTTCTCGTTCTGACGGTCGACGCTTACCTGACACTGCTCGAGCGCAAGGTGATCGCCCATATCCAGGCGCGCTGGGGGCCGTATCGCGTCGGGCCTCACGGGCTGCTGCAGCCGCTTGCCGACGGCGTGAAATTCATCCTGAAGGAAGATCCGCTGCCGCAAGGCGTGGACAAAAAGGCTTACTTCTTCGCACCATTCCTGACGCTGATGCTTTCGCTCACTTCCCTGGCCGTGATTCCCTTCGGCCCGGACATTACGATTTTCGGCCACAAAACGTACCTCGGTGTAGCCGACGTCAACATCAGCCTGCTGGTGCTTTTCGCGATTACGGCGCTCAGCGTCTATGGAGTCGCTCTGGCCGGATGGGGGTCCAACAACAAGTATTCCCTGCTCGGCGGCTTGCGCAGTTCCGCGCAGATGATCAGCTATGAGCTGGCGATGACGCTTTCGGTGGTCGGCGTGCTGCTGATGGCCGGAACGTTCAGCCTGAAGCAGATCGTGGAAATGCAGCACACCGGCAATCTCGGCATTCTGGGCTGGAATCTTTTCGGGTTCAGCAGGGACGGGTTCGGCTTCACGCAGATCATCGGCTGTGTGTGCTTCTTCATCGCCGCCATTGCCGAAACCAACCGCATTCCTTTCGACCTGCCGGAGGCCGAATCGGAGCTGGTTGCCGGCTACCACACCGAATACGCTTCGATGAAGTTCGCGATGTTTTTTATCGGCGAATACACGGCCATGATTACGGTTTCCTGCCTCTCGACAATTCTGTTTTTTGGCGGCTGGCTCTCTCCTTTTCCCGCTACCTGGACATTCACTCACTATCTGCCGTCCGTTCTACTGATCCCCATCGGGCTTTGGGTCTTCTTCGACGGCATCCGCTATGAGACCATCTTCGGCCGCATCATCCTTCCCGCCATCGGGACGGCGCTCACCGTCATTGGCGTGGTCCTCGCCCGGTTCCCGGCGATCAACGAGCCGATCCAGGGGCCATTCTGGTTTCTGCTGAAGGTTTTTGCGGTGCTGTTCTTCTATATCTGGATGCGCGGTACGCTTCCGCGCTTCCGCTACGACCAATTGATGGATTTCGGCTGGAAGTTCCTGCTGCCCCTTTCCATTGCCAACGTGGTCATCACCAGCGCGTACCTTATCTGGAGAATGAACGGATGAGCGCCGTCCTCGTCATCTTCTATGTGCTCGCGGGCCTCGCGGTCCTTGGGGCCGTGACCCTGATTCTGCAGAGCCATCCGATTCACAGCGCGCTGTCGCTGATCCTGGTGATGGTTTCGCTGGCGGGGCTGTACCTGCTGATGGGCGCGGAGTTCGTGGCCGCCGTACAGATCATCGTCTATGGCGGCGCGGTGATGGTGCTGTTCGTCTTCGTTATCATGCTGCTGAATGCGGGCGAAGAAGAGCATACGAGTTTTTCCAAACTGGCCCGGTTTGCCGGGATTCCCCTGGCGCTGGCGCTGGCCGGAATGATCGCCGCGGCCATCGCGCGATCGAGCGCGCACCTCCCTGCCCCGGCCATGTCCGGCGCGCTGACCTCCACCAAACGGCTTTCGATGCTGCTGTTTTCCGAATTTGTTTACCCTTTCGAGCTGACGTCGTTCCTGATACTGGTGGCCATCGTGGGCGCGATCGTGCTGGCGCAGCGGGAGGGCAACTGACATGGTCCCGACCAACTACTACCTGATCCTCAGCGCCATTCTGTTTGGGCTGGGAGTGCTGGCGTTCGTTTTCAAGCGCAACATCATCACCATTTTTATGTCCATCGAACTGATGCTCAACGCGGTGAATCTGGCGTTTGTGGCTTTCAGCCAGGCACGGGGCCAGTCCGACGGAGAGGTTTTTGTGTTGTTTGTGATCGTGGTGGCGGCGGCGGAAGCGGCCGTGGGCCTGGGCATCATCATCCTGACGGCGCGCAACCGGCGGTCCCTGAACGTCGAGCGCGTGGACCTGCTGAAACTCTAATGCCGATACTCGAACATCTGTGGATCGTTCCGCTGCTGCCGCTGCTCGGCGCAGCCATCAATGGCCTTTTCGGGAAGAACTGGTCGAAGACCGTGGTGAACAGCGTTGCGTTGGGGTCCACGGGGATTTCCTTCGTGTGCGCGCTGGAAGCCGTGCGGGAATTTCTCGAGTATTTCGCGCAATACCATACCGGCTTTCGCAAGGAATTCTTCGATTGGATCGTGGCCGGCAGTTTCCGGGCGGGTTTCGACCTGCAACTCGATCAGCTGACGGTCGTGATGATGCTGGTGGTCACCGGCGTCGGCTTCCTGATCCACATCTACTCCACGGGTTACATGGCGCACGAGGGCGGCTACTACCGCTTCTTCTCGTATCTGAATCTGTTCATGTTCTTCATGCTCATCCTCGTCATGGCCGCCAACTACTCGCTCCTGTTCGTCGGGTGGGAAGGCGTGGGGCTGTGCAGTTACCTGCTGATCGGCTTTTATTTCCTGCGGAAATCCGCTTCGGACGCGGGCAAGAAGGCGTTCATCGTCAATCGCATCGGCGACTTCGGCTTCATGCTCGGATTGTTTCTGCTGTTCCGCGCGTTCGGGTCGCTCGATTTCAATACCGTGTTCGCGAAGGCCGCTACGTGGCAGCCGGACGCCATGGGGCATTACGGCACGATCACAATCGCCTGCCTGCTGCTGTTCGTTGGCGCCACGGGCAAGTCCGCGCAGCTTCCCCTGTATGTGTGGCTGCCGGACGCGATGGAAGGCCCGACGCCGGTCAGCGCGTTGATTCACGCGGCGACGATGGTCACCGCCGGTGTTTACGTCGTGGCGCGCTCCCACGTCTTGTTCCTGCATGCGCCCACGGCGATGTACGTGGTCGCGGTCGTCGGGTGTGCCACGGCTTTCTTCGCGGCCACGATCGGACTGGTTCAGTCGGATATCAAAAAAGTTCTGGCCTATTCGACCGTGAGCCAGCTCGGCTACATGTTCCTTGGTTGCGGCGTTGGCGCGTTTGGCGCAGGCATCTTCCACCTGATGACCCACGCGTTTTTCAAAGCCCTGCTCTTCCTCGCGGCCGGCAGCGTGATTCACGCCATGGGCGGCGAGCAGGATATGTGGCACATGGGCGGCCTCGGGAAGAAAATCAAGATCACGTTCTGGACCATGCTGTTCGCGACCATCGCCATCGCGGGATTTTTTCCGTTCGCCGCATTTTTCTCGAAGGACGCGATTCTTTTCGCCGCGTTTAATTCGCCGGATGGCGGCAAGGCTCTCTATACGGTTGGATTGCTCGCCGCGGTGCTCACTTCGTTCTACATGTTCCGGCTGATGTGGCTCACCTTCGGCGGTGAGAAGCGCTACGACGAACATCACGTGCACGTGCACGAATCGCCCCTGAACATGACCATTCCGCTGATGATCCTGGCATTCCTCTCGCTGACCGGCGGATGGGTGGCCGCGCCCGCGCTTTGGGGCGGCAAGAATTACTTCGCGGAGTTTTTATCCCCCGTTTTCGGCTCAGCCGAAGTTGGCGGCGAAGCTTCCGCGTCGCTCGAACACACGCTCTCGTATGTGGCCATGGCCGCCGCGTTTGTGGGCCTGGCGGTTGCCTGGCGGATGTACTCGAAGAAAGTCGAACGCGGCACTTCCACCGGCCTGCACAAGATTCTCTACAACAAATATTACGTGGACGAGCTGTATCTTGGCGCCGTGGTTCGGCCGCTCATGTGGCTCTCCACCAATGTGTTCTGGAAGGTGGTGGATGCCGGCGTGATTGACGGCACGGTGAACGGCGTGGCCCAGGGCGCGGCAGCCGTCGGCGATACCGTGCGGCACACGCAGTCCGGCAACACGCGGAGCTATGCCGTCTGGGTGATTGTCGGCGCGATCGTCATCTTCGCCATCATTTTCTGGCCGCTCTTCAGTCCGGTTCTCAGCGGAGGGGTGCGCTAATGGAACTCAGCGGGCACCTCCTCTCCGTGGTCATCTTTTTCCCTGCCCTGGGGGCGCTGGCACTGCTGTTCCTGCGCGGAGATGATGCGCTTTGGATCCGCCGGCTGGCTTTCGTGGTTTCCGTGGCGGAGTTCCTGCTATCCCTGATTATGCTGCGCGGGGTCGCCATTGGCGCGCATGGCTACTCGCTGGTCGAATACAAGCCGTGGATCAATTCGCCGCCGATCAATTACCACCTGGGCGTGGACGGCATCAGCCTGTTCCTGGTGATTCTCACGACTTTCCTGACGCCGTTATGCGTGATGGCTTCGTGGAAAGGCATCCATCACCGCATCAAGGAATTCCACGTGATGCTGCTCCTGCTGGAAGTCGGCATCATCGGCGTGTTTCTATCGCTGGACCTGTTCCTCTTCTTTCTCTTCTGGGAAGTGATGCTGATCCCGATGGCGTTCCTGATCGGCATTTGGGGCCACGACCGGCGCATCTACGCCGCCGTGAAATTCTTCATCTATACGATGTTTGGCTCGGCGTTTATGCTGATCGGCATCCTGTGGCTTTACAACCTGACGACTTCGCTGGACCTGCCGACGATTCAGGCGTATCTGCAGAGCAATCCGGCCGCGCTCTCACATCGCACGGAGATGCTGCTGTTCCTTTCGTTCTTCCTGGCGTTTGCGATCAAGGTGCCGCTGTTCCCACTGCACACGTGGCTGCCGGACGCGCACGTGGAAGCGCCGACGGCGGGCTCCATCATTCTGGCCGGCGTACTGCTGAAGATGGGCACGTACGGCATGATCCGCTTCTGCCTGCCGCTTTTCCCGGACGCCGCGCATCGCGCCGCGCCGGCGGTGGCCGTGCTGGCCATCATCGGCATTATCTACGGCGCGCTGGTGGCATTGGTGCAGCCGAATCTCAAGAAACTTGTGGCGTATTCTTCGGTGAGCCACCTTGGATTCGTCGTGCTTGGAATCTTCACGTTCAACGCCATCTCCATGCAAGGCGCGGTATACCAGATGCTCGCGCACGGCATTTCGACCGGCGCGCTGTTCTTTCTGACCGGCATCATCTTCGACCGGCGCCACACCTACGAAATCAGCGAATATGGCGGACTCTCGACACCGATGCCGAAGTATGCGGCGTTCTTCCTGTTTGTGGCGTTGGCCTCGATGGGATTGCCCATGCTGAACGGGTTCGTGGGCGAATTCCTGATCCTGCTGGGCACCTACCAGGTGCACTGGACCTGGGCGAGTTGGGCGGCGCTCGGCGTGATTCTTTCTGCCTGCTACCTGCTGTGGGCGTACCAGCGGGTGTTCTTCGGCGAAGTGACGCACACGAAGAACAAGGAATTGCCGGATACGGATTCGCGCGAACTGTGGGGCCTGCTGGCGTTTGCCGTGGTGATCTTGTGGATGGGGATCGGGTCGCCGTTTTTCACGCACCGCATCGCGGCGCCGGTGGACACGGTGATCGAGCAGACCAAGCCGCACTTTGCCGAAGAAGCGGCGCGCCCGGCGGCGCGGCCCGCGGTCCGCAGCACCAGCGTGGTTTTTGACGGAAGGGTGGTTTCGCGATAGATGGTTCCTCAAGCCGCAGATATCGTTCGGGTGTTGCCGGAAATTATCTGGTGCGTATTTGGCGTGCTGCTGATGCTGCTGCAGCCGTACGTGAAGAACCGGCAGGTGCTGACGTTTTTCGGGATGCTGGGCGCGGCGCTCGGCACGCTGAGCACGTTCCTGGGCCACATGGGGAGCGGGTTTTCCGGGCTGATCCAGTTTGATATTTTCAGCTTGTTCTTCCATTGGCTGCTTGGGCTGGTGGCGTTCCTGGTAATCCTCGCCGCGGATTCTTATCTGGAACGCGAGAATCTTCCCGCCGCGGAATTCTTCGCGCTGATCCTGTTCGCCACGGCGGGGATGGGCGTGCTGGCCTCCGCGCAGGAATTGCTGACGGCATTTATCGGGCTGGAGATGTCTTCGATTGCCAGCTACGTTTTGGCGGGCTACCGGCGCGATTCGGTCAAATCGAGCGAATCGGCGGTGAAGTATTTCCTGCTGGGATCCTTCGCGACGGCGTTTTTCTTGTATGGCATCGCGCTGGTTTACGGCGCCACGGGGTCCACGAACCTTGTAAGAATCGCGGACGCCGATCCCGGCAGCAACCTGCTGCGGCTCGGGCTGGCGCTGATTTTGGTCGGCCTCGGCTTCAAGGTTGCGGCCGCGCCCTTCCAGGTCTGGACGCCGGACGTCTATGAAGGCGCGCCGACTCCGGTGACGGCGCTGTTTGCCGCGGGCCCCAAGGCGGCGACGTTTGCGCTGCTGCTGCGCATCTTCACCACGATTCACGCGGCAACGGAGTTCTGGTTCTGGGCGTTCTGGATTCTGGCGGTGGTGACGATGTTTGTGGGCAACCTGGGCGCCATCGTGCAGACCAGCGTGAAGCGCATGCTGGCATACAGCTCGATTGCGCATGCCGGATACACGCTGGTGGCATTCGCGGCGGTCAGGTTTCTCTCGACCAATTCGGAGATCGGGCCGTGGCCGGCGTATGCCGCGGTGTTGTTTTATCTGCTCGGCTACTCGCTGGTGAAGGTGGGCGCGTTCACGATCGTTTCGGAAATCGGCGGGCAGGGCGAGCGCCACCTGACGATGGACGATTTCGCGGGGCTGGGGACACGGCAGCCGTTTGCCGCCGCCGCGATGACGGTCTTCCTGTTGTCGCTGCTTGGAATGCCGATTACGGCGGGATTTTTCGGGAAGTTCTACGTGTTCAAGGCGGCGATCGGCTCGAAGTTGATCTGGCTGGCGGTGTTGATGACCATCAACAGCGTGATCGCCGCGTATTACTACCTGCGGGTGATCGTGGTGATGTACATGCGCGAACACAAGGGCGAGATGCCCGCGGACACGGCGCTGTCGTTGAGCCCGACGGCGGCGATGGTGGTTGTGGTGGCCGTGGCGGCAACGATTTATCTGGGATTGTTTCCGAATCACATTCTGGGGATCGTGCTGTCTCAGAACCTGTTTGCTTCACGATAGTCCATTCACACCAGCAATCTGACTCGTTTGTGAAATAGGCGCGTCGCACTCCGGGGCGAGTGGGAGAGGTGCGTCCTGACGCTCCGTAGTCCCAACGAGTAGCGATTGCGGAGGTTGGTAGCCACGATCCCTCCGCTCCGCTCGTGACAAGTGGGATGACAGACAGGGGGAGCGAGGTCGAACGAGAAGAGAAGAGGTGGAAGAGAGGCGTTCCAAAATGGAACTTTTTCGAAAAAATGCGATTTTTTGTAAGTGGGGCAAATAAGAGAGTTACGGGGAGGGGTGGCTCCAAGTGGGGCAGGCGCTGGGGTTATTTACGGTAAATCATTTTGGCACGCGGAATAATTCCGCGATAGCCGCATCGCGTCCACACACGTTCCTTCCATCGCGAGGGTAGTTTACCATTCATTACTATGTCTGTCAAGTTAAAAGAGGTGGCCGCCTAGCTGGCCTGGAGGACCCGGACGCCGTAGCGCTCCAAGGTGATCGAGGTGGACAGGGTGGCACCCGATAGCAAGTCCTTGCTAGTCCCTGGAAGGGCGACCGTTTGCGGCTCCGAGGTGTGGTTGAGGACGAAGATGACGGCGGATTGGCCGACGCGGCGCGTGGCAACTTCCACGCCCGGCGGGGTGGTGAGTTCGGGCTTGATCCCCGCGGAAGCGGCGATGGTGTTGAGGAGGCGGCCGAGGGTGGCTGAATCGGTGCGAGCGCCAAGATAGAAGGCTCTTCCCTTCCCGAAGACGTTCGAGGTCATGGCTGCCTGGCCGGCATAATCGCCCATGGTATAGGTAGCGAGGACTTCCGCGGATGCGGGCTTGAGCACATCCGCCCAAATCTGGCATTCGGCATCGGGCCCGGCGAGGAGGCCCGAGAACTTGACGCCCTGCTTTTCGGAATAGATCGGGACGTAATCGATGAGGGTAACGCCCATGACGTCGCTCAACAGTCCCGGCCGCGGCATCTTCACGATCTGGCTGGTGGGGTTCTTGACGCCAAGGCGGAAGCCGGAGACGAAGACGCCGCCGGCGCGGACGAATTCGCGGATGGCGTTGGCCTGGGCGTCGGAAACGATGTACATGAGCGGGGCAAAGAGGACTTTGTAACGCGAGAGGTCGCCGGTGGCATCCACGAGATCGACGCCGACGTGGCCGGACCAGAGCGCGCCGTACCAGAGCGAAAATTCAGTGTTGTAGCGGACCTGCGGCTGGCCGGGTTGGATTGCCGTGGCCCAGTCGGAATCGAAGTCGAAGCAGAGGGCGGCGGGAGCTTCACAGGGCGAGTTGAGGATTTCGTTTCCGAGCGACTTGAGTTCGCGGATGGTTTGCGCGATTTCGTCGAAGCCGGGGCTTTTGGAGCGATCGTGATTGAGGAGGCCGTGCCAGTATTCCTCGGCGCCGAAGGTGGCGGTGTCCCAGCGGAAATAGTTGATGCCCATGGCGCCGTGAGCAACGGCCTGATAGGACCACAGGCGAAGCTGGCCTTTATCAGGCTGGGGAGAAAACTCGGGCTGGCCAGCTTTGCCGGACTGCTCTTCCATGACGAGAAAGGGCTTGCCGTGGAGAATGCTGCGCGAGGCATCCTGCAGGAGCGCGACGGTGGCAGCAACCTGTTCGAGAGGCAGGCTTTGGCCGGGCTCGCCGTGGGCATGCGTGCTGGCGTAGCCGGGATAGTTGTCGTAGGAGACGAAATCGAGCTTGGCGAAAAGGTCGTAAGCGTTGATGGTGTCGGCGAGCATCGGCACGTTGTTGGTGGTGATGAAATGTTTCGGGCAGAGCTTGCGGAGGACGGCGAGCTGGTCCTCGAGCGAGGCGACGTTGGCATGGCTCTGGTAACGGTCGTAATCGAGCTTCAAGCCGGGATTTGGCGGACCGCCGGACGGAGTTGGCAGCGGAATCTGCGAGAAGTCGGTGTAGACCTGGCTCCAGAAGACGGTGCCCCAGGATTTGTTGATGGCGTCGAGCGAGGCGTATTTGGCCTTGAGCCATTCCTGGAACCCGGCGCGGCAGACATGGCAATAGCAGCGCGGATAGCCGGCAAGCGTGTACTCGTTGTCGATCTGCCACCCGATGATGCCGGGAGTTTCGGCGAAAGTTTTGGCCATTTCGGTGGCGATATTGACGGAGAGGCGGCGATAGAGCTTGTTGCTGGGGCAGGTGAAGCGGCGGCCTTCGGGGCTGAGGGTCATGCCCTGCTCGGTGACGATGAGGACTTCGGGATATTTTTGCGTGAGCCAGGGCGGAGGAGCGGCGGAAGGCGTGCCGAGGATGATGGCGATGTTGTGGGCGCGGAGGATTTCGATCGATTTGCGGAGCCAGGCGAAATCGTAATGGCCTTCGGAGGGTTCCATCAAAGACCAGGCAAACTCGGCGATGCGAACGTTGGTGACGCCGAAATCGGCCATCCTGCGGGCGTCTTCTTCCCAGAGGGACTCGTCGGTTTGGTCGGGGTAATAGTCGACGCCGAAGAGCAGCGGAGCGGAAGAGGAGGAAGGCGCGGCGAGAGAACGCGTCCAGGGGTGCGCGGCGGAAAGGCAGAAAGCGCCGGCGGCGGACTTGAGGAAAATTCTACGATCCATGATGGGAGGGCCTCCGGGAAGCGTTTACCGTTTTATCGGAATTCGGACGGAGAGGCCATCGAAAATTGCGGCTGGGGAGAGACGCATTGGGATCACGCGCGAATCCCCAAGTGCCTGAGTAGGCTCCCGCGGACGTCAGGGGTTGAGGCCCGACTCTTTTGTTGCAGGTTACTTGGCCGTTGAAGCCGCCACCTCCTGAAGAGGATTGCCAGAACGTTCCTGGACGCGAGGCCAGTTTCTGGCGGGCCTACGGCGGTGGAACTGGGACGGCGCAGTGAGGAGGAAAAGCCCGAAAACGGGAGGCGCGGCGGCTTGGGTTTCTGGGTGGCGAGGGCGAAAGCGGAAGCGGCGCTTCCGCACTCCAAAGAGGAACCGCTCCGGAGGGCCGGAGCGGTTCGCGAAAATCGAATGGAATGCGATCGGGTTCGGAGGTTAGACCTTGGCGAAGATGATCGCGAGGGTGAAGAGCGCGAGGGTTTCGATGAAGACCAGACCGAGAATCATCGCGGTGCGGATGGCGCCGCTGGCTCCCGGATTGCGCGCCATGCCTTCACAGGCGGCCGAAGCCACGCGGCCCTGCCCCAATGCGCCGCCAAATGCCGCAAGGGCCATACCGAAGCCCGCAGCGAGAGCGGCGAACCCCTTGCTGGAACCGGCAGCGGCGCCCGCATCCTGAGCGAAGGCGGCCGGAGCCAGCAGCAAGAGAGTGCTACAAACGGTGAACAACCAGACTGCTTTTTTCATGACTTCCTCCTTGGAATGCCGCCAGTGGGTGGTTCCCGGCCGAGCGCCCTGCAACCGGTCTCACGCTGAACGGCAAAAACAAAACCTAGTGCTCCGCGTTGACGGCCAAACCGATATAGATCGCGGGAAGAATCGTAAACACATACGCCTGAATGATGGACACGAAAACGTGCAGCAGCAAAAAAGCGATCGGGATGACCAGGGGAAAAAGGCCAACGAAGGCGCCTAATGCCGGGTTCTTGGACCAAGCCCACTCGGTCGGGGTTAGCAAAAGTCCGAGGAAAATGACGTAGATCAAATCGCTGGCAAAAATATTGGCCCAGAGACGCACGGTGAGAGAAAGAATGCGAGCGGTGAAGCTGATCATTTCCACCGGTGCGATGAGCCAGGAAAGCCACCAGACGGGTCCGGAAAAGGTCTTTACATAGCCGATAGGACCGTTTTGGCGGAGGCCATGGGCGTTGAAATAAATGAAGACGAGGATCGCGCAGGCCAGGGGAGCAATGGGCACTGAACCGCCCGTCGGCGAACTGAGCGCCGGGATCAGCCCCAGGAGATTCGAGAAGAGGATGAAAATTCCAATGGAACCCACGAAGGGGATATAGCGCTCGTAGTCGTGGCCGACGTTTTCCTCTAGCAAATCCTTAACGCCGAAGCCCAAGGGATTGGTGAGCAACATCTCCGCGCACTGCTGCATGGCGCCGGGGCGATCAACCTGCAGGCGGGAACGGAGGACGAGCGCGAGAACGGTGCAGAGGAGGAAGACGACGATGGACATGACGAGATATTCGGGGATGGGCAAATCGTAATCGGCGGGCTGGACATGGACGGCGTGGAGAATCCAGAGGGCGACGGAGCCGAAGACGTGATTGAACCAGACTGTAAGCTGACTGATGTGCTCTTCCATCGATTATTCCTGAGGACGCAGGATTTCGTACACACTGACCGCGATTGTGGCCGCTCCCAGCGCGCACAGACCCAGAATCATGCTTAAAACGGGAACGTTCAGATATTTAAAAATAGCATAAACGGCGAGGCCTATCAACGCGTAGCGGAAGGCGGCGGTGAAGTACGTGGAGAGGGGAACTTGCGGTTTGGGCTGGCCGGCCTGCGCGGTAGCGGCGGCTACGAGGGCGTCGAGAGCCTGCCGGAGCCAGCGGAAATTGAGCCAGGCGAGGATGGCGCCGACGAGGATGCCGGCTCCCCAGGGGCGACTTTTGAGCAAGGCGACGCAAGTGGCGGCGAGGAGACCGAAAAGGATCGTGAGGCGTGCGATCCAAGGTTCCATGTGGAGGCCGGAGGATGGGTTGGGAGTGGGGAGGGACAAGTGGAATTGATCCTTTTGGAAAGGGTGAGAGGGTCCGGCGATAAGCCCCCGGCTTGAAATCTTGCACCGGTTCGCGCCGCACAGGCAAGAGTGCCTGTGCCACCTCGCAGCTGCAGCAAGTCCAAGGCGTACAGCCAGGAATGGATGTGCAGCAAAAACCTAAGTTCCTGAGGAGGCTGTCCGAGCCACGGGAGTTTCAGTTCTTGGGGAGGCGGCGGAGGACATCGCGGACGCCGGCGGCAAAGCCGAGGCCGCCGAAGATGAGCATCAGGAACGGCTGGGTGTGCAGCCAGGCGTCGAGAAAATAGCCGATGGCGCCGCCAACGAGGATGGTGCCGACGAGGACGAAGGGGAGTTCCATGGCCATGGCCAACTGCTGGGAGAAGCTTTTGGCTTTCTTCTCCGCAGGAGTGAGGTTTGGCGGCGAGTTGGCGTCACGGTCCGAAGGCATAGTGGGCAAGGCGCGTGAAAGGTTCAGGATACAGTCCCGCGGCCAAAGTGACAAAGAGCGTGACGCCGAGGGCGACGGCCTGGGCGCTGCTCATCTGGACCTGAGGTGCTTCGCCGGGCTTGCTCATCCAGGCGTGGACGACGACGCGGAAATAATAGTAGAGCGCCGGAACGATGTAGAGGGCCGCGAAAACGGCGAGAACGAAGTGGTGCGTTTCGATGAGCGCGAGGAAGATGAAATATTTGCCCATGAAGCCGGCGGTGGGAGGAATTCCGGCGAGGGAGAGCATGAAGATGAGAAGGAGGAGCGCGGAGGAGGGACTGCGGTAGTAGAGGCCGTCGAGGTCGTCGAGTTCGTCGCCGATGAGGCCGCGCTGGCGGAGCACGACGACGACGGCGAACGCGCCAATGGTCATGAAGGAGTAGGCGATGAGGTAATAGAGGACGCCGAACATGCCAGTTTCGCCGTAGGCGACCAACCCGAGGAGAATGTAGCCAACGTGGGAAATGGAAGAATAGGCGAGCATGCGCTTGATGTTCGATTGCGTGAGCGCGGCGAGATTGCCCCAGGTGAGCGAAGCGATGGCGACACCCGCGACGAGCGGCTCCCAGAGGGGCTGCGTGCCGCCGAAGACCCAGATGAAAAGACGCACGAGGAGCGCCAAGCTGGCGGCTTTCGAGCCGACGCTGACGTAAGCGGCGATGGGCGTCGGCGCGCCTTCGTAAACGTCGGGTGCCCACTGGTGGAAGGGGACGGCGGCAATCTTGAAGAAGAGACCGGCGGCGATGGTGACAAAGGCGAGGATAACGAGCCAGTCCGTGCCACCGCCAGAGGCGAGGATGCGAGAGCGCTGGTCGAGGAGTTCGCCGATTATCTGAATGTTGGTGCTGGCGGTGAGGCCGTAGAGGATCGAAAAACCATAAGCGAGGATGCCGGTGCTGAAGCCGCCGAGGAGGATGTATTTGAGAGCGGCTTCGTTGGAGCGTTTTTCGCGGCGCGCGTAGCCGGCCAGGACGTAGAGGCTGAGGGCCATGGTTTCGAGTCCGAGGAAGAGGACGATCAGGTCGCTGCCGGAGGCCATGAACATCATGCCGATGCAGGCGAGAAGGATGAGCGAATAGAATTCGCCCTCTTGCTCGCGTTCGATATTGAGGTAGCGCACGGAGAGCAGAATCACGAGGCCGGCGGCGGCGAGGAAGAGCGCGGAGAAGAGGAGGGCGAAGCCGTCAATGGCGACGGTGTCGCCGAAGCCGGACAGGCCGGGCAGGCCGGGATGCGCTTCCCGCACGAGATTGAACTGTTTGGCCTGGAAGAAAACACCAACGGCGCCAGCGGCTACGCCGCAAAGCGCGACAGCAGCGTTCCAGGACTTTTCCTTTTTTTCGAGCAGGAAATCGAAGAGCAGAATGCCGAGGGCGAAGAGGAGCAACTCGATCTGCGGCAGGACGGTGATGCCGTCGCCGTGGATGTAGCTGAGGATGGGATCGAGAAGGGAGTGCATAGGGGTTATTTGGGACCCTCAGAGGCGGAGTTGGAGGAGGTTGAGGAGGATGAGGATGAGGATGAGGACGGAGAAGCCGTGACCGATGGCGGAGGAACGGAGGCGTTCAAGTAAAAGGATGGATTCACTTGCTGGACGATGCGCTGGACGGGCTTTTCGAGATAGGCGAAGAAGGGCTTGGGGTAGATGCCGATCCAAAAGGCCATGGCGACGAGGGGCAGGAGGATGGCGTATTCGCGAAGGTTGAGGTCCGGCAGAGTTTTGTTCACTTCGTGGGTGACCGGGCCGAACATGGTGCGCTGGTAGAGCCAGAGAAGATAGGCGGCGCCGAGGACGATGCCGAGCGTGGCCCAGGCGGCCCAGGCCTTGTTGACGACGAAGGCTCCCTGGAGAATGGTGAACTCGCCGATAAAGCCATTGAGAAGCGGCATGCCGAGCGAACTGAGGCTGATGATGAGAAAGATGGCGGCGAAGGCGGGCATGGGAGTGGCGAGTCCGCCGAATTCGGAGATGAGGCGCGTGTGGCGGCGTTCATAGAGGATGCCGACGATGAGGAAGAGCGCTCCGGTGGAGATGCCATGGTTGACCTGCTGAAGAACGCTACCCGAAAGTCCCTGGGGCGTGAGGGCGAAGATGCCGAGGGTGCAAAAGCCGAGGTGGCTGACGGAGGAATAGGCGATGAGGCGCTTCATGTCTTTCTGCATGAGGCAGACGATGGCGCCATAGATGATGCCCACCAGCGAGAGGAAGACGAGGATGTGGACGATTCTGGCACGGAGGGTGGGGTCGCTGGGCAGGAGCGGAAGGGAGAAACGGAGGAAACCGTACGTACCCATTTTCAGGAGGACGCCGGCGAGGATGACGGAGCCGGCAGTGGGGGCCTCGGTGTGCGCATCGGGCAGCCAGGTGTGGAACGGAAACATGGGAACTTTGATGGCGAAGGCGAAGAAGAAGCCCCAGAAGAGCCAGATTTTGAGGGAGTCCGGGAAATTCTGGGCGGCCGCGAGAAGCGTGGGGATGTCGAAGGTGGCGGGCGCATTCGGCGGGAGCGATCTGGTGTAATTGAAATAGAGGGCGAGGATGGCGAGAAGCATGATTACGGAGCCGGCCAGGGTATAGAGGAAGAACTTGATGGCGGCGTAGAGGCGGCGGTCACTGCCCCAGACGCCGATGAGGAAGTACATGGGGACGAGCATGACTTCCCAGAAGACATAGAAGAGGAAGAAGTCAAGGGAGAGGAAGACGCCAAGCATGCCGGTCTGGAGAAGCAGAAGCAGAATGTAATATTCCTTGGTGCGCTGATGGATGGCGCTCCAGGAGGAGGTGATGGCGATCATGCCGAGGAAGGTGGTGAGCATGACGAGGAGGAGGCTGATGCCGTCGACGCCAAGGGAGTATTTCGCGCCGATCGAGGGAATCCATTCGGCGAGTTCCCTGAATTCGTAATTGCCACTGCCGGCGGGGAAACGGATGAGTAACGGGAGAGAGACGAGGAAGCCCAGGACGCCAAAGAGATTGCCGAGGAGGCGGTGGACAAGGGTGGCCTCGCGAGGGACGAGCAGAAGAATCAGCGCGCCCAGCAGCGGCGTGAAGAGGATGACGCTGAGCAGATGATGTGAAAAAAGCGGCATGCCATTCGCCTTTCAGTGCAAACTTTTTACGAATACCTGTACGTGGTGGCCGTAGTAGCCGAGCAAAATCGCCAGGCCGATCAGGATGAAGACGGCGTACGTGGAGAGCACGCCGGTCTGAAACATGCGAACCGGCATGCTGAGAAAGCGCGGCACCCAGCCGAGAAAATTGACCAGGCCGTCGACGATCCATTTGTCCCACCACATGGAAATACGGGAGAAGCAACGGGTGAGCCAGCCGGCGCCGTCGACGCCGAGGCCGTCGATGACCTTGGCATCGAAGAGGCCGAAGGCGGTGCTGAGATCCTTGACGCGGTTGACGAACAGGGCGTCGTAGATTTCGTCGACGTAGTATTTGTGGATCAGAAGATCGTGGAGACGCGGCCAGGAAGCGGCGATGTGGGAATGGAGTTTCGGATTTGCGATATAGAGTTTGTGGGCGAGGTAAATGCCGAGCCCGGCAAAGGCAACGGACACGGCCATCAGCGCGTATTCGGCCAGCATGCCGTGGTGGGCAAACTGAATCGCGCCGGTTTCCGGAGCAACGCCACGCAGGGACGGTTCGAGGAAACGCTCGAAGGGGCTTTCCTCTCCCCAGAGGATGGGCAGCGCCAGCCAGCCGGAGACGATTGAGAACAGAGCGAGAATCATGAGCGGAACGGTCATCGTCTTGGGCGATTCGTGGATGCGACCTTCCAATTCGACGGGTACCCGTGACCTGCCATAAAAGACTTCAAAGAAGAGCCGGAACATGTAATAGGCCGTCAGGCCGGCAGTGACAATGCCGACGGCCCAGAGCGCGAAGTACCGGTCGAGCATCAAGTGGCGATTGAAGGTGTGGCCGAGGATTTCATCCTTGCTGAAGAAGCCGGAGAGCGGAGGAATGCCGGCGATGGCCAGAGTGGCGATCAGAAAGGGGCGGGACGTGGCGGGGATGGTGTTCCAGAGTCCCCCCATTTTGCGGATGTCCTGTTCGCCGGAAAGGGAGTGGATGACGCTGCCGGAGCCGAGGAAGAGCAGGGCTTTGAAGAAGGCGTGGGTCATCAGGTGGAAGATGCCGGCGGCGAAAGCACCGACGCCGAGAGCGAGGAACATGTAGCCGAGCTGACTGACGGTGGAATAGGCAAGAATTTTCTTGATATCGGTCTGCACGGTGGCGATGGTGGCAGCGAAGACGGCCGTGGCGGCGCCGATGATGGCGATGACATCCATGGCTCCGGGCGCAAGCTGATAGATGGCGCTCATGCGAGCGACCATGTAGACGCCAGCGGTGACCATGGTGGCGGCGTGGATCAGGGCGCTGACGGGGGTGGGGCCCTCCATGGCGTCGGGTAGCCAGATGTAGAGAGGGATCTGCGCGGATTTTCCGGTGGCGCCGACAAAGAGCAGCAAGGCCATGGCGGTGAAAATCGGCGCGCCGTAGGCGAGCTGGTGGTGTTCAAGCATGCTGCCGAGAGACTGAATGATCCCGGTGAATCCGGAAGCGTCTGGGAGGCCCTGCGTGGTGAAGCGCACCGTGCCGAAGGTCATCGAGACGAGGAGGAGACCGAGGAGGAAACCGGCGTCGCCGATGCGGTTGACGATGAAGGCTTTTTTCCCCGCGTCCGAGGCCGATTTCTTCAGGAAGTAGAAGCCGATCAGCAAATAGCTGCAGAGCCCGACGCCTTCCCATCCGACAAAGAGCAGGAGCAGATTGTTGGCCAGGACGAGAGTGAGCATCGAGAACATGAAGAGATTCAGGTAGCCGAAGAAACGGTAGTAGCCACCCTCATGGGCCATATAGCCGATGGAATAGACGTGGATGAGGAAGCCGACGAAAGTTACGACGATGACCATCACGCAGGAGAGCGGGTCAAGGAGGTAACCCCAGTCGGCGACGAAGTTGACCAGGCCACCAGAACTGGGCATGGCTCCGGGCGTGACCCACTGAAAGAGAATCTGCTGGAAAAAGCGATCGGCGGCTGGCTGCGCGATGAGAGATGCGACCGCGCCCAAAGCGAAGAGAAAAGAGAGGAACACGCTGCCGATGCAGAAAAGATTTACGGCTTCACGGGACAGGTGGCGGCCGAAGAAAAACATCATGGCCGCCCCAATCAAGGGAAAGAGCGGTACGAGCCAGAGGTGCGCGAGGAAGAAACCCGGGTCGGTCATGGAATTGCCTCGCTGGAAGCGACGTGGCGCTCCCATGAGAAGGGCGCCCGCCTAAGAAGGCGGCCGCTACAAAGGCTGTTGTGAACCTTGGTCACCATTTGAGGAGGTCCATTTCGTTGGCGAGGACAGTTTCTCGGTTGCGGAAAAAGGCGATCATGATGCCGAGGCCGACGGCGGCTTCGGCGGCGGCATCGGCGATGATGAAAAGGGCGAAGACCTGGCCGGCGACCTCGCCATAGTAGCGAGAGAAGGCGACGAGGTTGATATTCACGGCGTTGAGAATCAGTTCGATGGACATCAGGACAATAATGACATTGCGGCGGGTGATGACGCCGATGGCGCCGATCAGCAAGAGCGCGAGGCTCAAAACCAGGTAATGGTCGATGGACATCATTTCGTGTCGCTCCGATTTTTGCCCATGACGACGGCGCCGATCATGGCCACCAGCAGGAGGACGCTGGCAATTTCAAAGGGCAACAGGTAGGCATGAAAGAGGCTGTTCGCCAGGTCTTCCGTGTTCGGCGGCAGCTTGGCAGCGGGCGCAGGACTGGGAACCAGAAGACCTTCACCGGGAATTCTTCTTGCGAGATACAGGATGATGCCCGCTTCGAGAAACACCGCCAGAGCCACGAGGATGGCCGACCATTGGCGGAGGCGGGAACGAAGCCGGGGCAAGGCCACGTCGAGGCGCACGAGCATGATTACGAAGATGAACATGACCATGATGCCGCCGACATAGAGAATAATCTGGACGATGAAGAGAAACTCGGCGTGAAGTTGGAGAAAAATGCCGGCGGTGGCGAGCAACGCGGTGGTCAGGAAAACGGCGCTGTGAATGGCGTTGCGGCGGGTGATCATCAGCAAGGCGCTGAGGACGGCGATGCCGGCGAAAAAGTAGAAGATGATGCTATCCAGCATAGGAATCCTCCACGGGGGAGGCTTCGGCGGCGAGGGAGGCCGCGACGGCGTGCCTGTCGTTCCAACGGATGAGGAGCAAGCCGGCGATCACGGTTGCCGTGGTGGTGATCGCGATGGCGAGCCAGCGATTCCAACCGAGGCCGGAGATAAGCGCGAGGGCGATGCCCACGCCGAGGATGTTGACCAGGGCGAGAGGAATGAGGATGTGCCAGCCGAGGCGCATCAACTGATCGAAGCGGAATCGCGGCAGGGTGAAGCGCAGCCACATGAAAACATAGATGTAGGCGCTTACCTTGACGAGGAACCAGAACGCGCCGTAGAGACCGGGATAGATGATGTGCAATGGAGCCATCGCAAGCGGCGCCGCCAGCGCGAAGATGAGCGCCACCCCGAAACAAGCGAATGCGACCGCCCACATGAAGAGCTTCTGCACTTGCGCGGGCTGCTTCCCTGCCCGGATGAGGCAATAGACGCCAACCGCGGCGAGTAGAAGGGCGGGCAGCGCGTCGAGCCAACCCAGCCAATCGACACTGGGAAACGGTCGGAGCCATCCGCCAAGGAAAAGCGTGGTGCCGACAGAAGCGACCACGATCATGTTGGCGTATTCGCCGAGGAAATAAAGCGCCCAGCGGAAGCCGCTGTATTCGGTCATGTAGCCGGCGACGAGTTCGGATTCGGCTTCGGGGAGATCGAAAGGCGCGCGGTTGGTTTCAGCGATGGAGGCGATGAGATAGGTGATGAAGCCAACGGGCGCGAGAAAGGCGTACCAGGCATGATCGGCGCGCTGCTGTTCGACAATGGCGCCGACTCTGAGCGTGCCGGAGAGGAGAAAGCCGCTGACGAGGGCGAACCCCGCGGTGGTTTCGTAGCTGATGAGCTGGGCAGTGCTGCGGAGCGCCCCGATGATCGAATAATGATTGTTGGAAGCCCAACCGCCCAGGACGATGCCGAATGGGCCGAGGGCGCTGATGCCCACGACGAAGAGAAGGCCGATATTAATGTCACGGGCAACGTGGAACCACGGGCCGAAGGCGACCGCGCCGAGGGCGGTGAGCGCGGCGGTCATGGAAAGCACCGGCGCGAACCAGAAGACCAATTTGTCGGCCTCGGCGGGGATGATGTCTTCCTTGATGAGAAGTTTCAAGGCGTCCGCGATGGGCTGGAGCAGGCCGTGCGGACCGACGCGCATGGGGCCAAGGCGGGCCTGCATGTCCGCCATCAATTTTCGCTCGACCAAAACGATATAACCCGCAATCAGGGGCACGAGCGCCACGATCAGGAAGGCGCAGAGGAGTTCGACCCACCAGCCTTGCAGAAATGCGAGCACGGAATGGAGCGCGGGGTTCACGGTCAGCGGTCCACCTCACCGAGAACGATGTCGAGCGTGCCGATGATGGCCACCACGTCGCCTACGAGGTGCCCGCGAACCATTTTGTCGAGCGCCTGAAGATTGATAAAGGAGGGCGGCCGAATTCGGACGCGATAAGGCTGCGTGCCGCCGTCGCTGAGGATGTAGTAGCCGAGGATACCCTTGGGCGCTTCGATGGAGTGATAAACTTCGCCCGGAGGCGGCTTCAGGACCTTGCCGACGCGGGCCATGATGGGGCCCGCGGGAATGTTTTCGATGGCTTGCAGGCAGATGAGGCGCGACTGGCGCATCTCTTCGAGGCGGACGAGGTAACGGTCGTAGGTGTCACCGCGCGTGCCGACGGGAATTTCAAAGTTGTACTGGCTGTAGGCGGCGTAAGGCATGGCCTTGCGCAGATCCCATTTCACGCCGCTGGCGCGGAGGATCGGGCCGCTGGCGCCAAGGGCGATGCAATCTTCGGCGTTGAGGAGGCCGATGCCCCGTGTCCGGCCAATCCAGATGCTGTTTCCGGTTAAGAGGTCGGAATACTCCTGAATGCGCCTCTCGAAATCCTTACAGAAACGCTCGACGTCCTTTTCCAGCGTGTCGTAGGCATCGTACTGCAGGCCGCCGATGCGGAAGGCATGGGTGGTGAGGCGCGCGCCACAATATTTCTCGAAGATTTTCAGGATTTCCTCGCGCTCGCGCATGCAGTAGAAGAGCGGGGTGAGCGCGCCAATGTCGAGAGCGTGGGTGCCGAGCCAGAGGAGATGGCTGGCGATGCGCTGAAGTTCGGCGAGGATGGTGCGAATCACCTGAGCGCGCGGCGGCGCCTCCGCCATCAAGAGCTTTTCGACGGCCTCGCAATAGCCGAGGCCGTTGCTGACCGCGGCAACATAGTCCATGCGATCGACGTAAGGGGCGAACTGCTGATAGCTGCGGCTTTCGGCGATTTTTTCGACCCCGCGATGCAGGTAGCCGATGACGCATTCCGAACCGATGACGCGTTCGCCATCGAGCTTGAGCTTGACGCGGAGGACGCCGTGGGTGGAGGGGTGCTGCGGACCCATGTTGAGGACGAGTTCATCGGCACCCAGGAGGGTGTCGGTTGGATGCAGGTCGTTGTCTCGCACGGTATCTGCCACGATGCTCACACCTTATTGGCCGCTCTCGATGCCGAGATTTTCCCGGACCCAGGCGGTGTCCTGCTGAAGAATGTCGTAATCCTTGCGGAGAGGATGCCCCTGCCACTCATCGGGAAGCAGGATGCGCTTGAGGCCGGGGTGCCCCTGAAAGGCGATGCCGAACAGATCGAAGATTTCGCGTTCGAGCCAGTTGGCGACGGGCCAGACGGAAGTGAGGGAGTCCGCCGTTTGGTCCGCGCCGATGGCGGTCTTGAGACGGAGACGAACGTTATTGGGAAAGGAATAGAGCTGGGCAACGAGATCGAAGCGCTTTTCGCGGCGCGGCCAGTCCACGGCGGTGTAATCCTCGAGCAGGTCGAATTTTTCGGTGTCGCGGGAATAGCGGGCAATTTCGAGGAACTGGGCGATGTCGACGATGAGAATGGCTTGTTTGCGGTCTTCGATGGCGTCGAGAATGGCGCGGCCGAAGCGTTCGCGGTAGCGGCGCGTAAGTTCGTTCTCAAGCGGGACTTGAACCGGGGGAGGAGGCGCAGCGGCGGGCTTGGCGGCGGGAGATGGCAGGGCGGCCGCTGCGGGAGACGCAGGCGTGGCGCCGGGAGTGGCCGGCTGTGAGCTTTCCGGAGATTGGGGTGCCTTGGACTCGTCTGCCATGGACCCTGGGACCTTGGGTGACGCTTGGATGGCCTGGCCGCAAACCAGACCCAGGCGCGGATTTTCTTTCCCCGAGAGTGCCGCCAGCAGCGGCCCGCAAACGAAAGGAGCGAGGCGCGAGCGCCGCTTCTAACAAGAGCAAACGTCGAGACTTGGCGGCAAGTCCAGTCGTGTAGTGGTTTCTAGCACACGCATGGAGTGGCGTCAATGCGAGCCGACACATGGCGGAGATTAGCGGGGCTTTGCGCAGCGGGCTGGAATGGGTCGAGAGAGACTTGGCAGAGATCACGCAAGGTCGAGGGCGCCTTTTTTGTAGAGCCAGATATAACCGACGAGCAGGATGCCGAGGAAAACGAACATGGAGGCCAAGGCGAAGAGGGCCAGATGGCCGGCGAGCCACGTGCGGAACATGATCGCCCAGGGAAACAGGAAGATGGTTTCGACGTCGAAGACGACGAAGAGCATAGCAATGATGTAGAAGCGGGCAGAATAGCGGCCGCGGGCGCTGCCTTCCGGGAGGATGCCGCACTCGTAGGGTTGGAGCTTCGCGGGGCCGCCGCGGGAGCCCGGACGGATGAATTTGAAGACGATGAGCGTGAGGACGGGAAAAGATAAAACCAGCAGAGCGAAGATCAGAAGAGGGATGTAGGCCGGAGGCATTGCGAGTCCTCGCGACGAATGCTAACACGAATCGACGCCGAGCCGCCATTCGAGCAAGCGCACCGGGCCCAGCAAAAGGAGAAGGCACGGGGCGGCGAAAGCTGAAAATGTTTGCTTCTGGCGATGGGATCAAGGCCTAGGCATGCGCCGATCAGTCGGTGCAAGCCGCCGCTCCGTACAAAGCGCGGATTTCGCACTCGCCCCCGCCGGCCACTTGCAGGAAATCCCTGGCCAGTTGAATCGCCTGCTCTTTGGAATCTGCCTTCAAAATGGCAAAGCCGCCGACAAGTTCCCTGGATTCAATGAACGGCCCATCCGTCACGGTAATCTTGCCATCGTCGAGCCGAACACGGGCTCCGAGGGCGCTGGGCAAACAGCCCTCCGTGCCGAGTAACCAGCCGGCTTTCATTCCCTCTTCGATCAGCTTGCCCATCTTCGCTATTTCCTCAGAAGAAGGCGGGGCGTTTCTTTCGACGGTCTTGTATATGCTCAGAAATCTCACTTTGACAACTCCTATGGCGCAAATTTGAGACCCGCAACTGCATCTCTGGCTGTTAGACGAACGAGAAGCGGCGAAATCGACATCCCGCGCAAGGCTTTGGCATTCCGCACGGCGTCCAACCCTTCTGGATTCCTTCGCTCTGACCCATGAGCCCGCGACAATGGACCACGCGCGCTTGCCTGCAGGATGCAGGCGCCACGGGGACGTTTACTTCTCGAAGAGAAGTTCACCGGCGCGCTGGGTGGCTTTGACGACGGCTTTGATGAGGGTGACGCGGAGCTTGCCTTCCTCGAGTTCCATGATGCCGTCGATGGTGCAGCCGGCGGGGGTGGTAACGGAATCCTTGAGGAGGGCGGGGTGGTCGCCGGTTTCGAGAACGACGCTGGCGGAGCCTTTCATGGTTTGCGCGGCGAGGAGGGTGGCGATGTCGCGCGGGAGGCCGACTTTCACGCCGGCTTCGGCGAGGGATTCGAGAATGATGTAGGCGAAGGCGGGGCCGCTGGCGGAGAGGCCAGTGACGGCGTCCATGTTTTTTTCGTCGACGACGACAGTGCGGCCGACGGCGTCGAAGAGAGCCTTGGCGATTTCGAGATGTTCCGCCGAAGCGTGGGCGCCTTTGCAGATGCCGGTCATCCCGACGCCGACGGCGGAGCAAGTGTTGGGCATGGCGCGGACGACAGGAATGTCGTCACCGAGGCGCAGTTCGATGTAGCTGGTGGGAACGGAGGCGGCGACGGAAATAACGAGAGTGTCCTTGCCGAGGACGGGCTTGATTTCCTTGAGGACCTCGCCGACGACCTGGGGCTTTACGCCGAGGAGAACGATGTCGGCACCCCGAGCAGCTTTGGCGTTATCGGTGGCGGCGTTGACGCCGAGAGATTTGGCAAGGGCAGCGGCCTTTTCTTCGTGGCGCACGGTGGCGCAGACGTTTTTCGGAGGAAAGAGATTTTGGCCGAGATAGGCGCGGAGGAGAATGCCGCCGAGTTTGCCGGTGCCAAGGACGGCGAGTTTTTTGCCGGAAAGTTTGTTGGACATGGTGGAAACATTGTCCCGGAGGCGGGGCGGGGGGTCAATACGCGCCTGGCGGGCGCATCGGGTAGAATGCGAACGCTATGGATGCGGCAATCCTTCGAAAGATGGCGGCGCTGGCAATGCTGGTGGGAGTGGTGGTGATTTACTTCCGCCTGTCGAATTCGCTTTTTGAGGGCGAGTCGAAAAAGAACGCGCAGGATGGGTACGTGGTGCTGAACGACGTGGCGGTGCCGATGCGCGACGGCGTGACGCTGCGCGCAGATGTGTGGCTGCCGTCGAAGGAGGGACGATTCCCTACCCTGGTTTACCGGACACCGTATGGCAAGCAGGATGCGCCGAAGGAGTGGACGACGTTTGCGAAATTGCCGGGGCGCGGGTACGCGGTGGTGATTCAGGACGTGCGCGGGAGATATGCCTCGGAAGGAGCGTTTGAGCCGTATCGCAACGAGGGGAAGGACGGCTACGACACGATCGAATGGGCGGCGCGGCAACCGTGGTCGGACGGAAACGTGGGGACGTTTGGACTGTCATACCCGGGCGCGGTGCAGTGGCTGGCGGCGGTGGAGAATCCACCGCACCTGAAGGCGATGATTCCGGCGATGACGTTTTCGACGCCGCGGAATTTCTTTTATTCGGGGGGCGTGTTCGACGGGTCGTGGCTGGAATGGACCTGGATGAACATTGCGCCGGATGCGCGCGTGCGGATGCATCTGGAAGGTCCGAGAACGTACGAGGCGGCGAAGGCGGCTTGGAAGCAGGAACATGCGCGCATGGAAGGATTTTTGCCACTGCGGGATTTGCCGGACCTTAAGCAGGTGGCGCCGTTTTACTACGAGTGGCTGGCGCACCCACCAGCGGATTTGTGGTGGGATTGGGCGGAGTTGCGGGGGAAGTACGATCGGGTGCACTGCGCGGTGCTGAATTTTTCGGGGTGGTATGACGAGACGTATGGTCCGGACGGGGCGGCAACGAATTACGATGGGCTGCTGGCAGCGAGGCGTGGATCGAGGGACCGCGCGACGCGGACGATTATCGGTCCGTGGACACACGGGGCACAGGATGCGCGGAAGAGCGGGGAGCGGGATTTCGGTCCGACGGCGCCGATTGATTACGACGAGTTGATCGTGCGGTGGATGGATCATTATTTGCGCGGCGTGGACAACGGCATTGAAAAGGAAGCGCCGGTGCGGATTTTCGTGATGGGGACGAATGCATGGCGCGATGAGAGAGAGTGGCCGTTGCGGCGCGCGCAAGCGACGGCGTGGTATCTGGGGGCGGATTCGGCGAGCGATCGCGTGGGAAGACTGACCAGGGCGGCGGGCGAGTCGAGGGCAGGCAGCGCCTCGTTTGTTTCGGACCCGGCGCATCCGGTGAGCGATCCGTACGATTCCTACGGCGCGCACGATTACCGGGCGTTGGCGGGGCGCGAGGACGTGCTGGCGTTTGACAGCGCGCCGATAGCGAAAGATACAGAAGTGACGGGACCGATCACGGCGGAGATGTACGTGTCGGGGGACGTGAAAGATTGCGATTTGTGGGTGCGACTACTGGACGTGGCGCCGGATGGGACGGCGTTGAATTTGATGAGTCCGGGGCTGGACGTGCTGCGCGCGAGTTATCGCGACGCGACGGTGCAGCCGGAATTGCTGGCGCCGGGGACGATTTACAAGCTGACGCTGAACCGGATGTTAACCAGCAATACGTTTCGGAAGGGGCACCGGATCCGGGTGCAGGTGAGCGGGGCGTTTTATCCGCATTTTTCGCGAAATTTGCAGACGGGCGAATCGGAAATGGTGTCGAAGGAGAGCCGCGTCGGGCATATTGTGGTGCATCTGGAGGGGCAGCACGCTTCGCGGATTGTTTTGCCGGTGATCCCCGGATCGTGAAGGTAGCCGCGTGGGCGTGGGAGCGCTGCTGTTCGCGGGAGTTACGCGGGGGACGGAAGGTGCGGGCCGAACAGTTTACGGAAAAAGTGTTTTCTGGAAGCTTCAGGGGCTAAACCCACTGCTCCCGTGACAATTACGTGGAGGCTGAAGCCCCCCTCCTGAGGAACCGAGGCTTTTCCTCGAACTGGCATGCCGGTGCTACCGGTGGCCGATCTAACGTTCGGCCATTACAAAAACCGGGGAAAAGGCGGCCGCTGGCACCCCGACGCTGCGGTGCATTCGTCATGTACTTGCAAGCACTACAGGCTGGACGTGCAACTGGAAGACGATGCTGGCGTGGGATACTGGGCTGGAGATGGAGACTCCCTTACAGCGAGGGGCGGCTTCCGCGGCGGGGACGGGGGCCATGGAGCCAACGCGGGCTTCCGCGGTGGGCGCGGCATTTGCGTCTTTCATTGGGTTGATGCTGCAGTTTTGCATCGAGTGGCTGGTGCGGCTGACCGGCCGCAAAGTGCGGCGCAAAGACGCGCCATGGCTGGATTGCGTGCTCGGGGAGCCCGGCTTGATTGGCGGCGGCGTCTACCAGGAGATTGCCAAGGAACACGGGCTGGACTTGCGTACGCCGCCCGATGCTGGACTGATTCCCGATTTCGGGGCTCTGCGTGGACCCTCGTTTGAGCCGGACGCAGTTGATCCGCGCATCCGCCATTTTTACGAACATGCGGCGCTCTATCATCTGGAAGTGTGGAGCGAAGTGTATTTCGCGGGGAAATTTGTGCTGTGGCTGCTGGTGGAGTTCATCAGCCGGCGCATGGATCAACTGAATTTTCCGATCTCGTCGATGGAAGTGGCCAAGGGGATGACCAGCGAGGTCGTCCAACTGCGCGAACCCCGGACCCAGAAATTGGTGCAGACGGGATGGCTGCGGAGGTTTCGGGCGACGGGCAAGGTGATTTACGCCGGGCTTTATACGACGGCGCAGATTCCAGGCGAAGAAAATCCGTGTGTGAAAGTGACATTCCCTTGTTACGGCAGCAGCAACGTGTATTTGCGGCCCTGCGCGTATCCCGATGGGTCTTTTGGGCTGGAATCCACGGGCGCAGCCTTCGGCAAATCCGGATTTTACCGGATCGTGGAGGCAGGGCCGGATGCATGGATAGTGCGCTGCTTCACGACGCTGCACGAGATTTTTCACGTGTACGCGGATGAAGAAGGCGTGTTGCGGACGGACCACGAAATCCGCTTCGTGGGACTGACGATTTTGCGGCTGCACTACAAGATGACCCTGGCGCCCAAGCGACCGGACATGAATTCCAGGGAGGCAAGTTCCCTGTTCCAGACCGCGTAGGATGGGCCGGGCAAAGGCGGCCCCTCGAAAATTAAAGTTTGAAGGGGAGTGTTTGGGGCGCGGGGCGGCTGTGGTGCTAACTGAGGATTGGTGGAGTGAGATGGCCGGGGCAAGAAGCGCGGGAGATTGAGGCCCAGTGCGTCAGGGGTGGGCGGCGGACAAATATACGAGCAGGCTCCGGGGGAGCGTGAGATTGCGTTGAACGCAAAGTTCAGTCGCCCCTGGGGGGCGTTTCGTTTTTGGGTAACGTTTCCCAGGGCCAGTTTTTTTTCGGCCCTTCGGGCCTTGCGTGGTGACTTGAACAGTGTGAAGCGCCGGCACAATTCGTGCCACATAGCCAAGAGGGCCGAACACTTCGCGGCTCAGTGCAAGCAAGGTTGGCCCCTACAAAGGCATTGACAGGCACTGGTGCCACTTCCGGTGGCGAGCCGGCCATCGGGGCGAGCTGGCGGTGATGGTTGCGGGCTGTGAGTTGCGTGGGGTGGCGGGGTCCACTACACTGAAACTTCTTCAGAACAAGGCGGCATAAGGCCGCCCCTACACGAGGTGGAACTCGCTTTGCGCATTCTGCTGCGTCTTCTCCTATCCGTAGCTGCCTTTGCCTTGATCCTTTTTGCGGTGGCCGTGTGGTGGCTGGTGTATCGCCCGCTGCCGCAATTGGACGGGACCATCCATTTGTCGGGGCTGCAGGGCGAAGTGACGGTCGGGCGCGACAACTGGGGAATTCCACACGTCCGAGCGGGGTCGGTGGAAGATGCGGTTGAGGCGCAGGGCTACGTGGTGGCGCAGGACCGGCTGTGGCAAATGGACATCCTGCGGCGGGCCTCGCGCGGCGAACTTTCGGAAATTCTCGGGAATGCGACGCTGAAAATTGATAAGGATTTCCGGAATCTGAATTTCGGTCGCGCGGCTGACCGGGATTTACAGGACATGAATCCCGAGGCGCGGAGGCTGCTGGAGGCGTACGCGCGGGGCGTGAACTTGTTCATTCAACAGCACCAGGACACGCTGCCGATGGAGTTCACGCTGCTGAAATACAAACCGCAGCCGTGGAAGGCGAGCGACTCGCTGGTGATTACGGGATACATGTACCGGACGCTGACGGATACGCGGCAGCGTGAAATCGACCGGGCGATCGTCACGGCAAAGGTGGGGACGGAACTGGCGAAGGACCTCTACAACGAAGCGTCGTCGATGGATCATTTTGTGGTGGGCGATCCCAACGTGAAGGAAAAGGCCAATCCGGGCTCCGATGAAGATGACGACGATGACGACGATCAAATGGACCCGGAGGATGTGCTGAAAGCGGGGCTTGCGCCCGGATCGTTGCAAAATGCGATGGCGGAGCCGGACTTGACGGCTTTTTTCGCGGAGCAGGTGAAGCAGTGGCTGGACGGAAGCCAGCACGATATTCGCGGGACGCTGGGCAGCAACAACTGGGTGGTGAATGGAGAGCACACGGCCTCCGGCAAACCGCTGCTGGCGAACGACACACATCTGGAACTGACGATTCCGCCGATCTGGTATGAGATTCACATGACGGCGCCGGGATGGAACGTCAAAGGCATCACGCTGCCGGGCGCGCCGCTGGTGATCATCGGGCACAACGACCGCATTGCATGGGGCTTCACGAACAACGGCGCGGACGTGCTGGATCTCTACATCGAGACGTTCAATCCGGAGAATCCCGACGAGTATCGCGTCAACGGAAAATGGCAGAAGGCCGATGTATACGACGAAACGATTCACGTGAAGGGCGAGCCGGACGTACACGAACGATTGGTGGTGACGCGGCACGGGCCGGTGCTGTGGAACGAGGGCGAAACGTCATACGCGGTGAAGTGGACGGCGCTGGAACCTGGAGGATTGGCGAACAGCTATAACTGGCTGGGACGCGCGAAGAACTGGAAGCAGTTTCGCGAGCTGATGAAGATGGTATGGGGCCCGGCGCAAAACGCCGTTTATGCAGACGTAGAAGGAAATATCGGATACATCATGGCGGCGCGGGTGCCAATCCGGAAGAAAGGACGCGGCGAGGTGCCGGTCCCGGGCGATACGGATGCGTACGAGTGGACGGGATACATCCCGCTCGAACAATTGCCGCAGAGCTACAACCCAGAGAGCGGGCTGATTGTGACGGCAAATGCGCGCGTGACCGGGCCCGATTACAAACCATATCTGACGGATCGCTGGGAAGAACCGTATCGCACAGCGCGGATTTACGACCTGCTGCACGACAAGCACGACTTGCGACCGGAAGACATGCTGAAGGTGGAGACGGACACCTACAGCTATCCACACGTCTTTATCGGCGAACAGCTGGTGGCGGCGGCGAAGATCGCGCCGCCGAAGGACCCGCGCGCGCAGAAATTGATCCAGCAAGCGAAGGATTGGAACGGGATTGCGGAGGGCAATTCGTCCGTGGTGTCTTTCCTGGATGCCGCGCTCTACGAGACTCTCGATCTGATTCTGGAGCCGCAACTGGGGAAAGACACAAAGCTCTATAGCTGGCGGAAGATTGCGTTCTTGCAACGCATTTTGACGGATCGCCCGACGCGCTGGCTGCCGGCGGATTACAAGAATTACGACGAACTGCTGAGCGCGGCGGGGGATGGCGCAGTGAAGCGCCTGGAAAAAGAGACCCACAGCAGCAACCCGGACGACTGGGCATGGAAGCGGCTCAATTATCTGGACATGATGCATCCGATCGGGCGCGAGGGAATTTTGAGGAAACTTTTGAGCAAGACCGGCGAGTCGCAGTCGGGGACGCTTTTCAGCCCGCGGGCGGCTTCGCGGCATCATGGGCCGTCGGAGCGATTTGTGGCGAACCTGGCGGATTGGGATGAATCGATCTTGCTATTGCCGGCGGGCGAATCGGGCCAACCGGGCAGCGAACACTACACGGATCAATTTTCGTACTGGCTGAACGGAAAAGCGATTTATGAGCCGTTCAGCGATGCCGCGGAGACGAAGGTGCGCAAGCACTGGCTGACGCTGCAGCCTGTGAACTGAGTCCACTTCCCTGCCATGCCGGAACTTCCCGAAGTTGAAGCTGTGGCGCAGGCGCTGCGCCCGCTGGTGGTACGCCAGCGCATCCGCTGCGTGCACGTGTTCCACGCGATTGTGTGCAAGCCGCAGAGTGCGCCGCATGTCTCACGGATGGTGGAAGGCGGACGAGTGGAGGAGGTACTTCGCCGGGGAAAGTATCTTTTCCTTAGGCTGGACCGCGGCCTGGTGGAAATGCATTTTCGTTTTGACGGGCAACTGGTGTGGTTTCCCGGCGCGAAGGACATGCTGCGGCGGGCGAACGAGCCGGACGGCGTGCATGTGGACTTGGCCTTCGAATTCGGGAAGGGGGCGCTGGGGTTCAGCGATCACCGGCATTTTGGGCGGGTGCACGCGTGGGAATCGGAAGCGGAGTGCGCACCACTGCAAAGACTGGGAGTGGATGCGTTCGACCGGGAGTTCACGGCGAAATGGCTGCACGCGCGCGCTTCCGGGTCCAGGCGTTCGCTGAAAGAATTCCTGCTGGATCAGACGCGGGTGGCGGGGATCGGGAATATTTATTCGAGCGAAGCGTTGTGGCGTGCGCGGCTCGATCCGTGGCGAAGCGCAGGCTCGCTTGACGGCGCGGAATCGGCGCGGCTTCATAAAGCGATTGTGCGCGTTCTGCGGCGTGCTCTAGAATGTTGTCAGGATCCGCCGCCCGACTTTCGCGATCCGAACTGGTGGTTCCAGGGGCTGGAGAATATTTTGCGCGCGTACCAGCGGGAAGGCTTGCCCTGCCGTCGGTGCGGGCGGCCCATCCAGCGGGTTGAGCAGGGCGGGCGGGCGACCTACCATTGCGGGCATTGCCAGAAATAGGTTTGCGACAGGCACTTTCAGGACAAATGCATTGCGGAAGTTGACAGGCGGAGAGCGTGAACCAACCTGCACCGAAAAAACCCGAAGCGCCGAAGAAGCCGGATTTCGAAAAGTCGCTGGCACGGCTGGAAGAAGTGGTGCGCCGATTGGAGAGCCCGCAGCTTTCGCTGGACGAAGCCATGAAGCTGTTCGAGGAAGGCGTGGGATTATCGCACGAATGCCAGAAGCAGCTTGAGGAGGCCGAGGGCCGGGTGGAGATTTTGCTGAAGAAGGCGGACGGAAAGATGGTGGCCGAGCCGTTTGAGTCCGAAGGCGAGAAAGAAACGTGAGCACGGCGCAGCCTGGGCAATCCACCACTTCGATGAAGCTCCCTGCATTTTTTGAAGAAGACCGCGAGGCGGTGGACGCGCAACTGGAGCGGCTGCTGCCCACGGAGAGCGTGACTCCGGCGACGATTCATACGGCGATGCGGTATTCGGTGTTCGCCGGCGGGAAGCGCATCCGGCCGATGCTGTGCCTGGAAGCGGCGAGGATTTTTACCACGGATGTAGCGCCCGCGCTTTTTCCGGGTTGCGCAATCGAATTCATCCACACCTATTCGCTGATTCACGATGATTTGCCGGCGCTGGACAACGACGACCTGCGGCGGGGCAAGCCGACGTGCCACAAGCAATTCGGGGAAGCGGCGGCGATTCTGGCGGGCGACGCGCTGTTGACGCTGGCGTTTGAGACGATTGCGGCAGCACCGGTGAGGCCGGAGCGGCGCGTGGCGATGGTGACGGAGATTGCGACGGCCGCGGGGACGGTGAACGGAATGGTAGGCGGCCAAGTTGCGGATCTGGAAGCCGAGGGGAAGCCAGTGAGGCCAGAGATGCTCGAATACATTCACCGGTCGAAGACGGCCGCGCTGATTCGGGCTTCGGTTACGGCTGGCGCGATTTGTGCAGGAGCGTCGGTGGAAGACGTGGCAAGGTTGCGGCGTTTCGGCGAGACCATCGGCTGGGCGTTTCAGGTGACTGACGACATTCTGGATGTCGAAGAGTCGTCCGCCGCTTTGGGCAAAACCGCGGGCAAGGATATTGCCCAACAGAAAGCGACGTATCCATCGGTGTTCGGGCTGGAGAAGTCGCACCAGATCGCGAGAGAACTTGCCGAAAAAGCAATCGGTGAGTTGGATGCCTCTGGAGCGAAGGCCGAGCGGTTGCGCGCGATTGCAGAATATCTGGTCCTTCGCCGCGCCTGATCCTCATTTCCATGAATGCAAAAGCGGAACGCAAGCGCCTGGACGTGCTGCTGGTGGAGCGCGGGCTGGCCGAGTCTCGCCACAGGGCGCAGGCGATGATTCTGGCGGGTGAAGTGGAGGTGGACCGCCAACGCAGCGGCAAGGCGGGGGCCCTGGTGCCTGAGTCTGCACACATCGAAGTGCACAGCCGGTTGCAGAAATATGCGAGCCGCGGGGGAGTGAAGCTGGAAGGAGCGCTGGAGGATTTTCAGGTGAGCGCCGCCGGAAGGATCTGCCTGGATTTGGGCGCCTCGACGGGAGGATTCACGGATTGCCTGCTGCAAGCGGGAGCGACGCAAGTCTATGCTGTGGACGTGAACACGGATCAATTGAGCTGGAAGCTGCGGGAAGACGAGCGCGTGGTGCAAATTAAGAAGAATGCGCGCGAATTGCGGGGGGAGGACTTGCCGGAGGCGGTGGACCTGGTGGTTGCCGACGTTTCGTTCATTTCGGTGACGAAAATCCTGCCCGGCGCGACGGCTTGCGCAAAGCCCGGTGCCGATTTCCTGATCCTGGTGAAGCCGCAATTTGAATTGCAGCGGGAAGACGTTGGCAAGGGGGGTATTGTGCGGGAGAAAGCGCTGCACGAGAGGGCGATTGCGAGTGTGCGGCGCGCCGCGGAGGCGCTGGGGCTGGACGTTCTAGGAGAAGCCCCGAGCAAGTTGGCCGGGGCCGAGGGCAACCAGGAGTATTTCCTTCACGGCAGAAAACCGGCTGCGGTAGAATCGCGGTAGTCCATGCGGCCCGAACCCACCTTTAAGAGAATCGGCATCATTTCTCGCCCGCGGCGCTCGAACATCGCCGAGGTGGTGCCTCCGCTGTTGCGATGGCTCAAGGACCGGGGGCTTCAGGCGGTCTACGACATCGAGACCGCAACGGTGCTAAAGGGAGATTTTGTCGGCAAAACGCGGCACCAGGTGGCGCAGGAGTCCGATCTGCTGCTGGTGCTGGGCGGCGACGGAACGATTCTTGCGGCATCGCGCGAAGCGGCGCATCACGATATTCCCGTTCTGCCGATCAACATGGGCAGCCTGGGATTTTTGACGAGCTTTACCGTTGAAGAGCTTTACCCGGCACTGGAAAGCGCGCTGGCGGGACAAGCGAAGATTGAAGAGCGCGTGCTGCTGGCCGTTGAACGCACGCACGGGGACGAACTGCTGACGCAGCAGCGCGTGTTGAACGACGCGGTGGTGCACAAAGGCACGCTGGCGCGGATGATCGAAGTGGAGCTGCATGTCAATGGCGCGTTCGTGTGCCGGTATCGCGCCGATGGATTGATTGTGGCGTCGCCGACAGGCTCGACGGCGTATTCGTTGTCGGCGGGAGGCCCGATTGTGCAGCCGGGAGTGGCGGCGATTCTGGTCACGCCGATTTGCCCGCACACGCTGAGCGACCGGCCGGTGGTGATCCAGGACACTTCGGTGGTGGAGTTACGCCTGGCGCAGAGTTCCGACTCCGTCTTTTTGACCCTGGACGGGCAAACCGGCGTGCCGATGCAGATTGGAGATCGCGTGCGGATTGTGCGTTCTGAGGAACGGTTGAAACTGATTCAGCCGCCGAACAAGAATTATTTTGAAATTTTGCGGAATAAGTTGAAGTGGGGCGAAGCGTAGGATTCAACCGAGCACGTCGGTGCGAAGCAGATCCAGGTGCGTTTCGCGGCGGCGGATGAGCTTGGACTTTTTACCGGAGACGAGGACTTCGGCGGCGCGGCACCGCGCGTTGTAGTTGGAAGCCTGCGAGAAGCCGTAGGCCCCGGCCAGCCAAATAGCCAGTAAGTCTCCCCGAGAAATATTTCCCAGCGGCCAATCGAGCAGAAAGGTGTCGCCGGTTTCGCAGACCGGGCCGACGACGTCCACGCGTTTGCGGGAATTCGCGTTGTTTGCTCCGGCTTGCCTGACGACGGTGATGGGATGCGGAGCGTCGTAGAGGACCGGGCGCATCAGGTCGTTCATGGCGGCATCCACGATCACGAACGATTTGCGGCCATTCGTCTTGGTGTAGAGCACGCGGGAGAGCAGGACGCAGGATTCGGCGACGATGGACCGACCGGGCTCGAGCAGCACTTTCACGCCGAGGGGCTGCGCAATTTCGGCGATCATTTTCGCATAGTCGGTGCGGGAGGCGGCGTGCTCGCGCGTGTAACGGACGCCGAGGCCGCCGCCGACGTCGAGATAGTCGAGAGCGACGCCCTGCTCGCGGAGATCGAGCAAATAACCGGCCAGGCGCTGCAACGCGCGGCGGAAGGGCGGCAAGGCAACGATTTGGGAGCCAATGTGGGCGCTAATTCCCTGCCAGCGGATTGCCTTCGAACGGCGATGCGCCAAATAAAGCTTGCGTGCCTCCGGCCAGGCGATGCCGAATTTGTGTTCTTCGCGGCCAGTGGCAATGTGCGGGTGACCACCGGCGCTGACGTCGGGATTGACGCGGATAGAGACGCCGGGGCGGTTGGATGAACCGCGCCTGAAACGCGAGGACTCCTCGATAAATACGTCAAGTTCGGCGGGAGACTCCACGTTGAATTGCAGGATGCCATGAGGATCGCGGCGATTGGGCCGGTAGCGGAGGGCTTCACGGATTTCTTCGCGGCTTTTTCCCACGCCGGAAAAAACGATGGAACGGCCGGAGATACCGAGGTGGCCGAGGTGCGCGAGTTCGCCGCCGGAAACGATGTCGAACCCGCTGCCGAGCCCGGCCAGATGCCGGAGCAGCGAGAGATTGCCATTGGCTTTGACGGCAAAGCAGACGAGGTGGGGAACGGCGGACAGGCCAAAATCGATTTCGCGAAAAGCGCCGGAGATCGCTTGCCTGCTATAGACGTAGCTTGGCGTTCCCAAGCGGCGGGCGATTTCGGAAAGCGGGACTTGCTCGCAAAATACTTCCGGCGCGGATTTGCCGTGGCGCTGCCAGGAAAAATGGGGGAGATATCGCGCGGGGTCCACGTAAGGCAACCCCCTCCGGGCCTTGACGTGCGCGCTCATTTGACTTTCATCACCACCAGGGTGCGATCGTCGGAGAGCGGCGCGCTTTGCGAAAACCAATCGACTTCGCGCAGAATGCGGTCGGCCAATTCGGCGGAGGTCAATTCATGTTGCTGCTCGATCAGCTTGCGCAGGCGCTCGGTGCCAAAGAGCTGGCCTTCACTGTTGGAGGTTTCGGCGATGCCGTCGGAATGGAAGACAAGGATGTTGCCTGGATCGAGGGTGACGCTCCACTCATCGTAGGTCACGTCGTCAAAAATCCCCAACGGGAAGCCGGTGAGCTCGATGCGGTCGCAGCGGTCGTTCTTGTAGAGAAGCGGCTGCGACTGGCCGGCGTTGGCGACGCGGAGCTTCTGGCGGCCTTTCTGCCAGGTGCCAAAGCACGCGGTCATGAAACGCCCTTCGATGCGGCGCTCGCCGACGAGCTGGTTCATCTGGCGGAGCATTTCGGCGGGCTGCAACTTTTGAGGGGCGAGGCTGCGCATAATGCCGATGGCGACGGCGCCGAAGAGAGCGGCCGCGGTTCCCTTCCCGCTGACGTCGCCCAAAGCGATACCCAACTGCTGGGGGCCGTAGCGCAGAAAATCGTAGAGGTCGCCGCAGACTTCGCGGGCCGAGAGATAGCGAGCAGCGACATCGAGGCCGTAATCGTCGGCGGGCACGGGGCGGAGCAAAGCGCCCTGAATGCGCTTGGCGGCTTGCAGTTCGCGTTCCATGCGGGCTTCGTCGCGCGCCAACTGTTCGTAGAGCCGGGCATTTTCGAGAGCGACGGCAAGATTGGCAGCAAGGATGGTGAGCGTCTGCACGTGCTCCTCGGTAAAGTAATTGAGTTGCGGGCTTTCGAGATCGAGGACGCCGGTGACCTTGCCCTTGAAGATCATGGGAATCGCGAGTTCGGAGCGCGTTTCGGGATTCATCATCAGATAGCGGGGATCCACGGAGACGTCCGGGACCAGCACCGGTTCGCGCAAGGTAGCGGAGGCACCGACGATGCCTTCGGTGGCGGCAACGCGCAGCTTTCCCTGGACGCGCTGGCCGTGCTTGACGTCGAGGCGATGGCGAAAGATCTTCTGCTCCTCGTCGTAAAGCATAATGCTGATGATCTGGTAGTCGATGACGCGCTTGACGAGTTCAGCGGCACGGCGAAGCAACTCCTCGACTTCGAGGATGGAACTGATTTCGCGGCTGACCTCGTTCAAAACCAGCAAGGTTTCCGCCTGGGCGCTGACTTTCTGAAAGAGGCGCGCGTTTTCGATGGCCACGGCGAGGCGGCTGGCGAGTAGGGTGATGACCTTCTGCTGGTCGTCGGTGAAATAGTCGAGGTGGCGGCTTTGAATATCGAGGACGCCTACGGTCTTGCCGCGGAAGACGAGCGGAACGGCGAGTTCCGACTTCACGCTGTCAATGGCGTTAATGTAGCGGGAATCTTGCGAAACGTCGTTGACGCGCACGGGCTGCCCACCAGCCACGGCGGTGCCGGTGATGCCCTGGCCTACGGGAACACGGAGATTTTCGGCGAGGCCGGGTGGATAGCCGATGGCGAAGCGATGTTTAAGATAGGTGCCGGTGTCGTCGAGCATCAAGACACCGAAAAATTCGTAGTCGATGAAGCGCTTGATAAGGACCGCGGTGTGAGAGAGGACCTCATCCAGATCAAGCGAGGCGTTGACCTCTTCGCCGATTTCGGCAAGGGTGGCCAGCACGTCAGCGGACACCTTGAACTGTTCCGCCGTGGTTTGCGTTCCTGATTTCGACTGGGTGGCGTCCATGAATGGAAATAGTATAACAGGCGATTCGCGGCGCCATCGGTGGCGTTGGGCCGCTTACACTTCGATTTTCGTTTTACCCCTGGGCCCCAAACGGACCACGCAGACGTCGGGAAGATTGCGATAGCGCTCGTCGAAATCGAGGCCGTAACCCACCACGAATTCGTTGGGAATGACAAAGCCGGTGTAGTCGGCGCGGACGTCGGCGATGCGGCGTTCAGCCTTGTCGAGCAGGACCGCGACGCGCAGGTGTTTCGGCTTGCGCTCCTCAAACAGGCGCAGCAGATACCGCAGGGTGAGACCAGTGTCGAGGATGTCCTCGACGACGAGGACGGAGCGGCCCTCGATGCTGACGTCGAGGTCTTTGATCATTTTCACTTCGCCGGTGGAGTCCATGCCTTTGCCGTAACTGGAAACGGAAATGAAGTCGAAGGAGACCTCGCCGCCCATTTCGCGGGCGAGATCGGCCAGGAAGAGGACGGAACCCTTGAGCACGCCGACAAGATGCATCGGCTCATTCGGAAAATCGCGGCGAATTTCCTGGGCCAGTTCGCGGACGCGCTCGCGAATGCGTTTGTGAGAGATGAGGATGCGAAGAGACTCCTCGGCGCGCTGGCCGGGCTTGGCTCTGGTGGTGCGCTTGGCAGCGGTGGTAGGCAAGGGCAATCCTCCTTTATTGAAATGCGGGATCTCTTATTCGATCCAATCGGCGACGAAGATGTTGGTTTCGTGCGGCACCTTGCCGTTGCGATTGGAAGCCCAGACGAGGCGCTTCCCGTCCGAGGAAAACATGGGAAACGCGTCGAAATCGGGATCGAAGGTGATGCGTTCCTGGCCGGAGCCGTCTTCGTTGATCAGGTAGAGATCGAAATCACGGCCGTTTTTTGGGTCGGCCTGGTTGGAGGCGAAGATGATGCGCTTGCCGTCCGGAAACCAGTAAGGGGCGAAATTCGCAGCGCCGTTGCGGGTGACTTGGTGCTTGTTCGTACCATCGGCGTTCATCACCCAGATTTCGAGATTGCCGGGACGAATGAGGCCCTGCGCGTAGAGATCTTTATAGTCCTTGAGTTCTTCGGGGGTTTTCGGGTGTTGAGCGCGATAGACGATTTTGGTTCCGTCGTAGGACCAGAAGGGGCCGCCGTCGTAGCCCAGCTCCTGCGTAAGCTGTTTCACGTTGGAGCCGTCGGCATCCATAGTGAAGATATCGAGGTCGCCGTTGCGCGTGGAGGTGAAAACGACGTGCTTGCCATCGCGGGTGATGGTGGCCTCCGCGTTGTAGCCGGCGGCGTGGGTGAGTTGCTTCAGATCGGAGCCGTCGGGCTTGGCGGTATAAATCTGATAGGTGCCGTAGATGGGCCAGACGTAGCCGTGGGAATAGTCGGGCTTGGGCGGGCAATCGGGGCTGGCGGCGTGGGTCGAAGAGAAAAGAATTTTGTCGCCCGAGGGGAAGAAGTAGCTGCAGGTGGTACGGCCCTTGCCGGTGCTGAGAATTTTTGGCACGGGAGGCTCGCCGCCGGGTGTGTCTACGACCATGGAGTAAATCTGGTCGCAGGGCACTCCTTCGCCCTGATGCTGGAAGATTAACTGTTTGTCGTCGGCGGAAAAATAGGCTTCCGCGTTCTGGCCGCCGAAAGTGAGCTGGCGCGCGTTTTTGAGGTGCTTTTGTTCCTGCGGATGCAGGATGGGAACGTCGGGGCGAACTCGGATGAAGACGGGAGAGTAGGGCGCTCCATACAAGATGGCGGCGGACACCAAAACTCCCAACGAGGGACCGATCCAATTGCGAGTGAGCACTATCGCACGGCTCCATAGACCGAAAGATGTAACGGCTATCTTCGCTGTTCGAGCTTCACGTCCGCGGATACTTCCTTGCCATCGCGCAGAACGGTGACGCGGACCACTTCGCCGACCTTGCTGCGCCGCAGGGCATCCGTGAAATCGTAAAGGTTCTTAATGGGCATATCGCCGAATTTGATCAAAACATCTCCGGCTCTGAATCCAGCTTTGGCGGCGGGAGAGCCGGGCTTGATGTCGGAAAAGCGGACGCCGTTTTCCGTTTGGCCGAAGTCGGGAATCGAACCGAAGTACGGGCCATATCCACCGCCGCTGGAAATGCCGCCTGCATGGGGATTCGTGTCGGCAACGGCAATGAATTTGGGGCCTTCGGGCGCGTCGTCCAGCGCGACGGTGGTGGAAGCCACCACATTCAGCAGCCGGGCCGCGGCCTCGGAGTTGATTTTGTCCCAGGTGTCGGAGGGCTTGTGGTAGTCGCTATGGAGGCCGGAAAAGAAAAAGAGCACGGGGATTTTTTGGGTAACGAAGGAAGTGTGATCGCTGGCGGCATAGCCGGTTTGGGAATATTCGAACTTGAGATGGGAGCCGTCATGAGCGTTGTCGAGGACTTTCTGGAAGGTGGAGCCGGTGCCGACGCCGCCGATATATACCTTGTCGTTCTTGATGCGGCCAATCATGTCCATGTTGAGCATGGCGATGGCTTTGTCGAGCGGCCTGGTGGGCGACTTGACCCAGGCTTCGGAGCCGAGGAGGCCCAACTCTTCGCCAGCGAATGAGGCAAAGAGAATGCCGCGCTGCAATTGGCCTTTCATCGGCGCGAGAAGGCGCGCGAGTTCCAGAAGGCCGGCGGTGCCGGAGGCGTTGTCGTCGGCACCGGGATGAATCTGGCCGAATTGCGAAGGGGCGAGGGAATCGAAATTGCCGCGGCCGAGATGGTCGTAATGCGCGCCCAGGATGATGTATTCATCGGTCTTTCCGGGCAGGTAGGCAAGGACGTTGTTGACGGTGGCGCGGGTGGTTTCGATATCAATGGCGAGCGAGGCGCGCAGGGTGTCTGGGAATGCGAAGGAAGCGGGCCTGGAGTTGGAATTGATTGCTTCCTGAACATCCTTGAGCGACTTCCCTGCCGCCTGGAACCAGGGAGCAGCGGTGGCGTTCTTCACCTGGGCGAAAAGAATGCCGACGTTTTCCGGGCCGCTGACGCTGCCGAAACGGGTGAGCAGGTCTTCTTCGCCGTCTCCCAGTTTGCCATTCAGCAGAATTAAACCCCTGGCACCGTGGTTGCGGGCATTGATGGCTTTGGTGATGAACTGGGAATGGTGCGTCAGGCCCTGGTTGCCGGACTTGGCGGCGAATCCCGCGGGCTCGTAGCGGAGGATTACGACGATTTTGTCTTTCGCGTCCAGGCCGGCATAGTCGTCGTAGCCGAATTCCTCAGCTGTAATGCCATAGCCTGCGAAGACCAGCGAAGCATCCGCCTTCCCGGAAGCGGAAAAACTAAAGGGGACGTAGTCCTGGTTGAGCTTCAGCTCGTTTTTGGCTTCGCCGCTCTGGATGTGCAGGTGATTATTGCCTCTGATTTTGGCGCCGGTGGTGACGGTGAAGGGCTGGAGATAGCCCTTGGCGCCAGCGGGTTGGAGGCCGAGACTCTTGTAGCGATTTTCGAGGAAGTGTTGCGCGCGGGTGAGTCCCTTGGTGCCGTCGCCACGGCCTTCCATCTTGTCCTGCGTGAGCGTTTTGATGTCGGTGAGATAGCGCTGGCTGTCCGCAGGGCCGATGGCGGGCGCGGCCGCCAAGGCAAAACTCGCCGCGAGCAACAGGAGCGCGGCGGAGCGGAATCTGGAGGAGAGCGATCTCATGCCGAAGGCGTCCGTCCCTGGACCGCAAGGCAACGGTTGCACCCTTGCGGCGAATTTCCCATCCTATGTGGAGCCTGCTAGCCTGTCAATTCGCGCAGTGTGCCAAAGGGAGCGTTATCGGTGACGTCAAACCACACAAGAAGACCGGAGCCGTGGCTGCGAGGCACGTTGACGGATGTGCCGCCGGTGGCGCGGGGTGTTTTGCACGCGCTGGAACTGGCACGGGAAGATTTACACCGGTGGTGTGACGGCCTGAGCGTCGGGCAGATTCACGCGCGGCCCGGCGGACTGCCTTCGGTGGCTTTCCAGTTGCGGCACATTGGCGGGAGCGTGGACCGGCTGTTGACCTATGCCGAGGGCGGGACGCTGTCGGAGGCGCAGTTTGCAGGCCTTACGCAGGAATCCGCGACACACGAAGAGATGGCGGAGGAGCTACTGAAGGATCTCGACGTGGCACTCGAACGGGCCTGCGAACGGGTGCGGGCACTGGCGACACTGGATTATTCCTTGCGCCGAGAGGTGGGGCGCCAAAAATTGCCGACCACTCTTGGGGGCTTGCTGGTACACGTTGCCGAACACACGCAGCGCCACGCGGGCCAGGCGGTTACCACGGCCAAACTGATTTCGGGTTCGAATTCTTTCTAGCTATACTTTCAACACCTTTCATGATTCCTCTATTCAAGGCCACGATACTGGTGCTCTCGGCGCTGTTTCCGATTGTGAATCCGCTGGGCGGCGCTCCGCTGTTTCTTTCCCTCACGCGATACTACACGACAGAGCAACGCAGGCTGCTTTCGCGGAACATCGCCATCAACAGCGTTGTTCTCATCATTGGGTCGTTTCTGATTGGAACGCATATCCTGGCTTTTTTTGGAATTTCTATTCCCGTAGTGCAGGTGGGCGGCGGTTTGGTGGTGGTTTCGACGGGCTGGGCGATGTTGAAGCAGCGCGACGAGGACGAAACGAAGGCCGACGTCCATCGAAGCGTGGATACACAGGATTTATTCCAAAAGGCTTTCTATCCGCTGACGTTGCCGCTCACGGTGGGACCTGGAACCATCTCCGTAGCGATCACGCTGGGCGCCAACGAGCCTCATCGGGGTCATATGATTTTGTTCTCGATCATTGGCGCCGTGATCGGGTCCGTGCTGGTGGCCGCGAGCGTTTATCTTTGTTATGCGTACTCCGACCGGCTGGCCCGGGCGCTGGGCGCGACTTCGATGAGCGTGATCATGCGGCTATCGTCGTTTTTATTGGTATGCATCGGCGTGCAGATTATGTGGAACGGGCTTTCGGAGATGCTGAAATCGCTGCCGGTGTTCGGGCATGTATAAGGTTGCGGAGTTGCGCAGGAGCGACAATCCCGGGTGAAGAGTTATTTCCAGATCGGCAGTTCGCGCCTGCCGAGCAGTGCTTCCGCGGCCCACGTGCCAAGATAGACGGATTGCGCGACGCCGTGGCCGGAAAAGCCTCCCACGACCAGTGCATTGCGGTTCTGCGGATGCCGCTCAAAGATGGGTTTCCAACCTTGGGTGATGCAGATCGGGCCGCCCCAGCGGCGTGCGATCTGGACGTTGCACAATTCCGGATGCAAACCGTGGATGCGTTTTTCGAGCCGGGCAAACAGTTCGGCGGCTTCCCCTTTCGTGACATCGAGGGCGTAGACATCGCGCCAATCTGCAAAGTGGACCAGGCCGCTGCCGAAGATGATTTGCCGGCCGAGCAGGCGTCCCCAAAGATAAGGAAGATCGACAGTGTAAAAGGATTTTCCTTCGCCGAGGCCGATCGCTTCGAGAACAGATGGAGCGAGCTCTTCGGTGGCAACGGCGAGGGTGAAGCAGGATTCGGCGCGCTGCGTCCAGCCGGTGAGCTCGAAGGCGAAGGCGTTGGTGGCGAAGAGGACGTGTTTTGCGTTTAATTCGCCGATGGAAGTGTCGAGGCGAATGGGGTCCGCGAAATCGCAGCGTTCCACCGCGGCGTGTTCGAACAGGAGCGCACCCGCCCGGGCGGCGGCTGACGCCAGCCCGCTGACAACTTTTCCCGGATTCACCGAGCCGCCGGGGACTTCCTTGACCGCGGAGAGCTGGCCGGAATCGCTCCAACGAATGGGGGAATGCGGGAGGGGCGCGCTGCGGCCGAGTTCATAGACGCCAGGAAGGTGCAAGTCCGCGTCGAGGTCGAGATCCTGGAATATTTGACGATAGCCGGAGAGCACATCGCCGAGGCCCGCGAGATCGCCGACGGCGGATTCGGCGAGCGCCATTCCACCGGTGTGCCCGCTGGCACCATCGCCGACGCGGCCCGCTTCGAGGAGCGCGACGGAAGAGTCCGGAGCGAGGCGCTTGAGCCACGCGGCGGCGGCAAGGCCGGTGAACCCACCGCCGACGAAGGCAAAATCAACCGATGATGGCAAGGGCCGCGGCTCGGCCTGGTACGTGATAGTCCAAGGGCGATTGCCCCAGTTGAGTGTCGGCGTCACGGGCTCGTGCTCAGACCATAAAACAGAGAGGCCTCACTGGTTGGATGCGGCGAGGCCTCGCGGAACTGCAGGAAGGCCGGTTAGAAAAGCGCGGTGGGGCGACGCGTCCAGGACTTCCCTTTGGCCCTGGCGATCTCTTCGACGTCCTTCACATACGCGCCGGCCTGCGTGAGGATGTGGTGCAGATCGTTGCCGATGCTGATGAAGGAGAAACCCTTGTCGAGGAATTCACCGACGCGGGAGGTTCCGAAGAGGAAGAGCCCCAGGATGACGTTGTTGCGGCGGGCGGCGGCAATGAGTTTTTCGGTGGCCGCGCCGAGTTCGGGCGAAGTGTACATGTGGGGAAACTCGTATTTGTCGTAGAGGCCCATGGACATGCACAGGTCGTTCTGGCCGAGGAAGAGGAGGTCGACGCCGGGAACGGCGGCGATTTCGTCAATGTTCTTGATGCAATCAGCGGTCTCCACCTGCAGTGCGACAATGACGTTGTTGTTGGCGGCGCCGGCATAGCCGAGCAAGCCTTCCTTGTTCATGCTGCGCTGGGGAAAGTAGACCGAGCGCGTGCCCACCGTGGGATACCGCGTGCAACTGACCGCCTGGCGCGCCTCCTCGGCGGTATTGATGTAGGGGACCAGGACGCCGTCCGCGCCGATGTCCAGCGACTGTTGGATGCCGGCACGGTCGCTGTAGCCGCCGACACGGACCAGCGATTTGGCGCCACCGTTGGAAATTCCAGAGATCATTGCAGAGAGTTTTTCGAAGCCCATCGGACCGTGCTGCGAGTCCACGAGCAGCCAATCGTAGCCGCTGTGTGCGAGTTGCTCGGCGACGGTGGGGCTGTGCGAATTTAGGAAGAGGCCGAGTTTCGGTGAACCGGCACGCAGATGTTGCTTGAATTCGGCGCCTGTCAGGGTGCCTGCAGCCATGGGAGAGCTCCTTATGCGGAAATGAGTGCGAATAGAATCGCGTAAGTTTACTAGAGGACGGTACAGGTGAGGAAGGGCGGGAAGAAGTGAAGATGAATGGGATGTGAACGGAGGGTGGGGAAGCAGGAAACCGCGAGCAGGAGACGCGATGAGGGTTTCAGGGCGGGTTACCGGTTGGATCGAAGAATAAGCCCTACCTGCCTTCCCGGGTCTGGACAATCCGAAGGAGTCCGCTACAAATACTTGATCAGGACGACCTCATTGCGGGCTTCGTTGTAGACAAGTTCGTCGACGAGTTGCTGGGTGAGCATGAGGCCGAGGCCGCCGGGGCGCAGGCCCTTTTGTTCACGCACGGTCATGTGGGCCATGGGATCGTCCTCGGGATTGCTGACGGCGGCGTGCTTGAGGTCTTCCAGCTTGAAACCCGGTCCGGGATCGTCGAGCCGGTACATCAGGAGCTTTCGGGTGCGGATATAGGAGATGCGCACCTTGAGGTTGGGATCGAGCCGGCCGCCCCATTCGATGGCGTTGTTGAGAAGCTCGCGGAAAGCGTAGCCCACTTTTTCGAGGACGTCGGGAGGCAGATCGGTTTCCAGACGCGACAGAAAACTCTGCACGCGGGCGACGACGGAACGTTCGCAGGGGACGAGAAGCTCCACCCAGTGTTTATTGGCGGAGAGCACTTCGATCGGCGGTGTGGCAGGGTCTTCGGAAAGCGCGTTTTCGACAACGCTGAGAAGGATGTTGGCCTCGATCGGTTTGGCGAGGAATTGATAGACCTGCCCGATGAGCGATTTCAGGACGGTGTCGGAGGTTTTGTCCGAAGTCATGACAATGATTTTGGGGATGTGGCTTTCGCCGTGAAGGGTGGCGATCAGGCCCAGGCCGCTCATTTTGGGCATCCAGATATCCAGCAGGAGGAGGTCGAATTCCTTTTTCTTTAGGGTGCGCAAGGCGCTGGCGCCGTCGCTGGCCGTGCTGACGTCGTATCCCCTTCTCTTCAGAATGCCGGCAATCATTTCGCGTGTTGTGGCATCATCTTCCGCAACAAGGATCTGGGGCATACTCGGGACTCCGCTGGTCGAACTCGAATTTGCCGCGCACCAAGCTCACCGCCGGTGTTTGCCCCGATTTCGGGGATGCCTGGGCCGCTTCCTGGCGGGCCTGGCGGCGGTTTGATTTGCGTATCCTCTCAGGTTTCCGAGGAGATTCGCAATCTCTTCCTTTAACGGAGCGAGAAGGGGTTGGGCGGACGCGAGATCGCCGGTGCGCGCGAGTTCCTGCAATTCCTGCGCGTGCAGCCGGGCCTGTTCCGCTCCGAAAATACTGACCGATCCTTTCAAGGCGTGGGCCAGGGAGGCGAGCGTGCCGGCACTCTTACGCCGTAACGCCGTGCTGATTGCAGAGAGCCGCTTGGGAGTATCGCGGAGAAAGGTGGCGATCATGCGCTTCAAAAGAGCGGGGTCGCCGCCGACACGCTCGAGCAGCGCCGCGTAACTCAATTCGGCGGGCGTCTGCGATTGGGTCAAGCCGGGCGGTGAAGAATGCTGCTTCGCCGCAGTTTGCAAGATGCCCAGGAGATCGTCCATGCGAAACGGCTTGCCAAGTACGGTGTCGAATCCCGCGGCCTTGAGGCGGCGGACGTCTTCAGCACCCGTGTTTCCCGTGGAGGCAACCAGAAACGCGCGCGACTTTTTACCTGCTTCGCTTTTGCGAATGGCGCGAGCCACTTCGTCGCCGGTCATCCCGGGCATTTCCTGGTCGAGGAGAACGAGTTCAAACTTTCTCGAGCGGAAGAGCCGCATGGCCTGCTTCCCATTCGCGGCGGCAGCAACTTTATGACCCTTGCGCTTCAACTGGTAGGTGGTGAGGGTGCGAATATCTTTCTGATCGTCGGCGAACAGAATATGGAGCGGCGGAACCCGCTGGGCGGAAGACCCGGCCGGAGAGTTCGCCGCGATATGTTTCGCGGCGGGAATAGCGGAATCCGAATCGGCGATGGCGCGGGCCAAGCGAAACCAGAAACGCGAACCTTTTACGGGGAGCGTGACGCATCCGATGCTGCCGCCCCAGCGTTCCACGGTGATGCGGCAAAAGTAGAGACCCAGGCCGGCTTTGCCGCCGCTGTGCTTCCCCTTCAGGAAGAGTCCGAAAATCTGTTCCGGCCGCAGATCGTTCGGAAGGCCGGGGCCTTCGTCGTCAATATAGGCCTTCAGAAACGCCCCTTCATCCTCGAAGCCGACGGCGACGCGTGCTCCGGAGGGCGTGTAGCGGAGAGCGTTCTCCAGGAGGTTCGAGAAGATTCGCTGGAGACGCGACGGCTCGGCGCGGACGGGCCACGCGATAGTCTCGTCGGCAGAAGGGGTGAAAGACAGATGCACGCCCTTGGCCACGAAAGTGGGGCCCAAAGCGGCCATGGTTTTTCGGGCGCAGTCGAGAAGGTCGGTGGAGGCATTTTCTTCGGTGCCAGCATCGAGCGAAGCGCGCAGGTCAGCGGAAAACGTATGGAGGATGTCGCGAATCATCGTTTCCTGCTGCTCGCCGGCGAGTTTCCCGAGAGTGAGGAATTGGCGAGAGCGTTCGGTGATGGACTCGTCGGCGAGGCAATCCAAGGCCACATGCATAACGCTAAGCGGCTGCGACAAATCGTGGACAATGCAATGCAGCAGGATTTCTTTTTTCTGGATTTCGCGACCCAGGCGTTCATGATCGAGCAGCGCGTTGCGCGCCGTCTGCAAAACTTTTGTCCGCTCGCGCAAATCCGTCTCCGGGCTGAAGAGGGCGACGACGCGCTTGCCGTCGAGGAGCAGCGCGCGGGCTTGCAGGGGAATTTCGCGGCCGGAGGGCGTTTTTTCGATCCACGTTTCCGAGCGGCAGCCGGCGGCATTCGGCGACTCCCAATAGGCCTCGGCCTCCAGAAGGAAATTCTCGAGAAAAGGCGATTGTTCAGACAAGGCCAGCGGAATCGTGGCGCTTTCCTTTTGGCTCCATAGCTCCAGGAACCACGTGGGAAGTTTGGCAATGGGGAGGAAGGCGCCGTCGCCGCGGTACTCGAGCAACGCGAAGCCCATCTGGGCCAGAAATGTTTCGCGGAGGTCCGGCATGTTCATCCCAGTATTTTCCGCGCAAGGAGAGAGAAGGCCTCTTCGACGCCTTCACCGGTTTTTGCGCTGGACCGCAGCACGCTCCATTGCTGCGCAGCGAGTTGCGATTCATCCGCGGCATCCAGTTCCCAATCCTGCAACAGGTCGCACTTGTTGAGGACGAAAACAAAGGGAATTGCACCGGCTTCTTCGCGCGCGCGCCGCTCGAGCTCCTGCGCTTTATCGAGTGTCGCCTTGCGCGTGCCGTCGGCCACCAGCAGATAGCCGGAAGCGCCACGGAGATAGGTCCAGCGCATTTTCTGGTAGTCGTCGTCGCCGTAGATATCCCAGAGGACGAGCGAAGCCTCCTTGCCGCCGACTTGAATATTTTTCTTGTCGATTTTCACGCCGACGGTGGTCTGATAAACGTCCGAATAGATGCTTTCGACAAAGCGGCGAACGAGACTGGTCTTCCCGACGGCAAACGACCCGAGCATGCAAATTTTCTTTTGGAGCATGGCCGGGCGCTACGGGGTCCGGACCACGACGCGGAAGGTGACGCTGCGGTTGAATTCGCGGTTGGAATCGGAGACCTCTGGACGAAGCGGTTGCGTGGTGCCGACGCCAAGGGTGCTCACACGATTCTCCGGGACGCCGTTCTGGCCGAGTTCCCAAGCAACGCGATCGGCCCGGCGCTGGCTGAGATTCAGATTGGATGTTTCCGCACCGGTGGAATCGGTGTGGCCGACAATCTGGACGGACACATCCTGATGCAACGCCTGCGCGGCCGCAAGAAGCGATTGGATGCTGCCGGCGAATGTTTTCAGCGAGGCGCGTTCGGAGGCAGAAAGGGCGGCGCTGGCAATCGGGAAGCGGACGAGGGCACGCGCAATCTCGGACTTTGCCTGCGTGAAGGCCAACTGATCCGGCTGGAGCTCAGGCGCGAATTGGAGGGAGTGAATGCCGGGAATCAGGGGGGCTTTTGCCTGAACGTCTTTGACCCAGCCGACGGTGGCAGTTCCGGAAACTTGCAGGACGCCGTCTTTGACAGCGAGCTTCGCCCCGGCAGGGGGCGAGAGAAGCGCGGTTGCGCGCTGCTGCACGATGCTGTCGTCGAGCGCGTAGTAGCCTCCCCAGTGAAATTCGCCTTTCGCGGGATTCACTTCGGATGCCTTGATAATTTCGCCAGGGGCGGCCGCCAAGGGATCGCGCATTCCGCGCACGACAAATTTGCCGTCTTCACGTGCGAAGGAGGTGATCACGTAGCCCGGCTGAGCGCGGAAGGAGTCCACCAGGCGTTCCCAGCGGGAATATTGGACGGCGCGCCAGCCGAACCATCCGGCGACGAGCAACAGGAGCAAAGCGGCGGTGGCGTAGACGAAGCCGAAGCCACGGGGCTGGGCTTCTTCGCGATAGCGGTGTTCCAGGCAGCGGGCGAGTTCGGGATTCACCCTGGCGAAGGGGGAAGAGTCCCCCTCGAAAGCGTCGAGCTGCGCGGCGTAATCACGATGAATATTTTCGAGGACTTCGGCCATGCGGTCGTGCAGGTCGCGGGGAGCGATGCCGCGAATCACGCAAGCGAGAATGGCATAAGGGCCCTGCTCGATCCAGACGTCGAGGTCGCCAACGTTCATGCGATTGATTCCCTGCCCTTGCGGGGTGTGAAACGAATCGCGGACGAAATCCTGAATGGCGGAGAGCATGCCGGAAACCAGGCTGGGATCCTGCATGGCGACGGCCGGGGCTACGGCGTGGCCCAAGGGCAACCCGGTTTTCTTGTGAATCAGAAACACCTGTTCAACCCGGAAAACCAGGCTGTGGAGCAAGGCGACTTCCGTGAAGCTACGGCCGGTGCGCAAGGCTTCGAAGCGCCACTTGAGGCCTTTGACAGAGAGGCTCTGATCCAGGACTTGATTGAAGGATTCGAGGAACGAACGCAGGGTTTCAAGAATGCTGCGGCGGATGGCCGGACCCATGACGGGAAAGAGCGCATTGGCGAGAGTGCCGGGATCGTTGCGGACGGATTCCCGCAAGGCGGTTTCGATGGTCGGGGTGAGCGCGGCGCTCAGGGCTTCATCGCCACCCTGCTTGCGGCGGAGCTGGATAGCTTCCGCGACGACGCTGCCTACGTCTTCCGTGCGCGATTCGGGGTCGTCCACGCGCTGCTGCAATTGCTGGAGAGCCTGCTGCTCGGGCGCAAGGATCAGTTCGCGAAGCTCCTGATAAAGCTGCTCGTCGTCCTCGCGGGGAGGCGGTTCGGGTTCGGGCGCGGAGGAGGAATCGGCCGGTTTAGGCCGAAACTCCAGCGGGTCGCGCGAACTTTTCGGGGCGGTGCCCATCGGTTAGAACCTGCCTATTTCTCGGGGAGCTCCAATTCGTCTTTCAGGCGCAGGGACAGCTCGGTGAACAGATCGGCGAGCATGGCGCGATCGGTCTTGTCGTTCCGCAGGGTCTCGGCCTCGCGCTCGAGCGCAGCTTCCAGTTCCTGCTGGGACTTCTGAATCTGGGCGGTCAGTGATTTGGACTGATCGAGAAGCTTGGTGCGGAGCTCGGTGTGGGCGGAGTCGAGTTGCTCTTCGAGCTGCGAGAGTTTTTTCTCAAGGGCCTTGGCGGCGTCGCGGGTTTCGCGGGTGAGTTCCTTCAAGGCGTCGGAGCGTTCCGTCTTCTCGGTTTTCAGACGGGTGCCGAGGGCTTCGAGTTCGTCGCGGACGTAGGATTCCAGGGAATCGAAGCGTTTTTTCAGTTCGTCGCGAAGCGCATCGGAGGATTTGGTGAGGCGTTCTTCGAGGCGACCGAAGCGTTTCTCGTACTCCCGCATGTTGTTGCCAAACAGGATGTCGCGGATTTTGTCTACATTGGCGCCTTCGCGCAGTTCGCCATTGGCGGCGTTTTTTTCGTCGTGATCGGCTGGCATGGTCTTCCGGCCCCCTTTAAAGCGTGACTTCGGCTTCATGGCCATCCGGGGAAGGTACTACGGGCAAGTGTGGTTCGGCAATAACGTGTTTTGACAGAAACCGAGCCCTAACCTGTGTGTGACCTGCAAAACTCATGGCAGGCCTAGTACCTCCCTGGCAGACCGTCGATGCCGGCTCAGAGGGTCGACGCAACACTTGCTTGCGGCGTATCTGCAGGAGTCTGAAATCCTAAGGTTTTTCTCGGGCGTTGATTCAAGAGCAGCTTGACCTGGTCGAGCTGCTCTTTCGTGAGCGCCGGCCGCGAGCGGGGACGAGCTAACGGAGGGATGCCACCACGGGGCAGCAGCACGGCGTGGATCGTGTTATGGCATTTGCCGTAGGCCCGACCGATCTCATGCAGCGTCTGCCCCGCCCCCCCAACGTCGCCACACGTCGGTCTTCTGCTCCGCGGAAAGCCCAAATCGTCTCCCTGGCCTCATAAACACCACCTTTGAAAACTGCTTTATACCAGATGGTGTTGCATCGACCGTTTGAACCGGCAGCGGAAACCGGACATGTGGGTACTAGGATCCACATTTCCGATTTCCCGACTTCACAGGAGTTGGCCGCCAAAGCGCAACTGAACCGCTGAACAGGTTCCCGCAACAGTCAGAAATGCTAACTTGATTGTATGTCCGTCGGAGAGTACGCAACCCTCATTCGCAATTACAACGGAGAAGGTCGCTGGACCGTGGCAGCTGTACAAGCTCGGTACTCTGAATATTGTCGGGAATACGGCGTGGAATCACCTAGTCCGCCTATTCCTCGTGAGCATGTCGAAGGGAAGAAACGATGGGTTTACCCCGTGATGGAGGCTGTCATAGCGGGAATCGAACGCGGCGATAAGGCAAGCATCGCGTTAGGACTAGACTTCATTGAGGAAGATGCCCATTTCCCGTTTGGAAAAACGCTAAAATCCAACACTGCGAGAGCACTGCGCCGAGCCTCTCTCACTCCGGACCAAGTTCTGCGCGTTCGGAAGCGCGTTACGAACCTGCTTATTGCGGGTCAGATATTACACGAGTTCCGAGAGTACGCAAAACTCCTGAGGCATGTTGGGTTAGCAGAGTGCTGGCCCCTTATGCAGCGCGACGCTAAGCTCGATAATCCCTTCGTTAAACGATTCGTCGAGTACTTTCGCGCCTGTGCCCAAAGCGAGCAAGAAAGATAGTTGGTGGCGTTCCAAAGTAAGGGAGTGCGAGCATAGTGTTTTTGGCAGCGGGTCCTGATTAACGCGGAAATCGGGACTTGAAGGTCCAGAGTAAGCTAATGTTAAGAGCCAGGGCGCTCCGGTGGAGAAAAAAACAATGTGCCAAGCCCGTAGTATTCTGATGTTGTCATCCTTGCTGGTAGTTATGCCTAGCGCAATGGCCCAACAGTTTTCGGAAGCCTTGCCAAAGGTCGTTCAGCACTCCGAGCCAATGTATCCGCCTCTTGCACGTCAGGCAAGAATCCAAGGAGACGTGCGCGTCAAGGTCACTACTGATGGAGAATCGGTGCTCAATGCCGAGGCGGAGACGGGGCATCCATTGCTCCGCAAAGCTGCCGAGGACAACGCTCGAACGTGGAAATTCGGCGTACACCCGCCTGGCACCTTCCAAGTGACCTTCCGATATAAACTCTTGTCGAATAATGTAAGCGTAGAATTTCTAGAATCACCTGCCATTGTTGAGATTGCGGCCTCTCCCCCGGAAGTGATTATCGATTACGCATGGATAGGTCTGGGAACGTGGAAGGCACAAATAAAGAGCGCGCATGGCAAAACTTCACGAGTGTTTAAGCTCGCATATTCCGGCCCGGATGCAGACTGGCTGTCTGTAAATGTCGTGGGCCCAGAGGCTGAAACTGAAGAAATCGATTTTGGTCACAGGGAAGGGGATTTTCTGGCATTTACAAAAACGCTCAGCCAGCCCGACGGGCAACATGTGAAGACATTCTTTATAGGGAAAATGTCAGGAGACAAAATCGTCGGGACCTCAGTGGACGATACTGGAATCAGGGGTGAGTGGACGGCGGCTCGGATTGCGGATAGCCCAAGGTCCTGAAAAGTGGCTTACCAGGAGTTGGCACTTCACTTTCTATCTCTTTGGGTGGGTAGATAGCCAAAGTGCAATGCGAGGACACCAGCGACGCCAACAGTCAATGCGATGCTAGAATTTCGGACACGCTTGATGAGTTCCGTTTCATTCACTGAACCGGACCACAATAGACAGTAGAAGATGCCCAGTGGCATTGCCTCGAATACCAGAGGCAGAAAAGACCCGAACAACACGTTGGATTCAACGTCGGGGCTGCCAGCCAAGAATATTATCTGGAAGGAAGCAATTGCTCCGCCGCATATCATGAAGGTCACAATCAACGTTTTTAGCCATCTGGGGCAGGTACTGAACTCATTTTTCCAAACATTTCTATCCTTCATCAGAAAAGATACGGGAAGCATTAACCCGAATGCCGAAAAGAACACAAACTTACCAAATATTCCGTAGAGTCCCTCCGCTCCTAGAAGTGCATTGATGCTTAGGACTACAGATAAAGAAACCAGAAGTAGGTGGAGTGCCAAAAGGACGCCGATATAAATGCGGGCTAAACGGACAATCATGGTTTCAGTTTAGACTAATTTTGACATCCGATTGGCGGGGTGCCGGAGTGGAAGTTAGTACCCGTGTTTCCGGTTGGTTAGGCTACCCGCCTCCCCTCGCAGGAAGGGAGTTCGCATAAGTCATCATGGTCCTGAATGACCGAAGAGATGGTTGGTGGGCCGCACCGATGTGATGAAGCGACACAGATCCGAGCGTGAAGGGTGAACACGCGAACGCAACGATCGAGGCTCTTAGAAGCTAGCGAGTGGGTGTGCCCTGAGGAGGCCAACACCCAAGAAAAAAGCTCTTGCAACGGCCGACCTCGTTAGAGAAAGTCGACTTATCAGTTGTAGGTGATAGCGGGTCGGAATTGCGCCGGAATCAGCACACAACTCCTTCTGATTGCATCTAAGATAAGGCGATGGAAAGCCGATTCTTTGCGTCCGGGTTTTTCTTGTTCCTCATTTTGCCATTGTCTTTGGTTCACGAGGGACGAAGACCCGAAACACCCGTGAAGGTGACAACCGTTGATTCCGTTCTCAATTTTGAAATCTCCGCGTTCAATCTAAACGACGAGACAATCGAAGTAGGCCTAAAACGACTCGCTTCTGGGTCGACGGTTTTCGCAATGGGATTTGAACACGAACTGAAATCCAAACAGACAGACCCGCCAATTCAGGACCCTCGCTTATCTCTGCATCTCACGGCGACCACTGTGCGTGGAGCTTTGGACGCCATGTGCCATGCGGACGGCAGGTATACGTGGTCAACGGACGAAACTTTCATCAATGTCTACCCAATCAAAACCGTGAACCTCGGTTCCTATCTAATGAATCGAAGGCTGACGAAGTTGGACCTGAAAGAATTGACCGATATTCAGCAAGGGCTATTGGCCATCGTGAATCAACTGCCGCCACCGAGAGAACAAGTAGGAATCGCGCAGATTGGGGGAGATCATACTTACCCTACTGAGCCATGGACTACGAGCTACGAAAACTTGAGTGTCCGGCAAGCCATAAACCGCCTTGTACGCCACATGGGCGAACGGGCTTCTTGGGCTTTCAATGGTTCCGTAGATTTCCACGCTTTTGCCTTCAACAGACAAGGTTTCTTCTTTGACTCTTACAACTAGGTCCTTCCATGAGAAGGCCGGTGTGGGTCAAGAGTGAATCGCGCACGTTCTTCGGTTTTTTTCCGTTCAACCAAGCCGCCTCTGTCGCCACCCTTCCATCCGCACTTTTGTTGGGCGGTTTTTGCTCGGTGGCAGTTGGGTGTTCTCGATTCAGTAGGTTCTGCCACCACGGGGCAGCAGCACGGCGCGGATCGTGTTATGGCATTTACCGTAGGCTCCCTCGATCTCCTGCAGCGTCTCCCCGGCCTTCCATCGACTCCAAATCTCACGCTTCTCGATCACAGAAAGCCCCAACCTCCCTGATCC
>DATIXE010000082.1:0-101826 GCA_035518915.1 Candidatus Eiseniibacteriota bacterium
AACAATTCCTCCAGCGCAACGGTCACCTCCGGCACCATTACCGTCTATCTCCAATCGCCTGCCAATACCATTTTCGAGTCCTCGGCGGGCACCAACTGGACTTGCACCTCTCCTGCTGTCGGCGGCACCGGGCCCATCATCTGCACCTACAACACGACCCTCGCCAGTGGGGCATCCGCCAGTCCACTCACCCTTGGCTTCCAGATTCCTTCCGGCACCGTCCCTGGCACTACCATTCAAAGCTCCGCTACCGTTACCAACTCTACGTTCGTTGACACCACTCCTTCCAACAACACCAGTCTTTCTTCGATTTTTGTTGAACCGGCCAACGCCTCGGATCTCGGCGTGTCAATGTCGGTCTCGCCGACTCCTGTTTTCGTGTCCTCCACGCTCACTTACTCAATTCAAGTTCAGAACTATGGCCAGGCCAAGGTTTCCCCAACTGCCAACGTCCTCACCGACACGCTTCCCGCCGGTGTCACCTTTGCCTCTATCGTCGTCCCGGCCGGATGGTCCTGCACAACTCCCGCCGTCGGTTCCACTGGCACCGTTTCGTGCTCCGTCACCTCGGCCATGCCCGCCACTCCTGCTTCCGGTTCTACAGCTACCATCGCCGTTTCGGTGAACGCTCCCGCGACGGCCACTACGCTCAATAACACCGCTACCGCGTCGCTGGCAGGTGATCCCAATTCCGCCAACAATTCCGCCACCTCTTACACCGTTGTTCAGCCGCTCGCGTGCGCAACACCTGGTCGCGATGGCGCCGGCGGCACGCTCACGGGAATCGTCAACACTTACTATCCCGGTACCACCGCTAATCTCGCCTCCGCTTCCAACTCCGTCACGCTCGGCGCGGCTCAGGGAGCCACCACTCCCATCGCCTCCGGCGACCTCCTGCTCATCATCCAAATGCAAGACGCTACGATCAACAGCACTAACACTAGCTCTTATGGCGACAACATCCCCGGCGACCCCGCTTCCGGCTCCACCAGTCTGGGTAGCTCCGGCCTCTTCGAATTTGTCACCGCTACGGGCTCCGTTCCGCTCGCCGGCGGCACGCTCACCTTTACGGGTACAGGTCCTACCGGCGGCCTGCTCAACGCCTATTTCCACCTCGCTGCCTCTTCCGTCGGCACCACGTTCACCGCGCAGCAGACTTACCAGGTGATTCGCGTCCCGCAATATAGTTCCGCAACGCTTAGCTCCGGTCTGGTGCCTCTCGCGTGGAATGGCACTGTCGGCGGTGTCCTCGTACTTGACGTCTCTTCCCAACTCACACTCGGTGGCACCGTTTCTCTCGATGGCCTCGGCTTTCGCGGTGGCGGCGCGCAAGCTCTCAACGGCCCTTCCGCCGGAGGCACGAACTCTCCAACGGATTACGTCACTCGCGCGCCGGCTAGCGCCACCGCCACCGCTGGTGCCAACTCCTCTAAAGGGGAAGGCATCGTCGGGACACCGCGTTTCCTCGCGCCGACCGCGGTTACCACCACCAGCACGCCGACCGACGCGTATGGAGGCTCGCTCACTGATTCTTTGCCCAGCGGCAGCTATGCGCGCGGCGCTCCCGGTAACGCAGGCGGAGGCGGCACGGACGGTAATCCCCCGGCCAACGACCAAAATTCCGGCGGTGGCGCTGGCTCCAACGGCGGCGCGGGCGGCCAAGGCGGCTACGGTTGGAACAGCATGGCTGCCACCAATACCACGGATGGTGGATTCGGCGGCGTGCCGTTTCCTGCTTCCACCAGCGCGCTTGTGATGGGTGGCGGCGGTGGTGCGGGTACCACCAATAACGGAACGTATTGCAACTACAACTCCGGCACCGGCACTTGCACCGTCAGTGGCAATGGCACCGGCATTTACAGCAGCGGCGGCGTCGGCGGAGGCATCATCATTGTCCACTCCGGTTCTGTAGTCGGCTCCGGCACCATCACCGCCAATGGACAAAACACATTAAGCACGCTCAATGACAGCACAGGCGGCGGCGGCGCAGGCGGCTCTATCCTTGTCTTCTCCAACAGCGGAACTCTGTCGGGCCTCACTGTCTCCGCCAATGGCGGTAATGCCGGCTACGCTTGGCCCACGCAAGCTCCAGGCGGCTTCCCGGGCGAACGCCATGGCCCCGGAGGCGGCGGAGGCGGCGGTGTCATTTTCCTGACGGCTACGCCTGCCGGCGCTAGCGTGAATGGTGGCTTTAATGGCTACACCGACACCGTGCGCGATTCTTACGGCGCCACCGTCGGCTCACCCGGCGTCGTTGCCACTGCTCACGTCATCACCGAAACCCCGGGTACGCAGTCTGGTGCCTACTGTGCTTCCGCCGACCTTGTTGTCACTAATGTCGGCGCGCCTTCTGTTGTCGCTCCGGGCGGCACCGTCACTTACACCCAGGTCGTCACCAACAACGGTCCGCTCGACGCCGTCAACGCCGTCTTTTCCGAAACTATTCCGGCAAACACCACATTCCAATCTCTACCCGGCGTCTCTGGTTGGATTTGTTCCACTCCCGCCGTCGGCAGCTCCGGCACCATCACCTGCACTAATCCCGATATCCCCAAAAATGGTTCATCTACCTTCACTCTGAACGTTACGGTGAACGCTTCTGCGGCCAGTGGCACCCAGATCGTTGACGTCGCCAACGTCGTCTCTGGCACCACCGACCCGAACCTCACCAATAATTCCGCTACTTCCATTGTCACCGTCGCGGCTGCCACCTCCTCTGATCTCCAGGTCGTTAACACTCCCTCTTCCCCCACCACGATTGCTGGCACCAACGTCACCATGACCGCCCTGGTCACCAACAACGGCCCCGCTGCCGCTGCCGGGCTCGTCTTCACCGAAGACACCGCCAGCAACTATCCATCAGGCACGGTGAAAGCCACGTTTGTCTCTCTCGTCCCGCCTATGGGCTGGTCTTGCAGCACGCCTCCGATTGGCGGCACTGGCACGATCACCTGCACTGCCTCAACCCTTGGCGCCGGTGGCAACGCTAGCTTCCCCGTCGTCCTGAATGTGCCTGCCGCCGCGCCGGTTGGCACCTTACTATCGGGCACTGCCAACATCGCCTCGACCACTCCCGATCCCAACACCGGTAACAACATTTCCACGGCCACCACGGTTGTCGCTTCCACCGGCCAGTCCGATCTCGCCGTCTCCAGTTCGGCTGTTCCGAATCCTGTCACTCAGGGCAACAACATCACTTACACGCAAACCGTTACCAACAATGGTCCCGCCGCGGCCACCGCTGCTACCTTTACTGACACGATTCCTGCGGGCACCACGTTGGTCTCGTTCACTCCGCCCCCCGCTAACTGGACCTGCGGCTCCGTTCCTCCTGTCGGCGGCACCGGCACCATTTCCTGCACCTTGAATCCTTTCCAGAACATCCCCGTCAACGGCACGGTTAGTTTCCCGCTGGTTGTCAATGTCAGCCTTTCTACTCCTGCCGGCACCACCGTCACCAACACCGCCAACATCAATGTTCCGTGTTCCGCGGTTTCCGATCCGAATTGCGGCAACAACTCCGCGTCCACCAATCTCGTCGTCGCTTCGCCCACGCAAGCCGATCTCAGCATCGTCAAGACCGCCGCGCCTGAGCCGGTCACCATGAACACCAATCTCACCTACACACTCGTTGTCTCCAACAACGGTCCCGCGGTCGCCCAGAATGTCACCGTCAGCGACAACATCCCGTCCACGACCTCCTACCTTTCCACGTACACGCCACAGGGTTCGTGCACCACCTCCACCATCAACGTCACCACGCCCTATCCATCCACGGTCCAGGTGAACTGCAGCCTTGGTTCCATCGGCGTTGGCGCACAGGTCGTCATTACCGTCAACGTCTCCGCTTCCACCTTCAGCTCCAGTTCGCTCACCACTAACACCGCCACCGTCAGTGGCTCCACCAGTGATCCGAACTCTGGCAACAACTCGTCCTCGGCCATTTCCACCATCCAGGCTTCCACCGCCGTCAGCCTTTCTTCGTTCAACGCGTATCGCCTCGCGAACGGTACCGTCCTCCTCGAATGGCACACCCACGAGGAGTCTCGAAATCTGGGTTTCCACGTTTACCGCGAGGATGGCTCCGGCCGCCACCGCGTGGATGCCTCTCTCATCGTAGGCTCGGCGTTGCTCTTCCGCGGTTCCCGTCCCCAGCATGCCGCAAAGACCTATCGCTGGATTGACGCCAATCCCGCGCCTGATGCCGTCTACTGGATCGAAGATCTCGACATCAACGGCACGCGAACGTTGCACGGCCCCGTTAGCGTCCAGAGCGCCGCTTTGGCTCCGGCCGCTGCGGAAATCTCCACCGCCTCTGCCGCCTCGCGCGTCGCCGCCCAGCTGCGCGCCGCTTCCCGCAACGCCGTTCCGCCCTCGCCGCGCCTCATCACTCCGCGGCCTGGCTTCCCTGTTCGTTCACCCAACGCTCCGCTCTTTGCCGTCGCGGACCACTCCGCCGTCAAGATTGGCGTGAATCAGGAAGGCTGGTATTCCGTTCCGCTCAGCCAGCTCGTCGCCGCTGGACTGGACCCCAACGTCGATCCGCGCTCCTTGCGCCTCTTCGCCGAAGGCGTCGAGCAGCCCATCCTTCTCTCCGGAAACTTCTCTGGCCGCAATTCTTCCGGCGCGATTGAATTCTACGGGACCGGTATTGATACCCCCTACTCCGGCACCCGCATCTACTGGCTCGTTCCAAATAACGGTTCTGGCCGGCAAATTCTTACTGCTCCCGCTACGAACACCGGAGCTCCTGCGCCTTCCAGCTTCCCCTTCACCGTCGTCCGCGAAGACCGCGTCACCTACTTCGCCGCGTTGCTCAACGGCGAAGACAACGACAACTTCTTCGGCCCGATTGTCACCAGCGATCCCGTGGACCAGGATCTGACCATCGCCCACATTGACTCGTCTTCTTCGGAATCCATCTCACTCGATGTCGCGCTCCAGGGCGTCACTGACGCGCAGGAGCATCGCGTCTCCGTCCAGTTCAATGGCTCCACGATCGGCGAGCTCGATTTCTACGGCATGATTCCCGCTCTCCAAACCTTCCCCATCGCGGCGTCTCTCCTCACCGACGGCGTCAACACCGTCACGCTCACCGCTCTCGAAGGCGACAACGACGTCAGCGTCGTCAAGTCCGTCGCCATCCATTACCCGCACACCTACGCGGCCGACGGCGATTGGCTCCGCGCAGTGGCTCCTGCGGGCTCCAGCCTCCAGCTCACTGGTTTCTCGAATCCCCAGATTCGCGCTTTCGATATCACCGATCCGCTCAACATTACCGAGCTCTCCGGCAAGGCTTCAGCCGTCAACGGCTCCTACCAGTTCGCGCTCAACCTTACATTCTCCGGCCCGCAGCAACGCACCATTCTCGCGTTCGCCGCCGACGCCGTCTCTTCACCCGCCTCGCTCGCGCCCCACACGCCAACATTCCTGAATGACCTGCATTCCGGCGGCGATATCGTGATGATCGCGCACCCCGACTTTGTCGCCAGCCTTGCGCCGCTCGTGCGCTTGCGCGAATCGCAGGGTCATACCGTCCAGCTCGTCACCACCGATCAAATCTTCGATGAGTACAATTACGGCGAACGCAGCCCCTACGCGGTACGCACCTTCCTTCAGCATGCCGTCGCTCACTGGAGCAACAAGCTGCAATCCGTCCTGCTGGTCGGCGACGCCTCCTTCGACCCGCGCGACTATCTCGGCTTTGGTCCCAGCGATTTCGTCCCCTCGCGCATGATCGAAACCGCCGCCTTCAAGACCGCTTCCGACGACTGGTTCACCGACTTTCAGCAGGCTGGCTTCGCCACGATTGCCACCGGCCGCCTGCCGGTCCGCACCGCGGCTGACGCCGATCTGGTCGTCTCGAAAATTGTCAACTACGAGCAGCGTACCTCCGCTGGCATCTGGAATTCGCAAGCCCTCTTCATCGCCGATCAGAACTCGGACACCAACTTCTCCAATGCCGCCGTCGTCGCCGCAGCCAATCTCCCGGCGGCCATATCTTCCAATCACATCTTCACCGATGGCCTCGACACCTCCACCGCGCGCTCGCAAATCATCTCCGCGTTGAATGCTGGCTCCTTGCTTGTCAACTACGATGGTCACGGCGCTGAGCAGCAGTGGTCGTTTGCTGACCTCTTCGACAATAACGATGCCCAAGCGCTCACCAACGGCGGGCATCTCCCCGTCTACGTCCTGATGGATTGTCTCAACGGCTTTTTCCAGGATGTCTACGCGCAAAGCCTCGCCGAATCGATTCTCTTGGCTCCCGAGGGCGGCGGCGTCGCCGTCTGGGCTTCTTCGGGGTTCACCGATCAGCCCCCGCAAGCCACCATGAACCAGGCGTTTCTCCGCCAGTTCCAGTTGCATCCCGGCGATCCTCTCGGGAAATTGATTCTTGACGCCAAATCCGGCACCACCGACAGTGACGTGCGCCGCACGTGGGTTCTCCTTGGCGACCCGGCGATGAAGCTCCAGGTCAGGGCGTCCACCACGCAACCCGGCGGCCCGTCCAGGCCCCGGCTTGCGCCCATTGGCCCCGCTCCCGGTCGCCGTTGTTTGGGCAATCTTCCTTGTGCTCAGGAGAGAACACCCCGATGAAAGTTTTCCGCCCCGCAGTCTTCGGAACCCTGCTGTTGAGTCTCACCTCCGGCCTGTCGGCCAGTTCCCAGGCGCCGAGTGTGCCCCTGGGGATCATCGGCAATGCCGTTGCCGCGCGCATCGGCAACTCCACGGCCTCCGAAGGCGCCACCGTCTATTCTGGCGACTCGCTTTCCACCGCGGATAATGGCGTGCTCCTCGTGCGCGTCGGCGCACTGTCCGCCGAATTGCAGCCCAACTCCTCAGCTCACATCTATCACGCGCCCTACGGGGCTGTGCTCGAACTCGATTCCGGCAGCGTCGTCTATTCCACCCCCGGCGGTTCACAAAATATCGTTATCGTTGCTTCCGATGTCCGCGTCACGCCCGCAGCCAACCGCCCAGATTTCGGCCGCGTGACCATCGACGACCCCTGCAACGTCAGCGTGCAAAGCCAGAACGGTGAGGCCGATGTCCGCGTGGGTTCTGAATCGAAGACCGTCGAGGCAGGGAAGGCTTACCGCGTTCGCGCCGAAAATTCAATCAGTTACCGCAAATATCTCTCGCCGGACGCCACCGACTACCACGAATATCACGAGCATGCTCCGTGCGCCGCTCCCTACCAGAACATGAAAGGGCGCGCGCCGATTTCCGCGGGTCACAGCCATTTCATTTATCTCGTTGGCGGCGTGACCACCATCGTCACCACCATCGGCATTGTCAAGGCTCTCGAAAGCCCGAGCCGCCCCTAATTCGGAGCACTCACTAGCGCGTGGTTCAGCCTGTGCCTGCTTGCTTGGTGGCACCGCCATTCCTGGCTGCGTTCTCCATCCTTCCTATCCATGCCCTCCTGCCAGTTCCCGCACAATCGCTCCCACAAAATTCTTCGCGTCTCCAAACAGCATCAACGTCTTGTCCATGTAATAAAGCGGATTGTCGATCCCCGCAAATCCCGCTCCCATGCTTCGCTTGATCACCATCACCGTCCGCGCCTTGTCCACGTCCAGAATCGGCATCCCATAAATCGGGCTGCTCTGATCCTCTCGCGCCGCCGGATTGGTCACGTCGTTGGCGCCGATAATCAACGCTACGTCCGTCTGCGGGAAGTCTCCATTGATGTCGTCCATCTCCACCAGTTTGTCGTAGGGAATATCCGCCTCCGCCAGCAGCACGTTCATGTGCCCTGGCATGCGTCCCGCAACCGGGTGAATCGCGAACTTCACGTCTACCCCGCGTTTCGTCAGCGCATCGTAGAGTTCCCGTACTTTGTGCTGTGCCTGCGCCACCGCCATGCCATAGCCGGGCACGATAATCACCTTGCTCGCGTTGCCCAGTATCCCGGCTGCGTCTTCCGCGGATGCGCTCCGCACCGTCCGCTCCTCCACGTCCTTAGCGGCCGATGTCTGAATCTGCCCGAACGCGCCAAACAGCACGTTCGTGAACGATCGGTTCATCGCCTTGCACATGATCACTGAAAGGATGAAGCCGGAGGCGCCGTCCAGTGCCCCCGCCACCACCAGCACCTTGCTGTTCAGTACGAAGCCCAGCAGCGCGGCAGAAAATCCCGCGTACGAATTCAATAGCGAAATCACCGTCGGCATGTCCGCTCCGCCAATCGGCATCACCAGCATCACCCCGAACAGCAGAGCCACCAGCACCATCGCCCCGAATAGGTGCGTGTAGCCCGGATGAAGCACCAGGATCGCGATCATCACCAGGGCTGTCGCCAGTGTCGAAAGGCTCACGATGTTCTGGCCCTTGTAAACGATCGGCCTTTGCCGCAGGATTTCCTGCAGCTTCCCCGCCGCAATCACGCTGCCGGTGAACGTTAGCGACCCGATCACCACTTCCAGCCCGATCTCCGCCATCTCGAATTTCGAAATATTTGGCGTCCCCACGTAATATTCCGCAATCCCGATCAGTGCTGCCGACAATGCTCCGAACGCGTGGCTCAGCGCCGTCCGCTGCGGCACCGCCGTCATCTTCACCAGGCCCAGCGGACCGCCCACTCCCGCTCCAATGATCAGCGCAACCAGGATCCATTTGTAGTGCGTCACTTGCGGATCGAAAATCGTCGCCACCACTGCCACCGCTGACGCGATCTCCGCAATCAATACTCCGCGCATCGCGGAAACCGGAGAATTCAGCCATTTCAGCGCCAGGATGAATCCCACGACCGCGGCAATATAGCTGAAATCGATAAGCTGCTGCAGTGCGGCCGGGTTCATGGTTTCTTCGCCTTCGCCGTCTTGAACATGCCCAGCATCCGGTCGGTGATCAGGAAACCGCCCACCATGTTGCTGAACGACGCACCCACCGCCAGCAGTCCCAGAATCGTCGAAACCTTGCTCTCATGCCGCCCCGCGATGATGATTGCCGCGATCACCACGATTGCGTCCAGCGCGTTCGTCAGGGACATCAGCGGCGTGTGCAGCAGCGGCGAGACCCGCTTGATCAACTCCACCCCCAGAAACGCCGCCAGGATAAAAACGAACAGATTCGATATGAAGTCCGCCGGCATCCTTTCCTCCTTAACTTTTCTCTACCAGGGCGGGCAGCCCCAGGAATTCGCGAACCCGTGTGTTCACCAGCTCTCCGTCGCGCGTCACCAGCGTTTCCCGGATGATCTCGTCCTTCTCGTTCAGCTGCGCCTTCCCGTCTTTAACCAGGTGCAACAAAAATGCGCTGATGTTTTTCGCGAACATTTGGCTCGCGTGATAAGGAACCGTCCCCGCCAGGTTGTATTCGCCGATAATCGTCACGTTGTGTGCCACCGTGACTTCATCGGGTTTCGTTAGCTCGCAGTTCCCGCCGCGTTCCGCCGCCAGGTCCACAATCACCGAGCCCGGCGACATTCGCGCCACCATCTCCTTGGTCACCAGCACCGGCGATTTCTTTCCGGGAATCACCGCCGCCGTGATCACCATGTCGCTCTCGGCGATAACCTTTCCCAGCAGTTCCCGCTGCTTCGCATAGAAACTTTCGTCCTGCGCCTTTCCGTAGCCACGCGCATCCTGCGCGTCCGTCGCCTCGATTGGCAACTCCACGAATCGTCCCCCCAGGCTTTGCACCTGCTCCTTCGCCGCCGGACGCATGTCGTACGCCGATGCCACCGCTCCCAGGCGCCGCGCAGTCGCGATTGCCTGCAATCCCGCCACTCCCGCGCCGATCACCAGCACGCGTGCCGGCGCGATCGTTCCCGCCGCCGTCGTCAGCATCGGGCACATGCGCGGCAGCGTGTCCGCTGCCAGCAACACCGCCTTGTAGCCGCAAATCGTCGCCATCGAGGAGAGCACGTCCATGCTTTGCGCACGCGTCGTCCGCGGCATCAGCTCCACCGCGAACGCGATCACGCCCGTCGCGGCGATCTCCTTCAACACCTTCACAGTTCCCAGCGGCCGCAAGAATCCTGCCAGGATCTGGCCCTTGCGGAACAACGGCAAGTCCTCGCTTCCGTTCTTGTCGTTTGCTCCGTGACACAGGAATTGCACGATAATGTCGCCCGTACGGAAGACTTCGGCGCGCTGCGCTACGATCTTTGCGCCCTTCTCTTCATAGTCTTTGTCCGCATAGCCCGCCGCCAGCCCCGCGTTCGCTTCCACTACCACGTCTAGTCCGGCTTTTTTCAGGCTTGGGATCACCGCAGGCACCAGCGCCACCCGCCGCTCTTTGGGATAGATTTCCTTGGGTATGCCGACAATCATGCACCCTCCTTCCTGGACAATTGAATTCTTGGGGGTCGGAACTCTAGCTCCGACAGAAAACCCCTTCCATCAATGCGCTTGCGCCCTTGAGGAAATTCCTATTGTTGCTCTCGCTCGAGACGCATGGTCTATTGCCGTTTCTCAGTTGCACAAGCTTCAGCCTCTGGCTTCTTTGTGAAGCGTTGGCTGCTTGTCGCCACAGGCCTCAGCACCCTCCCCGCTGTCTGAAACAGCTTCGCCTTCTTGTTTTTATTTCGGAATCGGGGTCGAAGCGATTGCCACTCTTCTGGAAAAGGAGGCCGTCATCATTTGGACGCGAACCACTCGAATCGTGCCACGTTTCAACGACACCGGAATTCTATCTCCGTTCCCCCGCCTTGTGTAGGGGCGGCTTCTTGTCCCGAGTTCGGCGAGGGGCTACGCCGCCTAGTTTGTGGTACAGGCACTCTTGTTTACCCTGAGCGGACGCGTGGGGCCTGTGCATCCTATCCGCAACCTCAGACTCACCTGCCGCGCAACAATCTTGTCATCCTGGCCGGAGCGCAAGACCCGGGCACAATCTCAGCCTCCAGAAAGTCCCAACCACATGCAACCAATCCTTTCCCTTCAGCCTCGGCGCCACTTTCATGGGCACTCTCCCCTTCTCCGAACAACAGTGGATCTGCCCGGCTCTGGCCAGCGGTCCTCCTCGCCCATTTTCCATCTTCTATTTTCGCCCTACCTCAGGTCTTCAAAGTCCTGCCGCGCTTCCCGCAACCTCTCCATCACCTTCGCCTTCTCTTCCGCCGAATTCCAGTCCGGATATTGTGAAGTCGTCTCCATCGTCCGGTCGATCCACGCCTCAAAATACTTCGCATCCGTCTTTGAATAAGCCCGCTTCCCCGCGATCCTCACATATACCGGGCTCGTCGTCCCGTACGCATAAGAATCCATCACCGGCCACTGCGGCTCGTTGCTCCACGCCCGCAGCACGCACCATCCGCTCTCGTTCAGCGGAATCTCGCCCGAAAAATCTCCAGTATCCCTGGCCTCCGTCAGCAACGCCTTCATCACTTTCCCGTTGCAAACTACCTCCAGGTGTTCCACCGGCACGATCGACCGCAACTTCGCGGTGAAGGGAACTCCCGCTTGCGGACCGTGGAACTGCAGCTCGCTCCCGATCCTCTGTCCGCCCAGGGTGAATCCCACCAGCGGCCCGTTCGTCGCAAATGTTCGCCCTTGCCGCAATCCGTCTTTCCACGTGCCGACATTCGCCGGCCATTCCGGTGTCCACACGTAGACCCGGTCAAACCCGATCTGCCCTCGGATCGGCGCCGTATAATTTGTCGTCGCGTCCGTTCCTCCTCCCGCCGGCAGCTTGAATCCCAGATTCAGCAGCCTATACCACACCTCCGCCGTGGACTTGTGATCGCTGAACCCCACAATCTCCATGTAATCCAGCTTTCCCAACGCCACGTCCACTGGCAATTCGTCTGTAATCTTCTGCGCCGGCTTGGCAAATGGATCCGGCACGCTGTCAAACGGGTGCACCGCCCCCACCAGCGCTCCTTGTGCATGCGCCATATCGTAGACGTCCGCATTCATCGGATACGGACTTGCCGCCGCCGTCCCGGGATACACCGCATACCCCGGCAGCAACAAATGCTCCTTCAGGTCCAGAATGCCCCGGTGCCCCCAATAGCTTGTATGGTATTCCTGCCCTTTCACCAAGACGGCTTCCCAGTCGCTTGGTTCGGTCCGTGGCGGTACCACGAAGTTGTCGTCCGGGATCCGCTGCTCCTTGTTGACGATCAGCTCATTGATCACCTCCAGCCCTTCTGCTACCGCCTGTGTCCACAAATGGCTCACGTAATTCCGGTACGTTCCCCCGTAATTCATATGCACGTGTAGGTCGGAAGCCACCCAATGCCCCTCGCCCGCCGTTTCAAATTCCATCGGCCGCAAATCCACTGTCACCGTCTGCGTTTCCCCTGCCTTCACCTCCACCGTCTGTTCAAATGGCTTCTCGCGCATTCCCCGCGACACCCGTACCCGAATCTTCCCCGAAGGCACCTCCAACGTCACTTCGTGGTTCTCTTCCGGATAGAAATAGTGCGCTTCAAACGCCTGCTCCTTGCGGTCGAATCCGTCATCTGCAAAAATCCACGCATCGTCCGGCGCGTGGAATCTTCCGTGTTCGTCCACCACGGACATTCGCGCATAATTCGAAAACAACCCCGCCTGCGCCAGCTTGATCTCCAGCTGCCCCTGCGGATGCAGCGCTTTCCGCGTTTCGATCCGCAGCAGGTGCCGTTCCGCGCCCGGAATCGTCTGCCAGAATATCTCCGTGCCTCCCGGCTGGTTCGAAATCCCCGCAATCTTATTTCCGTCCGGTGACCATCGCGGATTCGTCTCGTCCCACTCCGCGTACGAAATTGGGAACGCGTCTCCGCCCTTCGCCGGCATCACCCATAAGGTTTGCCACTGCCTTCCCAGGTACGAGCTGTACACCATCCGCGACCCATCCGGCGAAAAATCGGGCCGCGCCTTCCAACTCGTCTCCTCATAATGAATTTCCCGCGCCGCCGCCCCCGGCCTCGCCTCCATCCGCCAGAATCCCCCGCTTCCGTAAATGTGTCCGCGATTCGAAACATAAAGTATTTCTTTTCCGTCCCGCGTCCACGTCGGACTGATCTCCATGTCGTACGCGCTGTAGTAATACCGGGGTAGGGAACTCTTCGTTTCCCCTGTTAGCCGCGCAACCTTCTCCAGTTTCCCGTGGCTCACGCCCGCCTCGAACACGTGAAATCGCCTGTGAAATTGCGTCGAAACCCAGACAATTTTTCTTCCGTCCGGCGACCATCGTGGCTCCACGTTCACCGCCCTGCCACTCGTCAATTGCGTCGTCTTGCCCGTCGCCACCTCCAGCAGCCACAACTCCATTGCATCCTTTTGATACGACACGTACACGACGCTCTTCCCGTCCGGCGACCAGTCCGGCTGGTAGTCGTACCCTGGCCCGTCCGTCAACTGCACCGCTTCTCTCGAATCCAGCTTCTGCCGCCACAGCGATCCCCCCATCGAATAAATCACCTCATCCGAACCCGGCCCCCAGCACACGCTGCTCGGTCCGCTCGTCAACTCCGGCAAATACAATTCCCTGTAGTAATAGGGGTGTGGCTCATCAATCTGCCCCAGCACCGGCCTTCGCTGCCCCAGCACAGGCAACGTAATCCCCAATAGCCCCACCACCAACCAAACCCACCCCACCGTCCGTCTCACCGCATCCTCCCCGCCGTCACAGAGCACAGGCATCGTGGCCCGCGCGTGTGTTGTCTACTTTGCGTCCCTCGGCGCACTCCGCGTCTCAGCGTTGTCTTTCCATCGCTCCACCCGCATCCTATCGCAAACAAAGAAAAAGGGCGCAGCCCAGCCGCGCCCAATTCTCTATTCATCCGCTGCCGTGCGGACCGATTGAAAAGACAAATAGCCCCTGAAACAGCGCCGGAGGCGCGGAAGAAACTAGCCCAGGCCGCAAGGCTTGGGACCCATACCAGCTAATGCCCAAGCGCCGTACGCGCGAAACAATCCTCGCGTGAGGCCTCCCAACCTCAATTGTCCCGGATCGATCGGACCTTCAGCCCGCCCTTGCTTTCTGTTATCTCCTCGCAGCTCGCTGATAGCTTCTCACTCACGCCAATCCCAGCTTCGACAACGGCATTTCCCGATACCTCTTCCCCGTCGCCGCAAAGATCGCGTTGTACAGCGCCGGTGCAAACGGCGGCAGTCCCGGTTCACCTACCCCCGCCGGCGGCGCTTCGCTCGGCACGATGTACACGTTCGTCTCCCGCGGTGCCGCATGCATCCGTGCCACCTGGTACGTGTCGAAATTTCCTTGCTCGATCACGCCGTTCGCTGCGGTGATCTCCCCGTAAAACGCCAGGCTCGTCCCCATCACCGCCGCGCCCTCAAACTGCTGGTGCACCGTCAGCGGATTCACAATCGTTCCCGCGTCCAGCGCTGTATCTACGCGGTGGACCTTCACCTGCCCGTCCTTCACCTCCGCCTGTACCACCGTCGCCACGTACGTCAAAAAACTCCGGTGCACCGCAATGCCCATCCCAAATCCATTCCCCAGCTTTTGCTTGCCCCAGCCCGATTTTTCCGCGGCCAATTGCACGACGCGCTTCATGCGCGCCACGTCGATCGGATACTGCTCGTAGTTGCCGTCGTAGTTCGTGTAATCCTTCGGCAGTTCGCTCTTCGGTATAATCCGGTCTGGCCCAAGCAGCGCAAGCTGGTATTCCACCGGGTCTTTTCCCGCCAGATGCGCTAGCTCATCCGCAAAAGATTGAATCCCATACGCATGATAGACGTTTGCCACGGAACGCAACCATCCGATCCGCGTGTGCGCCGGCGCCGGCCCGTTCTCCGCGCGGTGATTTGCCAGTGCGTACGGCACGTCGCTGAATCCGAGCCCAATCTCTCCGGCGTCCGCGTATTCTGTCTTGTCGAACGTCGAAGCGATCGGCGGAAACACACTCCGCTGCAGCCACGCCGTCGGCAAGCCGTTTGTCCCCAGCGTCGCCTTGAAATGCATCGCCGCCACCGAGTGGAACGAATCGCATTGGATGTCGTCTTCGCGGCTCCAGACCACCTTCACGGGTTTTCCGGTCTTCTTCGAAAGAATTGCCGCTTCGGTGATGAAATCCGGGAATGATTTCCGCCCAAATGCGCCCCCAAGCAACGTCACGTTGACCGTCACGTCCTCTTTCTTGATTCCCAGTGCTCCGGCAATCGCTTCCTGCGCACCCTGCGGACTCTGCGTCGGCGCCCACACTTCCACTTTTCCATCCTTGTATTCTGCCAGCGCCGCCGGCGGCTCCATCGAAGCGTGCGCCAGCATCGGCGCGTAGTATTCCGCCTCGATCGTCTTCCCGCCCTTCGCGAACTCTGCGTCCACATTTCCGTTCTCGCGCACTACTTTTCCCGGCTTCAGCGAGGTGGCTTCCAGCTCCTTCCGGAACGTCTCCGAATTCCACACGCTGTGCTCGCTTTTCACCCATTCCACCTTCAGCTTCTTCTTCCCCTGGAATGCCGCCCACGTGTTGTCCGCAATCACCGCCACGCCGCCAAGCGGCTGGAACAGCACCGGCGGCTTGAACGTGTCAATCGTCGCCGTCTGCTTCACCCCCGCCACTTTCAGTGCCGCCGCGTCGTCTACGCTCTTCACCGTGCTCCCATACACGGGCGGATGCATCACCGATGCGTACAGCATCCCTTCCATCTTCGTGTCCTGCCCGTAGCCGGCCTTTCCGCTGCACATGTCCACGAGGTCGTAGCCCTTCAAGGGCTTCCCGATGTAGTCCCACTCGCTCCGCGTCTTCAGCGTCAATTCTTCTTTCTTCGGCACCGGCTGCTTCGCCGCCGCACCGGCCAGCTCTCCGTAGCTGAGTTTCTTCCCACTGGCCTTGTGCAGCACCATCCCGAGTCCCGTGCTGCACTCCTTTTCCGGCACGCCCCACTGCGCCGCTGCCGAGCGCACCAGCATCAGCCGCCCGCTCGCCCCGGACTCTCGCAGAATGTCGAAGAAACTCCGCACGGAGTGCGACCCGTCCGTATCCTGGTCGCCGTACTCTTTGTTCCCTTCGCCTTGCACCACCTTCACGCGGCTCCAGTCTGCGTCCAGCTCATCCGCAACGATCATCGGCAGACCCGTGCGGTCGCCGCTCCCCATCTCCGCGCGGTGCGCCACGATGTACACCGTTCCATCCGTCGCGATCGCCAGGTACACGTTTGGATGCAGCACCGCATCCGCCATGCCTTCTGCGCTCGCCGCCGTTCCTGCGCCCAGCAGGTGTTCCGGCAGATACGCCGCGCTCAGCACAAACGCGCCCGCGCCCACGAGTCCTTTCAGGAATCCTCGGCGGCTCACATTTTCGATTCGAATCATCGTTTCACCCGGCTCCGCGAAAGTCGAAAATCGCTCAAAATCCGTCTACTTCCGACCTCTATCCTACCCGCAATTCCGTCCCGTGCAACCTCAGTGTCACAAGCGCATCTGCCCTTGCTGCGTCCGTGCGGCTACTTCTCGCTCGTTGGCTTGTGGTTCTGTCACCCTGACAGAAAGCCAGCGTCTTTTGCTGGCCGAAGCGGAGGGATCGCGGCGCGAGTGCCCGATAGCCAGGCGAAAACCGAAGGCTACTGGCTTCCGGCCCCTTCTTCTCAGTCACCAGTCCCTATTCACCACTCACCGTGCACCTCTCCAATTGCTTCTCCATCTCTCCGCTGCCATACTCTTCTCCCCGCGTCCCGGGGCTACCCGATCTTATGAATCGCGAATACCATCGCTGGCACTCTCCGCGCCTCGGCCTCGAACTCGGCGTCGTAATGTATGGCCACTGGGGCCCGCCGCTCCTCGGTTTTCCCACCAGCGCCGGCGACGAATGGGAACTCGAAGGCCAAAGCATGGTCAGCGCGCTCGCCCCCTTCATCGACGCCGGCCGCGTCAAGCTCTTCACCGTCAATTCCATCAACGGTCTCAGCTTTTACAACAAAGCCGCGCATCCCTTCCATCGCAGCTATGTACAGTCCGTCTTCGACGCCTACCTCCGCGAGGAAGTCGTCCCCTTCATCTGGACCACCTGCCAGTCCCGAGTGGCCATCGCCACCATGGGCTCCTCTTTCGGCGCCTATCACGCCGCCAACTCCCTCTTCCGGCATCCCGATGTCTTCAAGCGCTGCTTCGCCATGTCCGGCGTCTACGACATGAAAAATTTCATGGACGGCCTCTACGACGACAATTTCTATTTCAACAATCCCGTGGATTACCTCGCCAATCTCTCCGATCCCTGGTATTTCGAGCAGCTTGCCACTTGCGACATCCACCTCATCACCGGCACCGGTCCCTGGGAACACAGCGGACCCACCTATCGCCTCTCCGAAGTCCTCAACAGCAAAGGCATTCGCCACTCCGTCGATAACTGGGGCCCCGAAGGTGGCCACGACTGGCCCTTTTGGAAGCACCAGATGGGCACCTACCTCGCCCAGCTTTACTGAAATTCATGGTATGGGGTCGCAGCTTTAGCTCCGATATTTTGCAACAGCCACCACCGGGCTTTAGCCCCCGAGGAACGCCTTCCGCCTTTTCCTCTCTTCACTCTTTCATGCTGCGCTGGCCCTTATCCTGCCCTTACGTCGTACAGCCATTCCGGGCTGTGCTCCTCGCACTAGCCTTTCCGCTTTTCAAACCTATAGTAGGGAACGCGATCCGGAAGGTGTACCGCCCAACTACGCCAGCCCCAGATGATCCATCTGATATCGCCCCTTCTCGATCACCTGGTCCTCGTCAATCCACACGTCGCACTCCCGCGTCAGCACGTCCACATGTGTCCGCGATTTCCAATCCGCGTGCGTCTGGCTCCCATACGGATCCCCAAACGCAATATGCACTCCGGGAAATTTCTCGTCCTGCAGCAAATTCCCGATCATCCCCGTCAGTCCCAGATTCGTCCCGAACGCCAGCTCGCCCACGCGGTCGCTGTTCTCATCCGTGTGGCAATACTTCCAGAACTCTTCCTCCAAATCCTTCCGCGCGCACTCCGCCCGCACCAGCCGCCCGCCCGCGATTTCCAGCACCAGCGGCGTCGCCTGCAAATCCCCATATTTCCCATTGAAATAATCGCCCGCCGTCGCATCGCAAACAAATTTTCCGTCCACTGTCCCCGGGGTCGTGAACACTTCCCCTGCCGGCAAGTTTGACCAATACCTCGGACTGATCAGCCCGCTCGTCTTCACCCAATCCAGCCCGCAGTCAAAATGTGCATTAAACGATGTTCCCGCCTCGGTCTTCACCGTCAGCGTCTCCGCCCGCAGCATCCGATCGCGCAACCGGTCGCTCAGCCGGTCCACCATCCGGTAGTCCGCGCGCATTCCCTGCTGCATGATCTCCGGAGTCACGCCCACCATGTGCGCGTAGCGGATTCGCCGCCGCTCCACCACCCTCACGATGGACATCCGCGCGCCTAGCTCCCCCGGTTGTGGCGTCATGCACAGCACGCCCACGTCCGTGGCTTCTAGTGCTTCCAACACTGGCTCGGGCGCGGCCTTCATCGGCCGCGGCCCAAAATCCTCCAGCAGCAGTCCGGTCGAGATCCCCCCGCGCTCAGCCAGTGCCTGCTCCAGGCTGGCCGCCACGCTGCGGCTCTTTTCATCCGCGATCAACGCCACGCGCTCGCCCGTCTGCACGCCCAGGCACACATTCACTGCGTTTTTCGCGCCGGCCATCAACTCCGCGGGAGCTGCTCCAAAGAACATTCTTTCATTTTACCTAATTTTTATCCGCCGCCAACAAGCCCGGGCGTTCTTCTCCGCAGAGTAGCCACCTCTTCCCAATCCAGCCATGCCCGCCGGTATTCCTCTCTCCGTGCTTTCCTGGTGCCCTATCTATTGGAAAAACTGGCAGGTATCCCGCGACCTCCCGATTCTCATTCCGTCTGATTCCGTCGTAGAATTTCAACGTCTTGGAGGCCCAATGAACCGTCCGCGCATTTCTTGGCTGTCCTTTTTGATCCTTTTCTCCCTACTTGCAGCAAATCCGCTCACCGCGCAGTCCGATTCTTCCCGCGTCACCCCCGAATGGCTCTTCGGCGCGGGCTCCCATGTCGCCGATGTGCCCCGCACGCTCTGGCTCCCGGACAACACAGCCATCCTGTACGACATTCGCCAGCCCGAATCCCAGCGTACGTTTGAGCACCTATACCCCGTTACCGGTAAAAGCACTTCGATGCTCAATATGTCCGCCGCGGTCGCATCGCTTCGTTCTCTTGCTCCCGGTGCCGCTGTCGACTCCGCGCTGCCCTGGCCCGTCGCATTCGACTCCTCAGGCAAGCTTGCTCTCTATGAATTCGAAGGCGACATCTTCCTCCTCGATCTTCCTACCGCCACTTTCACCCGCGTCACGCAATCCTCCGTCGAGGAGGCCGACGCCGAATTCTCGCCCGACGGCCAGCTTATCTCCTTCGTCCGAGACAACGACCTCTACATCTACGACATCGCCCACAAAGCCGAATCCCGCCTCACTTCCGACGGTTCCGCCACTACGCTCAACGCCACGCTCACCTGGGTCTATTGGGAAGAAATCATGGGTCGCCACGACACTGCCTATTGGTGGTCTCCCGACTCCCGCTCCATCGCCTATCTCCTGACCGATGTCACCAACGTCCCCGTCAGCACCTTCGTGGATTTCGCTCCCGTCCACCCGCGTATTATTCATCAGGTCTATCCCAAGCCGGGCGACCAGAATCCTCGCGTTCGCCTCGGCGTCGTCGGCGTCGCCTCCAGCCCCGCCTCCACGCGTTGGATCGCCGTCACCGGCAAGCCTTACGAATGGCTTTTCGGTATCAAATGGCTTCCCGATTCCACACGCGTCAGCTTTCAGACTCTCGACCGCCCGCAAACCAACCTCGGCCTCTACTTCGCCGACGCCAGCTCCGGCACCTCCAGGCGCATCCTCACCGAAACCGATCCCTACTGGGTCAACGTCAGCGACGATCTTTACTTCTTGAAGGACGGGCAGCACTTCCTGTGGGCTTCCGAGCGCACCGGCTACATGCATCTCTATCGCTATCGCATGGACGGCACCCTCGAAAACGCCGTCACCTCCGGCAATTGGGCCATCGCCTCCGCCGGCGGCATTGCTTTCTGGGTTCGCAAGGCCGTCGTCGGCTTCGACGACTGGATCTATTTCACCGCGCTCAAGGATTCCTCCATCGAGCGCCAGCTCTATCGCGTCAAGCCCGATGGCTCCGGCCTCCAGAAAGTTACCGCCGAACCCGGCACCCACAGCATCTACATGTCTCCAAGCGCGAAATTCTACTTCGATCGCTACTCCAACATCCGCACGATGCCATCGCTCAAGCTCCATTCTTCTGACGGCAAGCTCAAGCTCGCGCTCGCCGAACCTCGCCCTGAGCTTCTTCCCCCCGGCATGGGTTATCCCGAACTTCTCACCATCCCCGCTTCCGATGGCTTTCCCATGCCGGCGCAGATCCTCAAGCCCAGGAATTTCGATCCGTCGCGCAAATATCCCGTGGTCCTCTACATTTACGGAGGTCCTTCTGCTCCCACTGTCAGTGACTCCTGGCAATTCGCCACGCTCGAAAATCAGCTGCTCGCGGATTCTGGCTTCGTTGCCGTCAGCATGGACAATCGCGCCGCCACCGCCATCAGCAAGAAGTATGAAGACACCATTGGCCAGGCCCCCGGAGTCGGTGAAACGCGCGACCTCCTCGACGGCGTCCAATGGCTGAAGTCCCAGCCCTGGGCGGACGGCCACCGCTTCGGTGTTTGGGGCTGGAGCGGCGGCGGCATGATGACCTTGAATCTCATGACCAAGTCCAAGGAATTCAAGGCGGGAATCGCCGGTGCTCCGGTTACCGACTGGCGCTACTACGATTCCAAATGGACCGAATCCCTGCTCAAGCTCCCGGCGGACCATCCCGCACTCTACGACAGCACTTCTCTCGTCAAGCGCGCGGGCGATCTCAGTGGCCACCTCATGCTCATGTTCGGCACCTACGACGACAACGTCCACCCGCAAAGCGAACTTGCCTTCATGAACGAGCTCATCAAGGACGGCACGCTCTTCGAGCTCATGGTCTATCCTATGCGCAAGCACGGCTTCGTCGATACGCCGGCGCTCATCCACCGCGAAAAAGTAAAACTCGATTTCTGGCGCCGCAACCTCTAGCAAAACGAATCTAATGGTAAGCGGGGATCGGAACTTCAGCTCCGACCTCACCAACTGGCTAGGAAAGGGTTTTAACGCTTGAGGAAAGGCTCGCGAAATACTCCTGAGAAACCTCGCTGCTCCCGCGGGGGACCCTCTCGACCCCTGCACCCCACCAGCGCCGGAGGCGCGACACGATCTAGCCCAATACGTCAGCACTGAGAACCAAGTCAAAAACGCCTGGAGCCCTGGAGGGGCGTCAGAAAATCTGGCAGGCGCCACGCCCAGGCTTATCTATATCCCAGCCCGGCCACGTTCCTATCCGTGCCAAGATAATTCTCCAATTGTGCCAGCGCCTCGGGCATATTTTTTCGCCCGAATCCAAACCGCACGTGCCGTGGCTCGTCGTAAACTGTGCCGGGCAGCAGGAGAACGCCTGCCGCGCGCACCAGCGTCTCGCAAAACTCCAGGACATCCTTCTCGGGTTTGAATCGCGCAAAACCGATAGTCGCTGCATTTGGCGGCGTCCACTCGAATAGGTCCGTTCGCCGCCTAATAAACGCCGAAAGCAGCGGCAGGTTCTGCCGCACAATCTGCAGGTTGCGTTCAATAAACGTCTGGCGATGCCGGAACGCCAGCGCGGTCAGGAATTCACTCGGCGCGCTGGCGCAAATCGTCGTGTAATGTTTCAGCGAAATAATTCTCTGCAAAAATTCCGTGTCCTGCGAAGCCAGCCAGGCCAGCCGTAGCCCCGGCAGGCCATACGTCTTGCTCACTGATCCGAGACTCAGCGCCCGCTCGTACACGTCGCACCCCGCCGGAAGTCGGTCCCCCGGATCGTGTTCTAACTCCCGATACACTTCGTCGCAGAAAACATAAATCCCCTTACGTCCGGCCAGTTCCATCACACCGCGAAATACTTCATGCTGCATCAGCAACCCCGTCGGATTGTGCGGCGTGTTGATATAAATCGCGCGCGTGTTCGGCTGGATAAGCGATTCGAGGACATCTAAATTGTGCGCCCAGCCGTTCTCTGGCCTCCGTCGCCATTCGCTCACTGCCGCGCCGGTGCTCTTCGGGATCGTCAGCGCGCTCTCGTAACATGGCGTTTCCACAATCGCGTGGTCCTCCGCCGTTAGCAGCGTGTGGTAGAAGAGAAAAATCGCCTCTTGCGCGGCCGAAACCACAATGAGCTGCTCCTTATTGATTGACGTGTAGATGGGAGCTAGCGCTTCCCGCAGCCACGGCGCCCCCGGCGACTCCGTATACCCGCACCAGTGCTTCAGAAACGCATCGTGGGCGCCCGCTTCCAGCGACAGAAGGTCCGCGATCGTCGCCGATTCGGCGTCGGAGGACGACAGCAGGTATTTCGCGGCGAATTCATGCCTCGCCATGTACTCTTCAATCCGGAATGGTGTGATCTTCATGATAAAACTCTGGCAGGAAGTTCTGCGCCGTGTCGAGCGCCAAATTGGGGACGCCCCTCCCCACTCGGGTCAGCCTAGTGAGGAACCCGAAAGCGCAGAAAAATAAACACGCTGGCAATCAGTGCCACCAGCATGCTGCCCAGCACGCTCAGCGTCTTTCCGAAATCCAGCCGGCGCGTTTCCGCCGGATTCGGCTTCACCCGTTGCCCATCCTTCACCGTCATCGGCACCTGAAAATCCGCTGCGTCCACCGAAAAAAGTTGCCCCTGCGTCGCATGCTGCGCGCCCGTGCTCGATGGAGCCGCCGCCCCGCGATTCATCGGTGCATACTCGCGCGCTCCCGCCCCGCCGTGATTCGCTCCGCGGGGCGCCACGCTTCCCAGCGGCTCGCAAGGCCCCGGCACTTCCACGCAGGAATTCCGGTGTTCCGCTTCATTCACAATGTTGTATTCGAACGCCCACCGCGAAGGGATCACCGTGCTCACCCACTGCATCGCCGTCGGCATCCGGTAGATCTGCTTCAACCCGCCCCCCAGCACAATCACCGGCAGCAGCACGATCGGCAGCAGCGCAATCGCGCTCTCTGTGCTCGACGACCGCGCGGAAATGGCCAGCCCCAGCGAAGTCCCCACCGCCGAGGCCAGCACCAGCACCAGCCCGATCCGCCAGAAATCCGCTTTCAAATCCGACAAAAAATAAACGATCCCCAGCATCACCGCGCACTGCGCCACCGAAAGCATCAGCAGCAATATGAATTTCGAGAATACATACGACGGCAGCTTCAGGTTCACCATCCGCTCGCGATAAAAGATCGTCCATTCGCCCACGATGTCCCGCGTCGCGTTGTTGCACCCAAACCAGATCGCCGCCACCACCATCAATATGTGGATCCCGATGATGTTGGCGCTCATCTCCTGAAATTGCTGAAAGGTCCCCGCCGTCGCGGCCACTTTCCCGTACACCAGCACGATCAGCGCCGCGATCAACGGCGATTGCAACCCCAGTATAGTCATCTGCGCCCGGTTGCGAACCTTTACAATCGCGTTGCGTCGCAGAAGCGTCATCCACTGCGTGAAATTGATCCGCCGCGCCCCCGCCTTCACCGGCGTCTGGATCGTCGAGCCCGATTTCCCCGCGCGATCGTCCACGAACTCCTTCCGGTAGCGCGACTCCCGGAACTTCTGCGACCACTCTCCCGCCTTGCTCTTCGCCAGTCCCGTCAGCAGCAATTCCGGCCCCGCCTCGCGCGTCGGATTCGGCTGCGTTTCGTCCTGCGCTCTCGGGTGCAGGAATTCGATCGAGTCCGGATACGCCGGCCCGAAAAACGCCAGTGTCCCGCATCCTCCGGTGTCTCTCGCCAGCATGATCAGATTGTCGAACTCGCGAAACACCTGCAGGCTCGGCTGGTGGATCGTCGCGATGATCGTCTTTCCCTCGCGCGATAGCTGTTTCAGCAGGTGGATCACTCCCTCGGCATCGTAAGAAGACAATCCCGAAGTCGGCTCGTCCAGGAAAAGCACCGGCGTATCGGTAATCAGCTCCATCGCGATGTTCACGCGCTTTCGCTGTCCGCCGCTCAGCACCTTGTTCTCCGGCGACCCGATGATCGTATCTTTCTTGTCCGAAAGATTCAGATCGCGCAGCAGCTTGTCGATACGCGTCTCAATTTCGTCGTCGCTCAGGTCCGTCCGCAGCCGCGCCGAAAAATAAAGCGCCTCCCGCACCGTCAATTGCGGATGCACGATGTCGTCCTGCGGCACGTACGCCAGTTGCTGGCAAAAACGGTCGTAGTGCCGGTAAAGATTCAGCCCGTTGAAAAGCACTTGGCCCGACGCTGGCCGCGAGTACCCGTTCATCGCTTTCAACAGCGTAGTCTTGCCCGCCCCTGCCGGTCCCATCATCGCGATCAGTTCCGACGGGTACGCTACCAGTGACACCGGCTCCAGAAGTGGACGCCCGTCCGGCGCCAGCACCGTCACCTCGCGCGCTTCGATGCTCACGTTCCCCGCGTAGTCCCGCCGCGCCAGGTTCCCGTCCGGCAGCACCTGGAATCGGACGCTCCCGATGCCGATCTCCTGTCCGGGCTGCACCTGGGTCTTCCCGCTCAGCGCATTTCCATTCAGGAAAGTTCCGTTCAGCGATCCCAGGTCCTCAATAAACGTGCCCGCAGGTGTCCGCGTCAATCGGCTGTGGTGCCACGATATCGTTGGATGCGCCACCGGCAGTTCGCAGCCGGGGTCGCGCCCAATCGTCATCGACTTGCTTTGAAACAGAACCGTCGCGAAAGCCGCCTCTCCCACCACGGCCTTTCGCTTATCCAGGACCCAAGCCGCCGAAACTTTGTACGATCCCAGGAAAATCTCGTCTGTCCGATGCAGCGGAGCACGCTGGATCCGGTTGTTGATCCGGTTCAGCGCCGTCCCGTTCCGCGAATTCAGGTCCTCGATAATGTAACTGCCGTTCTCCTCCACGATCCGCGCGTGTCGCGCCGAGATCATCGGATAGTCCAGGCAGACGTCGCACTCCGGCGACCGCCCGAGCTGGATCGTCCTTGCCGCTGTCTCCGTCACACTCGCCCGGATCTCCTCTGGCCATGGCATCGGAACGTTGTCCGCCAGCAGCACGGTCTGCAACGCCGCTATCTTCAGCGGAGTTCGCGGCTCCAGCTTGTGGTTTTCGACGTACGTCCCGTTGCGTGATCCGAGGTCTTCCAGCAGGAATCCGTCCGAGGTTTCTGTCAGCCGGCAATGCTGCCCGGAAACCGTCGGCTGCGTCAGCTTGATATCGCAGGTCGCCGACGTGCCAATCAGCCAGGATCGCACGGGCTTTGCGGTTGGAGTGGACATAGCACCCTCCAAAGTGTCGAGAGTGTAGCACAGCCGCCTCGACCCAGCGCCCGTCAGCGCGCCGCCTCCCTCCATCTCTGGGTAGTCACCCCACTTCGGTCGAAGTAGAATGTGCGCCGGGAGAATCTCTCATGACTCGGCGACTGGTTCGGTTTGCGGCAAGTGCCGTGGTGCTTCTGGCGGCAACGTCCGGATATTGCGGCGATAAGCCCACGAAAGAATATTGGGTGAAATTGGTCTGCGAATCCGCGGACAAAATCGCCACCGTGCGCTTCGGACCCGATGGCGCCGTCCTTGAAAAAGCCACGGACACCCGCATCCTCAAAAGCGACATCAGTGGCCCGCACGGCATCGCCTTCTCCCCCGACAAAATGAATTTCTTCGTCACCATCGGCCACGGCCGTCCGTATGGCACCGCTCTCAAATACGACTCCGACTCCGATCAGGTACTCAAGCAGGTCACGCTCGGCTATTTTCCCGCCACCGCCGACGTCACTCCCGACGGCAATTTCCTCTTTGCCGTCAATTTCAATCTCCACGGCGATCCGGTTCCCAGCAGCGTTTCGGTGGTGGACACCAACCAGATGCTTGAAGTGGCCCGCGTTCCCACCTGCGTCATGCCGCACGGTTCGCGCGTTGCCCACGACGGCCTCCACCAGTATTCCGCATGCATGATGAGCGATCTCCTCGTCGAAATTGACGCCCAGCGCATGAAAGTCTCCCGCACCTTCCGCGTCACCGCTGGAAAAGAGCAGGGCTACACCGGTCTCCCGCCCGAATTGGCTGAATCTCACGAGGGCATGCCCTCCCACGCCCCCATGACCGGCATCACCTGCGTCCCCACATGGGCGCAGCCCTCCAGTGATTCCACCCGCGTCTATGTCGCCTGCAACAAGTCCAACGAAATCGTCGAAGTGGACGCGAAGGACTGGAAGCTCGTCCGCCGCATCCCTGCCGGCAATGGCGTTTACAACCTCGGCGTCACCTCCGATGGTCGTCTGCTCCTCGCCACCAACAAAAAAGACGCTTCCGTTTCGATCTTCCGCACCGAAGACGGCAAGGAACTCGCCCGCCTCAAAACCAAGCGCAAGGTCGTCCATGGCGTCGCCGTCTCTCCCGATAACCGCTACGCTTTTTTCACCGTGGAAGGCGTCGGCGAAGAACCCGGCACCGTTGAAGTTGTAGATCTCGATGCCATGCAAGTTGTGGCGGAGGTCGACACTCCTCCGCAGGCCGCCGGCATCGATTACTGGAAGGAACAATAATTCCGGTTTCTCCGCCGCGCGCCCCGGAAGATTGTCCGCATTCAATGGAGGACTGGGGGTCGGAGCTTCAGCTCCGACATGAATCGCCACCGGCATGAGGGGCTTCAGCCCCTGACGAATTTACTCCACGACCGATGCCCTACAGCGCCGGCGCCGTCGTACTGCTATACGGCCGGTGCTTCCCCAACCGGTAGATACGCAGCCCCGTGTGCACGTCATTCACGTAAATCATACCGCCGTGCGGATACGCGCCCCACGCAAACGGCAAATTCGGGCGGTAGCCTTTCGCATCCCCGGACCAGATGTGCGCAATCTCGCGCCCCTGATCGTAAAGTTCGCCGCGCAACTCGCCGGAGACGTCCAGCACGCGCGCCCCGCCGTTGTAATACCCCATGTACAAAACATCGTCGAACACCCAGATGTTGTGCGCCCCCGCTTCCGGCACGCTGTACGTCGCCACTTCGTTCGGATGCTGCAGGTCCGAAACATCCACCACGTGGACGATGCCGCGCACCGGAATCCGTTCCCGCGACGCCAAGCTGAATATCCCCGGAAACACTTCATCGCCCACGAAAACGTAATTCTTGTAGTGGTACACCGCGTGCGCGCCTGCCAGCCACCCCGCCCCGTACATCTCGTCGTAGTTAAACCGATAGTTCGACACCAGTTTCGGGTGCTCCGGGCTTCCTCCCTTGATCCCGTTGCCCACGTCCAGGATCACTAGGCCGTCGCGCCAGTAAGCCAGGTACGCCAGCCCGTCGATCACCTGCAGGTCGTGCAGGTAGCGACCCGCCGTTGAAACTCCTTCTCCCTCCGGCAGCGCAATCTGCATCTGCCCCGAACTCTCCACTTCCCAGCGCGCCACCTCCTTTGGGTTCTTCACGTCCGCAAAATCGATCACCCGCATCGACCCCGTCGCGTCATCCGTGATGTACGCGTAATGCGAATTCAGATACGCGCTGTGTACGCCTCCCGTCACGGTCGCCGTGTATTCCGAAATCACTTTCGGATGCATCGGGTCCGATGTGTCGAAGAAGACGATCCCGTTCTTCCGGCTCGAAGCACCTTCCCGCGTCAGCACCCCGATCTTCCCGTCCGCGGTCACGCTCACGTCGTTGATCAGCCGTGCATCCACCTTCAGCGGATCGGCCGCCACGGGATGCGCCGGATCGGATATGTCGTAGATGTAGAGCTTGTCGCTGATCGAGGAAAGATACGCGTAGTGGTCCCAGATCCATTCTTCCGCAAACTGTTCTTCCGGCGGCATCGCGAATCCCACGCGTTCCACTTCCCGGGCGATGTCGCGCGGAGCGGCTACCACGCTCGCCGCTGCCGTTTTCCCGCCCACCGTTGCCAGCACCGTGTAGGTCCCCGGCGCATCCGCCACGAATGCCCCGTCGGGATAAATCTGCGCCCCGTTCCCCTGCACCGACCACGCCACCTGGTAGGGCAACGCCGCCCCGCCCTTGTCCGTGGCCGCGAAATGCACCACCGTTCCTGTCTTCGTGGAAACCGTCTCCGGGCTCACCGCCAGCTTCGAAACCGTATCCTTAGTTATTTCCAGCGTGATCTCGCCCGTTTTCCCGTCGCCCTCGGCCTGGATGCGCGCCTTGCCGGGCTTCAGCGCCTGCGCCAGGCCCGCCCCGTCCACCGCTGCCACCTTCGGGTCCAGTGACGTCCATTTCAGCGCGATGTCCGTCCGCGGGTCCCCGTTCGGATTTCTCGGCGTCGCCGTCAGTCGCTCGCTACCTCCTGTGGGAAGCGGCGCGGTCACCGGCGCGATGTCGATCCGCACGATGTGCGGTTTCTCCACCGTCACGTGCGCGTACCCGATCTTGCTCCCGATCAGCGCGCCGATCGTCACTTCGCCCGGTTGGAAAAACGAGATTTCCCCGCTCTGGTCCGCCCCGGCCACGTCGAAAGGTGCTGCAAACCAGTATTTCACCGCATCCGGCAGCGTGTTTCCCGCCGCATCCTTCGCCACGGCCTTGAACGCCATCTTCGCGCCCACCGTCGCCGTTGCATGATCCGGCGTCACCTCCACCACCGCGATGTTCGAAACCTCTCCGGGCTTCGCTTCCGGTTCCAAAGGTTTTTGCGCCCGCGCTTGCAAACCACACATGCCTCCCGTCAGGCTTAGCCCAATCCCGCACCGCAGAAACACTTTGCCCCAGGAAATCCGAATCATGCCGTTGCCTCGCTTCGATAACTCAATGAGAATTGAAAAACGCCAACCGATGAGCCGTGAGTCTAGGTCACCCCTCCCCGGCTGTCAACGAAAGATGAAATCGAAGTGAACGAATAGGGACTTTGTTCTTTGTGTTCGGATTCGATGGGCCCAACCAATCGCGCGAACAACAGCCGCGATCTCACTTTCCGTCTCGGGCTTCACTTCGCTCCTCGAATAGCGCTCACATCTCTCGCTGCATCGCCCCGGAATCCCGCAATTCCGCCAGCAATTCCTCCAGCCGCCGCAATGGCGCAATGAACCGCTTCCGATTCTCCGCCCGGGTCGCGATTAGAGAAACTCCTACCCACGCCGCGAACACCACTATGCCCGCTGCCGGATTCGCCTCCACGCCTCCCTGCACAAACCAGGTAAACGTCAGCATCACGATGATCGCGCTGCTCACCGGCACGCCCACCCAGTCCATCTGCTTCTTGAACCGGAAGAACTCCGCCAGCCGCGTATAATCCTCCTCCACCTTCTGCAACAAATCAGGTGCCGCCGGACTCGCCGCTTTCCTCCCGCCGCCAAACAACGCCTTCACTCTCCGAATTAGCGCCACCGTCAGCGGGCTGTAAAGCGCCGCCCCTGCCAGGCACAGCAACACCGTCTGCTTGTCCGTCCAATGCGTCTCTGCCGTGCGCGCCAGAAACCAATACAAAATTGTCTGGTAAACGATCATTGCCCACACGTACTTCCCCGCAGTCCCGTACTCCTTCCTCGTCCGCACCGCCACAATCGTCTTCAACTCCTTCCCCGCTAGCGGCGCGCTTCCCGCCCCCTGCTCTTTCGCATCCTTCCATACGCTTTCCAAAACATGGTTGTTCGTGGCCATGGTTCTTCCTTTCTTCTACGCCATTCCTTGCAAACGCTCTTTCAGCGCCCGCTTGATTCGCACCAGGCGAACGCTCACGTTCGTGCGGCTCAGCCCTGTGATCGACGAAATCTCCTCGTAACTCTGCTCCTCCAGGTGCAGCAGGATGATCGCCTTGTCCACGTCCGATAACCCCGCTATCGCTTCGTGCAGCCGCTGCACTTTCTCCGCCTTGCTGATCTCTTCGCTCGGGTGCGGCGCCCCGGATGCGGTTTCCGCCGCCTCCGCCAGTTCCGCCCCTTGCTTTGTCCGCCGGCTCCGCCGGATGTGCGTGATTGCCGTGTTCAGCGATACCTTGTACATCCACGTGGAAAACTTCGATTCTCCCTTGAATTGCGGATACGACTTCCATAGCTGGTACAGGATCTCCTGGAATAACTCTTCTCGTTGCGCGGCGTCGCGATGGAAATAAGTCCGGCAAACCTGGTGTGCAATCCCCAGGTTCTCGTTCAGTCTCGCCAGAAACGTCGTCTCCACCTCGCCGTTCATTCCGCCATCCTCAAATCTTCCGCACAACAAATGAGTAGCCACTCAAGTCAAAAAGCTACACTCCAAACTCCCCATTCCCTGAATCTCACCCCTATCCGTACTTCCGTCATTCGCCCAGCAAGGGCCCTAATTTCCAGCTTTTCCATCGTCTCGGCTTTATGTGATTTTCAACTAGGTAGGAGTATGATGGGTGCTCTCGAAGTCCCCAGTAGAGACCTCGCAGCCCGGAGGGCCGCCATGGCTCACCGCTTTACGATCGGTGTCGAAGAGGAATTCCAAATCATTGATCCCGAAACGCTGGAGCTCCGCTCGCACGTTGTCCAGCTCCTCAGTTCCGCCGCCGCCCGCGGCGTCGGCGACCTCGTAAAGCAGGAAATGCACCAATCCATTGTCGAAACCGGCACCAAAATCTGCGAAAGCGTCAGCGAACTCCGCCTCGAAATGCACCGCACCCGCAGCGAGCTCGTTATGGCCGCCGAAAGCACCGGCCTCCAGGTTGCCGCCGCCGGCACCCACCCCTTTTCCAGCTGGATCGATCAGGTCATTTCGCCCGGTGAACGCTATCAGCACATCGTCGAAGAAATGGGCCAGCTCGCCCGCTCTCTCCTCATTTTCGGCATGCACATTCACATCGCCATGCCCGATAAGCAGACCACCATCGACATGATGAACATGGTCCGCTACTTCCTCCCGCACCTCCTCGCCCTTTCTACCAGCTCTCCGTTCTGGATGGGACGCAACACCGGCTTGAAATCCTTCCGCACCACGGTCTTCCGCAGGTTCCCCCGCACCGGCATTCCCGAAGTCTTCGAGTCCTGGAGCGCCTACGAAAATTTCATCAATCTTCTCGTCAAGCTTAATTGCATTGATAACGGCAAAAAAATCTGGTGGGATGTCCGTCCTCATCCGGCGTACGGCACCCTCGAATTCCGCTTGTTCGACACCACCACAAAAGTCGAGGAAGCCGTCGCCATCGCCGCTCTCACGCAAGCCATCATCGTGAAGCTCCACCAGCTGTACACGCGCAACCAGAGCTGGCGCATTTATCGCCGCGCCCTCATCGAGGAAAACAAATGGCGCGCCGCCCGTTACGGCATCGAAGGCAAGCTCATCGATTTCGGCCGCGAAGAGGAAGTCCCCATGCACGAGCTGATGTACGAACTCCTGGAATTGGTTGACGATGTCGTCGACGACTTGGGCAGCCGCGGGGCCGTGGATTACATCCACACCATCCTGAATGAGGGCACCAGCGCCGAACGCCAGCTCCGCGTCTACCAGCAGACTGGAAACCTCAAGGATGTCGTGCGCCATCTGGTCGGCGAAACTCGCGCCAGCGTGATGGATACCCGGTCGAGTTCCGCCGGCTCCATCAACTAACAACACGTTCCAACTCCAGATCGAGGAGAAAAAATGACCAAGGTTGGACTGATTTGCGGGCGAGAGTTCAGTTTTCCTCCGGCATTCATCGCTCGTGTCAACGAAATCGGCAAGAAAGACGGCGTCACCGCGGAACTCGTCAAACTCGGCGGCACCAGAATGGGCGAACCTCCCGAATACCAGGTCATCGTCGACCGCCTTTCCCATGAAGTCGAGTATTACCGCGGCTACCTCAAGCACGCTGTCCTTCAGGGAACCTACGTCATCAACAATCCCTTCTGGTGGACCGCCGACGATAAATTCTTCAACTATTCCGTCATGGCCAAACTCGGCGTCGCCATTCCGAAAACCGTCCTGCTTCCGCAGAAAGGCTATCCCCCCGACGTCGACATCAATGCCGAATCTCTCCGCAACCTGAAATATCCCGTCGATTGGAATGGTTTGCTCGACTACGTTGGCCGTCCCGCCATCCTCAAGCCTTTTTCCGGCGGCGGCTGGAAGCACGTCTACAAGGTAAATAATAAGGAAGACCTTCTCGAGGCCTACGACAAGACCTCACCCTATTGCATGACCCTCCAGGAGTTCATTGATTTCACCCAGTACGTCCGTTGCTTCACCTTCGGTAAAACCGACATTCTCCCCGTCGCCTACGATCCCAAGGAACGCAAGTACAATGTCGAGCACAGTTACCTCTCCAAAGAAGTTGGTGCCCGGGTCGTGAAGGACGCGCAGACCATCAACCTCGCCTTGGGCTACGAAATGAACACCATCGAATTTGCCGTCAAGGACGACGTCCCCTACGCCATCGATTTCCTCAATCCCGCTCCGGACTTCGAACGCGACCGCATCACCGAATTTTATTTCGAGCACGTCCTCGAAAAAATGTCCCGCTTGGTAATCGACCGCGCGCTTCACGGCAACGTCTCGAACACCTGGCCCCGATGGGAAGAGATGCTGGGCCTGGGTGCCGCCGCCGGCTTCACCGCGGCGCCGCGCGCTGCTCAAGCATCTCTTGCGGCCCCGTCAAGCGCGGCCCGCTGACCACCATGGCAGCGAAGCCCACTCCCGGCCCCGACGCGGTCGAAAGCTGGAATGAACTTCTCGGCCCGGCCCTGCAGGAATCCCCGGATTTCCCGAAGGACTTCCTGAAACGCCTCCGTGTGGCGAAGTTGGTCTTCGGCAAGCGCGTCCATTGTCCTTTTCTCCGCCCTTATTTTCTTTCCACGGCTGACGAAGATCGCGTCCGCCGCGCAACCGAAACTCTCGCCCAGCTTGCCGAACGCCTCGCCTCTCTCGCTCTTGAAGACAAATCTCTCCTCGCGCAATTTCATCTCCGCCCGGAGGAAGAGCGCCTCGTCCGCTTGCCCGCCGGGCGCGGACCCGCCAGCACCGCCTCGCGCGTGGACGCCTTTTTGCTCCCCGAATCTCTCAAGTTCACCGAGTACAACGGCGAATCGCCCGCTGGCGCTGGATACACCGAGTCCCTCGCCGGAATGTTCCGCGAATTGCCGGTAATGAAGCAGTTTGCACGACGCTTTGAAGTCCACTCCTATCCGCTAAGCGCCAAGCTCCTGGATGCCTTGATTCAAACTTTCTTCGATTGGGGCGGCTCGACAGCTCGCCCGCAAATGCTCATCACCGATTGGAAAGAAGTTCCCACCTGGAGCGAGTTCCAGATTCTGAAGCAGCGATTCGAGGCTCTCCGCGTCCCTGTCGTCCTCGCTGATCCCCGCGAACTCGATTGGGACGGCAAGAAACTCACCGCCAAAGGCAAGAAAATCGATCTGGTCTATCGCCGCGTCCTCATCAACGACATCATCGCCCGCCCCAGGGAATGCGAGCCACTGCTAAAAGCCTACGAGGCGCAAGCCGTCTGCGTCGCTAACAACTTCCGCTGCAAAATCCCCCACGTTAAGGCCTTCTTCGCCGTCCTCACCGACGCCCGGAACGCCAGGCTCTTCTCCTCCGGCGAACTCGACGTCATCCGCCGCCACGTTCCCTGGACGCGCGTCGTCGCCGACGTCAAAACCGATTATCAAGGTCAGCCGATTGCTCTCCTCGATTACATTCGGAAAAACCAGCACGATCTTGTCCTCAAGCCCAGCGACGAATACGGAGGTACCGGCGTCACCCTCGGCTGGGAAACCGAAGCCCGGGCCTGGGAACAAGCCATCCAGGTTGCTTTGCCCAAAGTCGGCCAGGGTTCCTGGATCGTCCAGGAAAAAATCGCTATGCGGCGCGGCGAATTCCCCTATATCGGCTCCAATGGCAAAGTGGAATTCCGCGACATGCTCGTGGATCTTGCCCCCTATCTCTTCCGCGGCGAGCTTGCCGGCTTCCTCACCCGCCTCAGCGCCAGCAGTCTCGCCAATGTCACCAGCGGCGGCGGACAAATCCCCGCCTTCCGCGTCGAGCCCAAGAAAGCAAAACGCGCGGCCGGTTAGCCTGCGCGCAGATTCCCACGATCAATGGAAAAGCCGCCTGCAAAAAACCGAGTGCCGTTCTGCGTCGAATGCCGCTCCCACGTTCCCTCTGGAACTCAACGCCAACGGCCCCCGCTTCTTCACGGCGGCCCACTGCCAATTCCTATTTTCTAATTTCTAGCTTCTGCTTCTACGCTGCTCCCATCGACCTTCTCGCCTGGAAGCATTCCCGGCAAAACACCGGTCGCCCCTGCGTCGGCCGAAAGGGAACTGTCGTTTCTTTCCCGCATTGCGAACACGTGGTTTTGGTTTCGGCTCGCGGTGCTCCGCCCCCGCCTCCGCCCGTTTCCGCCCGTTTCGCCTTGCACCCTTTACAGCGCTTCGGTTCGTTTTTGAATCCCTTGTCGGCGAAAAACATCTGTTCGCCGCTCGTAAAAACGAACTCGGCGCCGCACTCCGAGCACTTCAGCACCTTATCGTGGAATTCCATGACCCGCTCCCCCTGGACCCATATCGGGCGGGGGGCCGGGCTCTCGCACCACTGGCCTTTGCGCTTTCGTAGACCTGTAACCGGGGACGCCGGGCACGGATCCCAAGGGCCTGCGGGCGTAGAATAGCAACTAATACCCAACTTGCTCTGCCTGATAGGGGCCTGATCCCGGAAGTGCGGCGCCAAGACGCGTCTCGCTCAGGGCTTAATCCTGCTCGCGACGCTGCTTCTTGCGCAGTCGCTTCCGCGAAAGCGCTTCTTTCGCCCGGCGCTTTTCGCCGGGTTTCATGTAGAAACTGTGCTTCTTGATCTCCTTGATGATGTCTTCCTGTTGCACCTTGCGCTTGAAACGCCGCAGGGCATTCTCCAAGGATTCATTCTCCTGAATGACTACTTCTGCCAATGTACTTCACCCCAATTCCGGTTCGGATTGTCCACATGCAGTGCCGCTTGTGTCTCGCACTGTCCCTGGTTTTATTATCACATGAGGTCGTTGGCATCTTGTAGTCAATTCTGCCCTCCGAAGTCAAGTAATCTTTCTCCCAACCCCGCTTTTTCCCCTTCGCCTTACCTTCTGAGTTACTCTTACCCTCCTTGTAACTACTCTTTCTCCCTGCGTTCTCCTTCACTCTGCTGTTACACTGAGGAGCCGCAAGAAAATCCTGTCTCGGGAGCGACCCCATGCCCGATATGCGCGATGCCATCGGTGTGCTTCTGGCCGGAGGACAAGGAGAGCGCCTTTGGCCCCTCACCCGCGATCGCGCCAAACCCGCCGTTCCCTTCGGCGCCCTCTACCGCATCATTGACATCACCCTCTCCAATTGCATCAATTCCGGCCTTCATCGCGTCTTTGTCCTCACTCAATACAAGGCTCTAAGCCTTTCCCGCCATGTCCGCGCCGGCTGGTCCGGCCTCATGGGGCTCGGTGAATTCATCGAAGTTCTTCCTCCCCAGATGCGCGTCTCCCAGCAGTGGTACCAGGGCACCGCCGATGCCGTCTACCAGAACATCTATTCCATCGGCAGCGAACGCTCCAAGTACACCTTCATCCTCTCCGGCGACCACATCTACAAGATGGACTACGCCAAAATGCTCCAGCAGCACATCGATTCCGGTGCCGAAGTCTCCGTCGCCACCATCGAAGTCCCCGTCGCCGAAGCCGCCCGCCAGTTTGGCGTCATCGAGACCGATAAGGACTGGCGCATCGTCGGCTTCGAGGAAAAGCCCCACCTGCCAAAAACCTCGCCCCACAAATCTACGCACTGCAACGCCTCCATGGGCGTCTACATCTTCAATACCCAGCTCCTCATCCCCACCCTTCTCGCTGATTCTGAGGACCCCAAGTCCGCCCACGATTTCGGCAAAAACATCATCCCCCGCATCATCTCCAAGCATCGCGTCTTCGCCTATAACTTCGTGGATGAAAACTCCAAGGAATCCCTCTACTGGCGCGACGTCGGCACGATTGACGCCTATTACGAAGCCAACATGGATCTCGTCAGCGTCTCTCCCGTCTTCAACCTCTACGACAAGGCCTGGCCCCTCCGCACCTGGCAGCAGCAGTATCCCCCCGCAAAATTTGTCTTCGCCGATGCCGACCGCATGGGTATCGCCCTGGATTCCATCGTCGGCCACGGCTCCATCCTCTCCGGCGGCCGCGTGCAAAACTCGCTGCTCGGCTACGATGTCCGCGTCAACAGCTATTGCGAAGTCACCGCTTCCATCATCTATAACCACGTCAATATCGGGCGCCACTCGCGCGTCTGCCGCGCCATTATCGATCGCCACGTCAGCCTGCCCGAGCACACCGAAATCGGCTACGACCTCGAAGCCGACAAGCGCCGCTTCCACGTCACTCCCTCCGGCATCGTCGTCGTCGTCCGCCAGGAATCCCTCATCGAAGAACCCGAACCCCAGTAAGGAGCGAAATCCTCCCTCCTAGTCTGTGGCCAGCCGGCGGCGCTCGCCCCGGCCCCGCGATTTTGTAGCAACCTGGAATTTGCAGCGGCCGCTCTTCTCTTCCTCCCTATCCTCTTCCCACGCTTCTGTAATCCCGAGCGAAGCGGCCCAATCTTTCCTTCGCGCCGGGTTTTGGCGCGTCGCGCCGCGCAGTCGAGGGACCCTTGCCGGGTGCCGCACCCTGTGAATTTTCAGGGTGCGGTTTTTCGCTTCGCGGTGCCCCGTCTTCTGAGGCGGCCACCTCCCACTCCTCGCCACGACCTATCCGGTCTAGAATTACCTCCAACTTAGGCACGCCACAAACGGGGAGATCTTTCCTATGAACAAAATTATTTGTGCGCTCGCACTGACCCTTGGAACCATCCATCCGGCTTTCTCGCAGCAGCCCTCGCCCAAGGAGTCCGTCACACCCGCGCGCCCCGAGGTCCTCGTCCTCGGCGTCTACCACATGTCAAATCCCGGTCGCGATATCTTCAACATGAAAGCCGACAACGTTCTCTCTCCTAAGCGTCAGGATGAGATTGCCCAGGTCATTGCCGCACTCAAGAAATTCAACCCCACAAAGATCGTCGTCGAGCAGGAAGTAGGCGACGAAGGCGTTCAGAAGAATTATTCCGATTACCTTGTCGGCAAGCATGAGCTTACCAACAATGAAACCGAACAGCTCGGCTTTCGTCTCGCAAAGGAACTCGGCCACAAATCCGTCTATCCCGAAGACACCGAGGGCGATTTCCCCTTTCAACGCCTGATCAACTACGCGAAGGGAAGCGGCCGTTCCAAGGAGCTTGACGCCATCATGTCGGAGATCGGCGAGATGGTGAAAGCCCAGGATGCCTATCTCCAATCGCACACCGTGTTGGAGACCCTTCTCTACATGAACGCGGAGGAAAAGGTCGCCGAGGATGTCGGCTACTACTATCGCGAAGCAGCCATTGGAGAGCCCGATGATTGGCCCGGCGCCGATCTCCTCGCCGAATGGTTCCGCCGCAACGCCCGAATCTACACCAACGTCATGCAACTCGTCGCCTCGCCGGGCGAACGAGTGCTCGTCATCTTCGGTGCTGGCCATCTCGGCTGGTTGCGACTCGACTTCGCCGGCAATCCCAAGCTCCGCCTCCGCAAGCTCTCCGAATTCGCTCAATAGCGGAACTCCCTGCGGGTACCGGCTGCCCCACACTTTCCGCGAGTTTTGCGGAACGCGCGGGTTCTTGCGATTTAAAGCGACCGAACCGCTTTTCTGTTGCCTCCGCACCCTTTGTGATCTGTATGTTCGTTCTGCCTGTCCGCTGTCTCTCTGTGTCCTCCGCTCTCTTTGTGCTCTCTGCGTTAATTCTTGCTTTGACTGTCAGCTGTCGACTGTGCGCGTTTTTCCCTTGGTTCCCCTCCGCCCTCCATATACCCTTCCATCCCATGCGGACTTCCCTCGCCATTCTTTTCCTGATTGCCGCAACGCCTGCTTTCCCCCAATCCCGCGACTGGCCCGTCTACGGCGGCACCCCCGATAACAACCACTACTCCCCGCTTTCCCAGATCAATCGCGACAACGTGAAATCCCTCCGAATCGCATGGACCTTCGACACTGGCGAAACCGGAGGCCTGCAAACCAGCCCTATCATCGTGGACTCTGTCCTATACGGCATTACACCTTCGCAAAATATCCTCGCGCTCGACGCCGCTACCGGAAAACTCCTCTGGAAATTCAATTCAGGCATCGCCGGCACGCAACCCGACCGCGGCCTCGCCTATTGGACCGATGGCAAGGACCGACGCATCCTCGTCGGCATCATGAATTTCGTCTATGCGCTCGACGCTACTACCGGCAAACCTATCGCGACCTTCGGCCAAACCGGACGAATTGACCTCCGTGAGGGACTCGGTCGCCAACCCGCCTCCCACCAGTTCGTCGTGCTGACCAGCCCGCCCGTCGTCTACAAGGACATCTTCATCGTCGGCGGCCGCAACCCGGAAACTCTCCCCGCTCCTCCCGGCGACATTCGCGCCTTCGACGTCCGCTCCGGAAAACTGCGCTGGGCGTTCCATACCATCCCGCATCCCGGCGAATTTGGCTACGACACCTGGCCAAGAGACGCCTGGAAAACCAGCGGTGCCGCCAACAACTGGACCGGCATGACCGTCGACGTCGCGCGCGGCATCGTCTTCGTCCCCACCGGCTCCGCTGCCTCCGACTTCTACGGAGTCGATCGCGCCGGAGACGATCTGTTCGCCAATTGTCTTCTGGCTCTCGACGCAGAAACCGGCCGTCGCCTCTGGCACTTTCAGGGAGTTCGCCACGACATCTGGGATCGCGATTTTCCCTCGCCGCCGGTTCTCCTCACCGTCCAGCACGATGGCAAGAAAATTGACGCCGTTGCCCAGCCCTCCAAACAGGGTTTCGTCTATCTCTTCGATCGCCTCAACGGCGAGCCGCTCTTTCCCATCGAGTATCGCGACTATCCCACCAGCACCGTCCCCGGTGAAGTCACCGCTCGCCAGCAAGGCCTCCCCGCAAAGCCCGCCCCCTTCGCTCGCCAGAGTTTCACCGCAGACATGCTCACTCAGCGCACGCCCGCCGTTCATCAGTGGGCCCTCGAAAAATTCAAGTCCTTCCGCAACGGCGGCCAGTTTTTCCCTCTCGCCATCGGAAAGGACACTGTCGTTTTCCCAGGTTTCGATGGCGGCGCCGAATGGGGCGGCTCTGCGGTCGATCCCGAAACTTCCATCATCTATAGCAACGCCAACGACATCGTTTGGACCGGTGCCCTCGCCGAAACCAGCCCCGAAAAAACAGCCAGGGCACTCTACGCCAACCAGTGCGCAATCTGTCACGGCGAAAATCGCGCTGGCTCTCCTCCCAATTTTCCTTCTCTAATCGGAGTCGCTTCCCGACTCTCCGCCCACCAGATTGCGCAAACCATCGAAGAAGGGAAGGGCCGCATGCCCAGCTTCCCGAATCTCACCGGTGAACAAATCGACGCCCTCATCGCCCTTCTTTCCACCGGCGAAGACACTGTCCTCGTCGTCGATGGGCCGCCGCTCCCTGCCACCAAATATCACCTCACCGGCTACAAACGCTTCTACGATCCCGATGGCTATCCCGCAGTCGCGCCTCCCTGGGGCACGCTCAATGCCATCAATCTCAACACCGGCGAATATGTCTGGAAAATTCCGCTCGGCGAATATCCCGAACTCGTCACCCAAGGCCTCAAAAACACCGGCACCGAAAACTATGGCGGCCCTATCGTCACCGCCGGCGGCCTCCTCTTCATCGGCGCCACTAACTTCGACAAAAAATTCCGCGCCTTCGACAAATCCACCGGCGAACTCCTTTGGGAGACCACGCTCCCCTTTTCCGGCAATGCCACCCCCGCCACCTATTCCGTCAACGGTCGTCAGTTCGTCGTCATCGCCGCCGGCGGGGGCAAGGATCCCAGATCACCCTCAGGCGGCCTCTACATCGCCTTTTCCCTCCCCACGAAGTGAGGGCGATGGCGCCCCGCGAAACGTAGGGGCGGCTTTACCCCGCCTCCACTCTTCTCTTTCTCTGCGTCAACTCTTCTCTTCGACTGTCAACTGCCGGTTGTAGACTGTCGGCTGTCAGCCTCTTCCTGCCGGTCTCCAATCACCAGTCGCCTCTCCCCTCCTTTGCTACAATATCCAGTTGCCCCAATCCATTCAGGAGCCACTGCATCCATGTCTACCAAAATCACTCGCGTCCGCGCCCGCCAGATCCTCGATTCCCGCGGCAACCCTACCGTCGAAGCCGATGTCACTCTCGAGTCCGGCGCCTTTGGGCGTGCGGCTGTTCCTTCCGGCGCTTCCACCGGCGAACACGAAGCCCTCGAACTCCGCGACGCCGACAAATCCAAATATCTCGGCAAGGGGGTCCTCAAGGCCGTCCAGAACGTCAGCGCCGAAATCGCCAAGTCCGTCACGGGGCTCGACGCCGCCGATCAGCGCGCCCTTGACCACAAAATGATCTCGCTCGACGGCACGCCCACCAAGTCCCGCCTCGGCGCCAACGCCATCCTCGCCGTCTCCATGGCTTCCGCTCGTGCTGCCGCCGCTTCCTTGAAGCAGCCGCTCTACAAATATCTCTCGCGCTATTCCACGGACAACTCCGCCAATCTGCTTCCCGTCCCTATGATGAACATCCTCAACGGCGGCGCCCACGCCGATAGCTCCGTGGACTTCCAGGAATTCATGGCCATGCCCGTCGGCGCTCCTTCGTTCAGCGAAGCCCTCCGCTGGGGCGTCGAAGTTTTCCACTCCCTGAAAGCCGCACTCAAGAAGCATGGCTATTCCACCTCCGTCGGCGACGAAGGAGGCTTCGCTCCCAGTTGCAAGTCCAATGAAGAAGCCATTCAGATCGTTCTCGAAGCCATCACCGCCGCCGGCTACAAGCCCGGCGAACAAGTCGCCATCGCGCTCGATCCCGCCGCCAGCGAGTTCTACGACAAGGCCAGCGGCAAGTACGTCTTCAAGAAGTCCGACAAGTCCACGCACTCTTCTTCCGAATTGGCCGCCTATTGGACTACCTGGGTCGAAAAATATCCCATCGTTTCCCTCGAAGACGGCATGGCCGAAGACGACTGGGCCGGCTGGAAAACGCTCACGCAAAGCGTCGGCGCGAAGACCTCCAAGAAAAAAATCCAGCTGGTCGGCGACGATCTCTTCGTCACCAACACCGAGCGCCTTTCGCGCGGCATCAACGAAGGCATCGCCAACGCCATTCTCATCAAGCTCAACCAGATCGGCAGCGTCACCGAAACCATCGACGCCATCGAACTCGCCCGCAAAGCCGGTTACAACTCCATCATTTCCCATCGCTCCGGCGAAACCGAGGACACCTTCATCGCCGACCTCGCCGTCGCCACCGCCGCCGGCCAAATCAAAACCGGCTCCGCCTCACGTACTGACCGCATCGCCAAATACAACCAGCTTCTCCGCATCGAAGAGGAACTCGGCTCCGCCGCCCGATTCAACGGCAAAGCCCCTCTGGTTTGACGGTGACTCGTGACGCGTAACTGGTAGTTCAATCGAACAAGGCGGGCCGCATAGCCGAGGGATCCGGGCAACCAATCGAATTGTTCCGCAACTCGCGCCGTTCTCCCCGTCTCTGCGGTAAGCTCTTCTCCGTCTCTATCTCCCGATGAACCGCAACGCTTCCATGCTCCTCGTCCTCGCCGCCGTCGCGGCCGCGCTCGCTGTTGCTGCTCACCAGCACAACCAACTCGTCCTCATCTACATCTTCAAGCCTCTCGGCACGCTCCTCATCCTCTTCTTCGCTCTCGCCTACCGCAGCAAAGTCCGCCTCGCCTACTCGCGCTGGATTTGCCTCGGCCTGCTCTTCTCTCTTGTTGGCGATGTCCTCCTCATCTCGCCCGACAAATTCTTCGTCGCCGGCCTCGCCGCTTTTTTTCTCACGCATCTCGCCTATCTCACCGCCTTTACGCGCGACGCCAAATTTCCCGCCAACTGGCTCGTCTGGATCGTGTTCCTTGCTATTGCCGCGGAAGACTTCCTCCAACTCCACGTGCGTCTCCCCCACGGCCTCGGGCTTCCCGTCGCGCTCTACGCCGTCGCTCTCGCCACCATGGCCGCGCAAGCCATCGGCCGCGCCATCCGCCTCCAGACCCTCGCCTCCAAATTCGCCGCCATCGGCGCCATACTCTTTCTCCTCTCGGACACGCTCCTCGCCTGGAACCGCTTCCAGAAACCCATCGCCGCGGCGTCCGTGCTCATCCTCACGCTCTATTATGCCGCGCAGTTCCTCATCGCGCTGTCCACCAATCCGTCGGTTCCGCCTCCTGAACTCATGCCTTCCTCGTAACATGCCTGGCAATATCCCGGTGACACTTGCTACAACTCTCGCCTTCTCGCCGGGCGTACACTAAACTCTTGGGCGCTTCCGGCGAATCTTCGCCGTTCCTGCTGCTCGCCTTCACTCCGCCGGGAAGCCCTGCGCCGTTCGCGCACTCATGAGCGCCACCGCCCAAACCGAAGCCATCCTCGCCGACCACGGCTCTCCCGCCATCAATCCCTGGTGGATCGCCGGCACCGTCATGCTCGCCACCTTCATGGAGGTGCTGGACACCAGCATCGCCAACGTCGCCCTTCCCCACATCGCCGGCAGCCTTTCCGCCGGCATTGACGAAAGCACCTGGGTCCTCACTTCCTATCTCGTCTCCAACGCCATCGTCCTTCCGCTCACCGGCTGGTTTTCGCGCCTCTTCGGACGCAAGCGCTTCTATATGTCCTGCGTTGCCATCTTCATGATCAGCTCGCTCCTTTGCGGGCTGGCCCCCAGCCTCCCGCTCCTCGTCTTCTTCCGTGTTCTCCAGGGAGCGGGCGGCGGCGGTCTCCAGCCCGTCTCGCAGGCCATCCTCGTCGAAAGCTTCCCGCGCGAAAAGCAGGGCATGGCCATGGCCATTTACGGCATGGGCGTTGTCGTCGCGCCCATCATCGGCCCCACGCTTGGCGGCTGGATCACGGACAGCTACTCCTGGCGCTGGATCTTCTTCATCAATATTCCCGTCGGCATCCTCTCGCTCTTCTTCACTTCCTCGCTCATCCACGATCCCGAGCATCTAGTGCAGCTCCGCAAGGGCGCGCGCGTCAAGATCGACTACATCGGCCTTGCCATGCTCAGCCTTGGCCTCGGCTTCCTCCAGGTCGTCCTCGACAAGGGCCAGCGCGACGACTGGTTCGGCTCCCACTTCATCGTATGGGCCACCACCGTTGCCGTCGCCGGCATCGTCGGCACCATCGTCTGGGAGCTTCGCCAGAAAGATCCCATCATCGAGCTGCATCTGTTCAAGGACCGCAACTACGCCATGGCCACCTTCACGATGTTCGCGCTCGGCGTGGTCCTCTATGGAAGCACCGTCCTGCTTCCCGTCATGTTGCAGACGCTCGCCGGCTACACCGCCGAGCTCAGCGGCCTCGTCCTCTCCCCGGGAGCCATCGTCACGCTCATCACCCTGCCGTTCGTCGGCCGCCTGCTTGGCAAATACGAAGCGCGCTGGCTCGTCATCTTCGGCCTCGCCATTCTTTCCTTCGGCATGTGGTCGCTCTCGAAGCTCAATCTCTATGCCAGCTTCTGGACCTTTGTGTGGGTGTGGATCATTTCCCGCGGCGGCCTCGGCTTTCTCTTTGTTCCCATCAATGTCGCCGCGTTCTCTTTCGTTCCCAAGGAACGCATGAACAGCGCCACCGGCCTCATCAATCTGGCGCGCAACATCGGCGGAGGCGTGGGCATTTCGCTCGTCACCACCATGCAAGCCCGCCTCGCGCAGGTCCATCAGGCCTATCTCGTCAAGGACTACTCCCCCTACGACCGCAAGTATCAAGCCGCGCTCCACGGACTCGCCGCCACGCTCCAGGCGCAGGGCGTCAACGCCACCGATGCGCTCACCCGCGCCAAGGGCTTGCTCTATTACGAACTACAGCGCCAGGCCTCCATGCTCGCCTTCGTGGACGTTTTCCGCTTCATGGCCTTCCTCTGCCTGGCCATGATGCCGCTCATGTTCCTCATGAAGAAATCCTCCACCTCGCCGTCGTCGTCTCCGCTCGCCCACTGATTGTTCGTCTGCCGTCGCGCCTCGCGCTGCGGCTACTGCATCTGCGGCGTCTTGCTCTTCGAAGCGGCCTTGGCGTGTTCCTTGCGGATGCGGTCCTTGTCCTTTTCCGTCGGCGGGTAGCTCTCGAATCCCTTGGCGATCTCCTGGCTGACCTTTTCCGGCAGCTTGTCCACGTTCAGGATCTGCTGCTGCAGATACATCCGCCAGGCCAGGTCGCGCTTTTTCGCGTCAATCAGGTCGATCATCAGCGCGCCGTTGCGCGTCACCGACGTGTACCACAGGGTCCACGATTGCGACCACCAGTCTCCGGTGAACATATCGTAGCCGCCGAAATTGTCGTTTCCCGCATAGTTCAGCTGGTTCGCGCTTTCCGCCAGGTAGCGGACCGCCAGGTCCGGATTCTCGCTGGGCTGCACCTCTTTCAATCCGCGCTGCGCCAGCGCGCGCGCCACCGCGTCGTGCACCGTGTTCCGCACCAGATCGGGGTTCAGTGGAGACGTGCCCAGATGCTCCACGCCGCCGATGAACGCGAACGTCTTGTATTGCGTAAAGTCCAGGTTCGGATTGAAATCCACGCTGGTCTTCCCGAGGCAGGGAGCGGCCAGCAGCGCCGCCGCGCCCAACAGCGGGAGGGAAATCGCCAACAGCTTATGTACCGGGATCCGCATCGTTCCTCCGTTGTCCCGCCATCTTATGCGATTTCCCCGCCGCTTGCGTAGCGGCCGCTTTTTGAGGTGGGCGCGGTTCATCGCCGGAACAGAGAGAAGCCCGACGACGGTTTGCGCTGGCGGGCGAAGTCGAGTCCGCGGCGACGGGCGAGGCGGGCGCATTCATCGGCGTCGGGAGGAGGAACATTCTTGCGGAGGTCCTGGGAGCCGGGTGGAAGCGTGAGATCGATTGGGTGGAAATGGTTGTAGAAGTCGGCTGGACGAGGGGAGGCTACGGCAGCAGTGGATTGGGACGGCGCGGTTTTGGCGGACGAAGATTTTTTGGGGGCTGAGGGCTTTGGGGATGTAGATGCTTCCGAAGCGAGCGGGGCGGCGGAGAATGCGGAGTTGGAGGAGGTTTCGGGGACGGTTATCGGAGAAGCGTTTTCGGAGGAAGAGGGCCGGGCACTTTGAGGCTGAGTGCAAGCAAGCCCGGCCGCTACAGGGGGAGTTGAGGGAGCGGAGCCGGAGTCGGCAGACGGAGCAGAAGTTGAGGCGGCGGGAGGTTCGGCGGAAGGTTCGGGGCGGGAGTCGGTTGGGGGATCGGAGGGATCGCCACGATCGGGACGGGGGATGGACCAGTTCATGACGGAATCGCGGCTGGCTTGTTCGGCTTCGCGTTGGGCGCGTGCTTCGAGGAGTTTCTGGTGGTAGGCGCTTTCGCGCTGGCCGCGCTGGAGGATGAGGCAAAGGTAGGCGTAGTTGGAGGCTTCCTTGGGGGTGAGGCGACCCTGAACGCGGAGGAGGACGACGCGGGTGAGGAAGCGATTGATTTCATCGGGATTGGACAGTTTGCCGGCGGCTTCGGTAAGTTCGGCGATGAGGAGTTCTTCAGGCCTGGGCTTGTGAGTGAGGCAGAAGCGCAGGCTGGTGGAACAGATGGGCTGGGAGCACTGGCGTCCAGCGGGGGAGCGATGCTCGCAGCGGGGGAATGGGAGTTCGGATTTCGGTCTCGGGTCCAGCTTTTCGATGAGTTCGTGAATCATGATTCAGCTCCTTGGTATTTTGGGAAACGGGCGGGGGGTACACCCCGGGGGTTGGGGTAAGAGACGTAAATAAAAGAGTTAGCGTGGGCGTTGAGGTACCCCTCGCCGAAGGCACTCCCTTCCCATTCCCTCAGGGTGAACAGGACAGCACGGGCGTGGAGTAGAGAAGGTTGGAGGGTGGAGCGTCGACGCGTCACGAGGGATGTTATCATGGGAATGGTACCTTTGTCAATAATTATATTATAGGTAAACTATTCGAATAGGGAGCGTTCGAACGCGGCGTTCGAACGGCTGGCGGGGTGATGGGGAGGGGAGATCAGAGATCAGAGATCAGGGCCGGAAAGCGCGAGCAGCGAGCGGCGGACAGCTAGCAGAAAACAGTCAACAGAAGCGGAAAATAGAGATCGCGAACCAGGACTTGGGGAGGACAGCAGCGGGAATAGGGATCCGGGGCAGCGCAAGACCCAGGTATCGAGGGATGGGACGTGGGGTAAGCGGCTGCGAACGGAAAGAAATCGCAGAGAAAATCCGCACGCTTCAAAAGCGGAAGCATGCGGCACCCGGCGTAGTACGCAAGCACAACCAAGTAGCAACGGGCCGGGCCTTCGGGTTCCGGCCCTTTCTCTTTCAAATGAACGCGCTTGACCCAGCGTAGGCTCGATGCCTGCACTCCGGCACGTCAGCTAAAGTCCCAATTGAGCTCGTTTCTTCTCGGAGAGCCACACCTCGCTCATGGTTCCGTGATGTGTCAAATCAAGCTGTTGAAGAAAATCCTTTCGGGCGTTCTCATCAGCGCCAATCTTTTCCGAGAGAAAATTATCCAAATCGGTCCGGCTGGAGAATCGACGCGGCTTCATTGCCGCCATTGCGCCGTCGGGCAGTCGAGGCCCATACATCAGGTCTATGGACTGGTCGTCGTGCCGCAAACCATGAAGAAATCCATTAATCATGTGGTATTACCTCCTTCCTATTCAAAGTACACCTTTCCAGGCCGCTGTCAATCGCGACCCACCAATTGACTTTTGTCAGATTTGTTGACAACTTGCTGTGGAGGTGAGCGCTAGTGAGATGCCTTTTGTTTTGTTTGGTACTGATGGCAGGAGGTGCGAAGGCGCAGGACAAAGGCAAGCCCATTTCATTGCACGTGAAGGAAGTACATCGCACTGAGGAAGACACAGACTATGGATTCCAATCCCACATCACTGCGATTGTGGAGAGTAAGACCGTCGTATACTCAATCAAGTGTGATGAGACTTACAGTAGGGAAAAGCGCGGTTACACGGGCAGATGTTTCTCTATATCTGCAGGACAAGACTATGGAGCTCTTAAGTTTTCGGATGCAATTAATTTTTGGCAGCCGGGAGACAAGGGCGAAGGATACGTTTTGATTATGTACGATATCCTAGCCGAGAAAGAGAAGTGACCTTCTTTACGAAAGCTTCAACTGCTCTTTCAGCTTGGCGATGACGTTCGAACTAGTATCTGAAAGGGAGGGGAAATCGGGGCAGAGGGAAAGATTCGTCCAGTCTTCAAATATCTAGCCGCCATCGGCAATGTCGGTAGGTAGCCCGGAAATGGACCCGTGGACTAGATTTGGTCTTTTGACCGCTGCCGCGAGGCTGGGCAGGCGACTAAACTTTTCCAACTTTGAGATGTATTTCGCGCCGAAAAGGTGAGCGATACGTGAAGCACAGGGGGAGTCAGGACGGCGAATTACGTTAAGCGAAGCAGATTGTTGGGCTGAGGAGAGATGGCTCAGCAGGGTAGCGGTGCGTGCGGCGTGGAGGAGCTTCCAGTTGTCGGGGAGCCAGGCTTCCAGTTCGTGGCGGCGAGTGTAGGGCAAAGTCGCGAGCAGCGGCGGCAGGTTCATCAACAGTTGCGTGAAGTAGAGTTGCGGATCGACATCATGCCGGCGACAGGTGGAAGTGAGCTTCCATCCCAAACTGAAAATGTCGGCGCGCCGACATTTCCAAACGATAGAGGGCCGGGCAAGCCCGGCCCCTACAATCGTAAAATTTCGCTCGGTGAGCACACCAGAAAAGCGCAAGCTTTGCTTTCGCACTCCAAAAAAGAACGGGCCCCGGAACTTCCGGGGCCCGTCGCCTTTGCGGAGGCGGGAAGAAAACTAGTTCTTGCGGACCTTTGCCGCGGTGAAGGACGGCGTGTAGCTCAATCCAAAGAATAAGGCGCGCATCGAGACATTATCCCCCACGGTGATCGAACCGCTGCTGGAATAGCCATCCAGGTAGGTGCTGGGACTTCCCGTGCCGAGTTGCACCTGGTTTGTGCCGGTTTGCCCAAAAAAGGGCGGCAGATACTGGACACTAAAATTCGGCGCGGGCGGAGCAGAAATGTTCCCGGCCAAGCGAGTGAAGCGAAGAGCAACGGCATCCACGGTGGCATTTGCCGGGGTGTTTCCCGATTTTGCGGTGAACCTGGTTACGTGCAACAGGACGGTCTGACCCGGCAAAATGTCGGTCGCGGAAGTGCTGCCATCAAACGCAGTTGTTACCACCGGCAATCCTTTGCTGTCGATGACAAATGGCAATACATTCGACAGCGTGACGTTGACGGGGTCGCCGAGGCTCAGCCCGCTGAGGAGGCTGCCGCTGGAGGCGGGAACAAAGTCATTCGTCACGATCTGAAACAGCGTCGAGGTGGCATTCGAGGTCGTGGCGATGCCCTCAATCAGGTCCTCGCTCGACGTCGTGAGAGGGTCGTACTCCAATAACGTGGATGAGCCGTCGGAGTTCAGCGTTCCATCGATGCTGGCAACCTGCCCAACCGTGGCGGTACAAGCTTGATTGCCGATTACGCAGTTCGGGGAACCAATTGTATTCGATGTGATTGTCGAAGAAATCGAGCCCCGAGTCGCCGTTTGCACGGTGATCGAATTGGCAGTTACCGCGGTGACCAGGCCCGTTACATCTTCGATGTAGTCAAGCTGGCCGGCGGAAAGAGTGGAGGCCGCGGGCGGCAACGTCGCGGTCATTACCACATTGGCGGCTGTCAGGTTTAAGGCCGTAACCGCTTGGGTGCCCGCGTTGACGGTCAGGGCGTTGGCGAAATTGATCAACAAGCGCAGGCCCGCCTGTTGCGAATCGGAGAGAGTCAAGGAGAAGTTGGAAGCCGTGGGCGTGGAGAAGCTTTTTGAAATTTGCGCCACGCTTCCCGGAATGCAACCCGGGGAGCTGCCGGTGGCCGCGCAATAGGTAACTACGGCGCTCAGATTGACGCTGAGCGCGTCATAGGTACCCGACGGAACACTGTTGATGGATTGCCCGAGGAAAGATGAATCGCTCGTGAGCCGCGTCAAATCCACCGAATAGGTGCTGGCATTCAGCGGTATGCTGACGTCACTGCCACCGCTGGAAGGCGTCAAGGAGACCGAATTGATCACCACGGCGAACGAGAGAATCGAGGTGTTCGGGGGCGGAGTGAACGGAACAGCGGCGACGACCAAATTCAGTGAGGCATTGCCGCCTCCACCGCCTCCGCAATTGGTGGTGCAGGGAGTCTTGACGCCACTGCAGGAAGCAAGAGCGAGGATCGCGGCGCACGCGACCACAAGGGTGATATGTTTCGAGTTCATGCCTATACCCCGAGAAAAATGTGCGTTTTCGATATTGGCCAAGGGCAGCTGGACTTTTCCCCACACCAATCTACCTCTGCGGGCGGTTCGGAATGCCTCGGAATTCGGATAGTTGCCCAACTGTTAACCTCGGAGCCGAAAACGTGGTTCGAGGGGGATATGCTATCGTTACTTCTTTCGATTGCGGTCCAAGAAAACAGGCGGGCATTCTGACCAGGCGCAAACCCAAGACGGAATCCATCGGGAATCCCCAGCGGTCGAGCGAATTGATTCGGGAGCGTGTGTACGCCCCTCTCGAGGAGGATTCGCATGGACTCGACCCGGCCGAGATGCCGATCCGGTCTCTTCATGCGGTGGCCAAAGGTGGTGGGGCCGCCGGCGCGGCGTCTGCGGAGGCGGAGGATTCCGCGCCCGGCGGTCCTTCGATGGAAGAGATCTTCGGCCCCGGAGGCTTCCTGGAACGCTGCATGATCGGCGGTTACGAGCATCGCCCGGGGCAATTGCAGATGGCCGAGGCGGTGCACGATGCATTCACGAAGCACCACCATTCCATCGTGGAAGCGGGAACCGGAACCGGCAAGACGTTGGCGTATCTGTTGCCGGCGATCTGCAGCGGGCGCCGCGTGGTGATTTCGACGGCCACCAAATCGCTACAAGAGCAGCTCTTCCAAAAGGACATTCCATTCCTGCAGAAGCATTTCGCGCCAAATTTGAAAGTGGCGGTGATGAAGGGGCGGAGCAATTTCCTGTGTCTGACGAAAATGCACGCGCTGGCCGACCAGCCGATGTTGAAAGGCATGGAAGAGGTGGACGCGTTCCGGCAGATTCGCGACTGGTCCAAGCTGACGGAAACAGGTGATCGTGCCGAGCTGACGTTTCTGCCCGACGATTCGGAGCTGTGGTCGCGGATCGACGCGCGGCGCGACACCTGCACGGGCAAAAAGTGCCCGGAGTTCGAACGCTGCTTCCTGACCCAGATGCAAAACCGCGGCAAGGAAGCCGACTTGATCATCGTGAACCACCACCTGTTTTTCGCCGACCTGGCGCTGAAGCAGGACGATTTTGGCAGCATCCTGCCGGAGTATTCCGCCGTGGTGTTCGACGAAGCGCACGAGATGGAAGACGTGGCCAGCGATTACTTCGGCCAGCAGATTTCGAATTACAAGTTTGAGGAACTGGCGCGGGACGCCGACCAGGCCATGCGGCTGACGAAAACGGGCTCGCCCGCGCTGCTGCGCCGCACACAACGCATCCGCGAAAAGAGCCGGGCTTTCTTCGAGAGCTTCCCGCCGCGCGATGGGCGCTTTCCCTTCACACGCCAGGAGCGGGAGGCGTTTCTCGAGCAGAACCGCGAAGGATACGAAGGGCTGCTGAATTCGCTGAAGGCCATGGAAACGGAGTTCGCGGCGCTGACGCAAAAGCCGGAGGAGTTGACACGCGTCGCGCGCCGGAGCTTCGAGATCCGGCAGGAACTCACATTTCTTTTTGAATCGAACGAAAGAAATTACGTCTACTGGTTCGAGCGGCGGAACAAGGGGGTATTCCTGGCGGCAACACCAATTGACGTCAGCCAGATCCTGCGTGAAAAGCTGTTTGAGGCGTTCGACACGGTGATTCTGACGTCCGCGACGCTGACCGTGGCCGGGCGCTTTGAATTCATTCGCCGGCGCCTCGGGCTGGACCACGTGAAGGAGTGCGCCTTGCCGCCGGAATTCGACTATAGCCGTCAGGCGCTGCTCTACCTGCCGCAGAAAATGCCGGACGTGCGCGACGCCGGCTTCCCTGCCAAAGCCGCCGACGAGATTGTGCAACTGCTGGAACTCAGCCAGGGCCGCGCGTTTTGCCTTTTCACCAGCTACCTGCAGATGAACGATCTGTTTGACCGCGTGAGCTCTCGCGTGGGCTTCCCGCTGCTGATTCAAGGGACGGCGCCGCGTTCGGTGCTACTTGAACGGTTCAAAAACACGCCCAACGCCGTGCTGTTCGCGACTGCCAGCTTCTGGCAAGGCGTAGACGTGCCGGGCGAACAGCTTTCGTGCGTGATCGTGGATCGCCTGCCATTCGCGGTGCCCAGCGACCCGATCGTGGCAGCTCGGGTTCGCGCCTTGCAGGACGAAGGGCGGAATCCCTTCGCGGAATTTCAGGTGCCGGAGGCGGTGCTTTCGTTGAAACAAGGCTTTGGCCGGCTGATCCGGACCAAGACCGACCGCGGTGTGCTGGCGCTGCTGGACACGCGAATCCAGCGGATGCCCTATGGTAAAATTTTCCTGGAGTCGCTGCCCCAGTACCGGAGAACCAGCGAGTTGGGGGAGGTTTCCGGGTTCCTGTCGGCGGCCAGCCCCGCCTGAGAGAAACGTCCCCAGGGAAGAAAAGGAAGAATCGGCCGGTTATGTTTCAAGTGAGTGTGGAAGATACGTTTTCGTCGGGACACGCCCTGCGCGGCTACAAGGGCAAATGCGAAAATCCCCACGGACACAATTACCGCGTGCAGGTGACGCTGGAAGGGCCGCAGCTCGACAATATTGGGCTGCTAATCGATTTCACGCAGCTGAAGCACGTGATGCGCGCGCTGATTGCGAAACTGGATCACCAGTTCATTAACGACCTGGAGCCGTTCACCACGATCAATCCATCGGCGGAAAATCTTGCGAAATACTTTTACGATATCCTGAGCAGCCAACTGACAGGCCTGCCCCCAGGCGCGAAGCTGAAAGACGTGGTGATCTGGGAAACGGATACGGCGATGGCGAGATATCAGCCGTAGTTGCAGGCGGAAGGTAGAAGCCCGATGAACAAGTCGTTCTTCATCATCCTGATTCCGGCGCTACTGGTTGCCGCAGGCTACATCGTGGTGCTGCGACTAATGGGAGTTCCGCCGGGATATCCCCGGCTGATCATCGCAATGGTCTTGTTTTTTGGCGGGATTTACTGGCTGGCGAAACGTTCCGGCAAAAAGGCCAAGAGCGACGGCTAGCCGCGGCGAGGCGAATCACGGAATTCTCGCGTTGCCAGGAGTTGCGTCCGGAGATTTTCTACAGGTTCCTTAATGTTTATCACGGAAATTTTCAAATCCATCCAGGGCGAAGGAACGCGCGCAGGCCAGCCGTGCCTGTTCATACGGCTGACCGGCTGCAATCTGCGCTGCACCTGGTGCGACACGGCATACGCCTTCCACGGCGGGAAGAAAATGAATGTGGATGAGGTGATGGACCAGGTGGAGGCGATGAATCAGCGGGCGGACGGAAGCTCCGCCGGCATCACACTGGTGGAACTTACCGGCGGCGAGCCCCTGCTGCAGGAAGAGATTTATCCGCTGGCGGAGCAACTTCTCGCCGTGGGTTATACAGTGATGATCGAGACCAGCGGGGAGCGCTACATCGGCCGGCTGCCCAAGGAAGTGATCAGAATCGTAGACGTGAAGTGCCCCGATTCGGGGGAGCCGGATACGTTTGACCCACGAAATCTCGAAGAGCTTGGCGCCAACGACGAAGTGAAATTCGTCATTTCCAGCCGCACCGACTATGAATTCGCGCGGGAGTTTACACGGGAGCATCGGTTGAAAGAGCGCGTCCGCGAAGTGCTCTTCTCGCCCGTGCACGACGATCCGGAAGGAAAGTGGAGAGGTTTGGAATCGCGCGCGCTGGTGGGATGGATGCTGGAAGATGGGCTTTCCGTGCGGCTGGGGCTCCAGTTGCATAAAATTGTGTGGGATCCCGCGATGCGGGGCGTGTAATGGGCGGCGGAATGGACGAAGCGACATCGAAGATAAACGCGGTCGTCCTGCTGAGCGGAGGCATGGATTCGTGCGTTACCGCGGCGGAAGCGATCGAACGCCATGGCGCGGGCCGCGTCGGCTTGCTGCACGCGAGTTACGGGCAACGCACGGAGGCGCGGGAAGCGCGGGCCTTTGCCGAAATTGCGAGATTCTACGACATCGGGGAGACGTTGCGCGTGAGGCTCGACCATTTTCGTGCCATTGGTGGTTCAGCGCTCACAGACGCCAGCATCGGCGTCCCGGAGAATCAATTGGGCGCGCCGAGTCCGGGCAGGAGCGAGATTCCCGTGACCTACGTTCCCTTTCGCAACGCGCATTTTCTGAGCATTGCGGTGAGCTGGGCGGAGGCCGCGCGCGCGGGCGAGATTTATATTGGAGCGGTCGCGGAAGACAGCTCGGGCTATCCGGATTGCCGGCCGGAATATTACGAAGCGTTTCAGGAGCTGATCCGGTGCGGGACACGCCCGGAAACGAAGGTCGAGATTGTGACGCCGGTAATTCGCCTGAGGAAGACCCAGATTATCCGGAGGGGCCTGGAGCTTGGTGCGCCGCTGCAGTTGACGTGGTCGTGCTACCAAGGCGAAGAATTGGCCTGCGGCGCGTGCGACAGTTGCCTGCTGCGGTTGCGGGCGTTTGCGGAAGCCGGCGTGGTGGACCCGATCGGATATCGTTCTGCGGTCCGCGCAGGCGCCGGGGAGTGAGTTCCAGGGGCTTGGTTTCAGCGGGAGATGAGAGATAATGGGGCCAACCGGCCAGTAAACCCCGGCCGGAGCTCCTCGACAACAAAGGAGAATGGAGCATGATGAAATTAATGAAGTCGTGCGCGCTCGCGACTGTGCTGATGCTGGGAGTGGTGGGCTGCCTGGCGACGCGCGCGGGCGCGCAGCAAGAGGGAAAAATTACGGGTACGCTGATCGATTTCGACGGCAACCCATTCGCGAATCTGCCGGTGAAAATCAAGAGCGATCAAGGAACGACGCTGGAAACGAAGACCGGGCCGGACGGCAAGTTTGCGTTTACAGGGCTGAAAAACGGGACATACACCCTTACCGTTCAGCCCGCGCAACTCGCGAATCCGTTTGACGTGAGCGTGGTTGTCAACGGGGGTGAAGCCCCTCCCGTGAATCTCAATTTCCAGCAAATCCTGGAGAAACAGAATCCCGAAGCAGCGGCAAAGTATAAGCAGCAGCAGTCCGAGCAGAAGAAATTTCAGGGGATGAAGGAAGAGTTCGCCAAAGGTGTGGGCTTGCTGGAGCAGGAACGCGCCGCGAGCGCCGACGTGAAGAAAGCGCCTGCGGATCAGAAAGATGCGGCGAAAGCCAAGGTGACGGATCTTTCGAATCAGGCGGTGGCCGCGTTCCAGGAAGGCTTGAAGGGCGCGCCGGAGAAGGATCCCAACATCCACTTGTTCTGGGCGCGCATGGGCGAGGCCTACGACCTGGCGGGGCGCAATGATGAAGCCATCAATGCCTATCAGCAGGCGATTGCGGCGAAGCCGGATAATGCCAGCTACTACAACAATCTCGGGAACATTCTCGCGCGCGCCGGCAAACTGGACGAGGCCAAAGCCGCGTATACCAAGAGCGCGGAACTCGATCCGCCAAACGCCGCTATGGCGTGGCGCAATTTCGGCATCAGCCTGTATCAGGCGGGCCGCATGGTGGATGCGATCGAACCGTTGCAAAAATCCAGCGAGCTAGACCCGAAGAGCGCACAGACCTGGTATCTGTTGGGCGCGTGCATGGTGGCCGACCCGGGCATCTACAAGACCGTTGGCGACAAGATTGAAGTGACGCCGCGCCCGGGAACTGTCGAGGCGTACAAGAAGGCCATCGAACTCGACCCGAATGGACCCTGGGGAACGCAAGCAAAGCAGGGATTGGAACAGCTCGAGCAGCTCACCGGGGGCATCGAAACGAAAGTCGGCGGCAAGAAAAAGAAGTAAGAGGCAAACCCGGGCGTAACACGAAGACGATTAACCAACGGCCTCGCTTTGGCGGGGCCGTTTTTCATTTAGCTGTGCGTGAGTGTGCCGGTGACTTTGGTACGACGCAAAGCCCAGGAAAAAACCAGCGTCGAGAAGGGGATTAAAACGGCAGCGAAGGCGAGTAGCAAAAAGAGCTGGGGGAAGATGGCGGCGATTCCCGCGCCATCCAGCAATGCCGCGCGCATGGCGTCCAAAGCGTAGGTGACGGGATTCAAATGCGCGACCACCTGGAGCCAGGCAGGGAGAATGTCCACGGGGAAGAGCATTCCACCCGTGATGCCGGAAACCCCCAGGATCAGCCATTTTCCGGGATTGCCCCGCTTGAACAGCAGTAAGTACGAGGCAGAGAGAACGCCGAGGCCCGAGAAGGCCAGAAGCGTGAGCAGGAGGACCGCGGCCACCGCCGGCCAGTTCGCGGCGCGCAGGGGGAAACCGAAAAACGCAGCCGCCCAGCCGAGATAGACGGCGATGCGCACCGTGGTGGCCACGAACGGATAAAACGCCGAGCCGACGAGCATCACGGGAAGGGAGACCTGCGTGGCCAGCAGAGGCTCCAGCGTCCCCGAATCGCGCGCCTCGATCAGGCTGCGATCGAACGTGTCGAGCGCCACATTGAGGTAATCGAAAAACACAAATCCGATCAACGAATACGCAAAATAGGTCTTCCCCTGAGGCAGGACGTCGCGGAGCGCCGGGGAATCCACAAAGCGCGCGACGTAATAGAACGTTGCCGCGCCGAAGAGTGCTTCGACGGCCTCCAGCACGAAGGGGCTGCGGTAAGTGCTGGCGATGCGCAAGTCGCGCTGGAAAAAGACCAGCAGATCTCGCAAGAGTTGTCTCATACAGAGCTGTTCCCGTCGGAGTGTTGAAGCGACCCTCCGGTTAGCTTCGCGAACGCTTCCTCCAGCGAAGCCGACGAGGTCGCACCGCGCAGCGCCACGGGCGTTTCGAACGCCCGCAGTCTGCCCTCTTCCAAAACCGCCACGCGATCAGCGAGGAACTCGATTTCTTGCATGGTGTGGGAGGCAAAGAGGATGGAAGTGCCTTGCCGGCGGAGAACCTCGATCTTCAGGAACTGGCGGAATTGCGCGGCGGCAATAGCGTCCAGGCTGCGCGTCGGCTCGTCCAGCAGCAGCACGCCCGGCTCATGCAGTAAAGCGCGAATCAGGCTGAGCCGCTGAATCGTACCGACAGAAAGCGTGCGCGCCTGGCGATCCAGGTTCTTTTGCAATCCCAGAAGATCGGACAACGCGGCGACACGCTGCCTTACACACTCGTCCGAAAGATGCTGCAGCCTCCCGAAAAATTGCAGATTCTGGCGCCCGGTCAGCCGGGCATAAAATCCCAGATCACTTCCGGCGTGATAGCCGATGCTACGACGCACCGCGGACGGATCACGCACGGAATCGTGCCCAGCCACAATGGCGGTGCCTCGCGTAGGCAGCAGCAGGGTGGAAAGAATGCGCAGCAGCGTGCTCTTGCCGGCCCCGTTGGCTCCCAGCAGGGCCACCGCCTCGCCGCGTTTTACCTCCAGCGAGAGTTCGCGGAGGGCGGGAAAAACCGGCGGGCTGAATGGATTCAGATATGCCTTCCAGCCGGAAAGGGCGGCAGGAAACCACTTCTCCAGGGAATCCAGGATGATTGCGGAGTCGGGCACTCCCGGCTTTATAGCGTGTCTCTGGCAAGAAAACAATCCAATCGCCCCGGCATTTTGGCCGATCGAGCATGGCAGTTGGAGGAATTCCCCGGTAAGATAGTTGCCGATTCCGGGGACGTCCCGCCCATAGGAAAAATATGCAAAGCGGCGCAAAACGGGGGTTGGTGCGAATGGTCGAGCCGACGAAGCGGGTGGTGGTGCCGACGCACGTGCTGGTGCGACATCTGGACGGGGAAGCGGTGCTTCTGAATCTGGAAACCGAGCGGTACTTCGGGTTAGACGCCACGGGAACGCGCATGTGGGAACTCGTCACGGCGGAGCCGAACGTGGGGCTGGCCTTCGAGAAACTTCTGGCGGAGTTCGACGTGGAACCCGAAGCGCTGCGGAATCACCTGAACGAACTTCTGAGCGGGCTGGTGGAGAACGGCTTGCTCCAAGTGCTGCCGGTGGATGTGGGAAGCTCTACAGCGATATAGGCAGTTGGAGCCGGAATCGCGGCGCATGTTCCGGCGCGCAGCGGTTCTGCTGCCGCTGATACGCGCCTCGTTGCAAGCCCGCGGGTACAACAAGACGGTCGCAGCCCTGCAAGAAAAAATGCGAAACGCTGGCGGAGGGAAACTTCCGGCTGCGGAGTTGACCGGGAAAACAGTCCGCATGGTGCGCGCGGCCGTCCGGTATTCCTTCGTGAGATTCACGTGTCTCGAGGAATCTCTCGGCCTGTGGTACCTGCTGCAAACGCAGGGAATTCCGGCGCAACTCCGCATCGGCGTGCGGAAGAGTGACGGCAAGTTCGAAGCCCACGCCTGGGTGGAACGGGATGGGGAAGCGCTGAACCAGCCCGACGCCACTCACAAACACTACGCGGCATTCGAGAAGGAATTTTCCGGCGATTTTGCGGAGCCCCGATGAGCGGCTTCTTCGGTATCGTCCGCACCGATGGCAAACCGGTGGAACGCGAGGTGCTTGAGGGCATCTGCGAGAGCTTGAAGTTTCGCGGCCCCGACGGCAGCAACACGTGGGTGCGTAACAATCTCGGTTTCTGTTACACCTTTCTCGAAACGGGTACACCACGGCAAGCAGGCGCACAGCCCGTGTCCCTTGCGGAGCAGTTCTGGTTGACCGGCGAAGTGCGCCTGGATGCCGCAAAGCAACTGGCGACGGAACTGCGTGCGAATGGCGAGGACGTCGAAGGCACGGCTTCAGATGCGCAACTTCTGCTGCACTGCTGGAGACTTTGGGGCGAGTCTTCGCTGAGCAGGATTTCCGGCGACTTCTCCTTCATCATGTGGGATGCGAAGACCGAATCGCTTTTCTGCGCCCGGGATTTCGCGGGCGCTCGTCCTTTTTACTATGCGCGGGGGACTGGAGTTTTCTGCTTTTCCAATACGCTCCGGGTTCTGCGCATGGTCCCCGAAGTTTCGAGCGACCTCGACGACTTTTTCGTGCGGGACTTTCTCCTCGACGGAATGAGTAAGGATCCCGAGCGGACAGTCTGGAAGCATATGCGGCGGCTGCCGCCCGGATTCCGGCTCCGTCTATCCGGCGGCCTGACGGATGTCCGACGATTTCTCCAGTTGCCGATCGAAGAACCGCTTCGCCTGCGGCGGCCCGAAGAATATCTGGAACGATTCCGGGAACTCCTGGAAGATGCGGTCGAAGACCGGCTGCCGCAGGCCAGAACGTCTCTTTATCTGAGCGGCGGCCTGGATTCCGCCTCGGTTTGCGCGATGGCCGCGCGGGTGGCCCGGCGACAAGGCCGTTTTGATCAACTCAAGGCGTTCACGATCAGCTGGAGGCCGCTATTGGACGATCCGGAGCCTGAATTCGCAACGGTCACGGCGCGCCATCTGGGTATAGCGCAGGAAATTCTGGAAGATCCGTCCATTCAACCGGATGATCCATCCTTGCCGTGCGTGACGCCGGAGCCTACCGGGGAACTCTTCTTCGGCCGCGCGTGCCGACTCAGCCGGCCGATCGCTTCGTTTTCCCGCGTGGTGCTCTCGGGCGATGGGGGCGACAACGTTCTCGACGGGCAAGCCTGGCCGTATTTGAACTATTTGTGGGCTCGCGGCGATTGGGCCACGCTTGTGCGGGAATTCGGATCCTATTTCACCGCTCACGGAAGGATTCCTCCCTTGCGCGGCGGGTTTCGCACGCGAATTCAAGGTTGGTTCCGGCCTCGTGACCCGGCCGACGGCGCTCCGGCGTGGTTGAACGAAGATTTCGCGCGCCGTTTGCGCACCGAGCCCGAGAAGGCCGTGGACATAAACGCGTCGCTGCCGGAACATCCGGTGCATCCGCACGCATACCGCGGGCTGCACTCGGGATACTGGGCGAGCGTTCTGGAGGAGGAAGATGCCGGATGGGCGGGGATTAACCTTGAGACGCGCGCTCCGTTTCTGGATCTTCGACTGTTGCGACTTCTGTTTCAACTGCCGCAGGTGCCCTGGTGTATGAATAAGGAACTTACTCGCCGTGCTATGAGTGGTCTACTTCCTGTGGAAATCTTGAAGCGCCCGAAAGCGCCGCTCGCAGGAGATCCCTTGGAGGCCAGCCAGCAGAAGTGCGCTTGGCAGCCGAAAATCGAAAAAAATCCCCCCAAAGTGGTGAGAGAGTATGTAGAATGGGGTTCCTGGCTTGCAACTTTAGATAAATGCAAGGGTTCTGTTTCGTGGAAGCATCTCAATCCGTCCTCCCTCGCCCACTGGCTCAAAGCCATTGAAAACGGAACGGGGATTCAGTAGAGTGCTTGGTGAGGGGCCTCAATGAAGCCGGTGCCAGAGCGAGATGTAAAAAGGCCGTACCAGCCTCCGAAGCTCCATGTTTATGGCAACTTGGCGGAGATGACCAAGGCCACGGGTAATACCGGAAAGCGGGACGGTGGGGGCAGACCGCGGAGACGGTTTACCGGATAGTTTGGATTTGCCGCTCCCGCCTTTAGCGCAGCAATCTTCGTGAGTCCTTCATACCGCGCGTACGGACTGGAAGTCCATTCTTTAACTCCTATCGAACTTTTGCAAATCTCTCCAGTTCCGGGGGAATCCTGCGATTTGCAAATTGAACAGGGACCGGAACCCGAATGGGTCCGCGACTTGCTTTCATTGCCCGCAAAAATCCTGAAAAGCAGGCAGGAGCCTCCCGAGGGAGCGGAACCCTCGCTCATACTTAAACAACATGGCGAGGCTCTTGGTTTCGAGTTGGCGTACTCGGACGGCATACGTTTTGTCACGGACGGTCCCGCAACGCGCCTCTGGGCGACCTGCCAGCCACCGGCGACTCCCGGCGTGATGCAGGTTTGCCTGGTGGGGCCAGTGATGGGATTTGTGCTCCGCCGTCGGGGCGTCACCAGTCTTCACTCAAGCTGCGTGGAGTTCCGCGAGCGGGCTATCTGCTTCTGCGGCGAAGCGGGCTTCGGAAAATCCACGACCGCTGCGGCTCTTGCGCTGCGCGGTCTCCCGGTTCTTGCCGAAGATGTTGTGCCGCTCCAGGAATCCGGCGGGCAATTCCTGGCCATACCCGGCTATCCCAGAGTTTGTTTGTGGCCCGAAAGCGTGCAGATGCTGCTGGGTCGCGAGGACGCCCTTCCGTTGATCACCGAAGGCTGGGAGAAGCGCTATCTTGCCCTGGATGGCCGGCAGGCGAGCTTTGCCGCGGAAAGGCGGCAGCTTGGGCTGGTGTATGTATTTGCACCGCGTGTCGATGATGCGTCCGCCCCCCGGATTGACGCGTTCGAACCGCGAGAGGCGGCGCTCGAACTCATACGGAACACCTATATGAACTGGCTGCTGGACCGCCGGCAGCGCGCTGAGGAATTTGACACACTCTGCCGGCTCGTGGAACGAGTTCCGATTCGCCGCATCGTGCCGCACGCGCAGCCGGAAAAAATTTCCGAGCTATGCGACTTAATTTTGCGTGATGCCGAGATTCACCTTGATTCGATCCCCAATACTTCGCGATCTTTGCATCCCTAGCGGCTCGCTGGCATCGCTGGCCGCCGGGGGGCAGGTGTACACTCCTTCCAGCTACCTCTCGGAGATGCCGCTGACGCAATACATTTCACGAAGCGGAAAACCCTTCGGCAACGAATGGAGATTTCTCTGTGCGTGTGCGTCGCCGCTCCCGTTGCCGACGGCGAAGCTTTCCTCATTGACGGAGGGCCTGAACTGGGACGCCCTGCTCGAACTTGCGGGCGACCACCGGGTCCTGGGAGTGGTTGCCGCGCGATGCAGAGAAACGGGCTTTGCCGAGGTACCGGATCGAGCGCGCGAAAAACTGCAAAGCCGCATGCGGGCCCAACAACTCTTCAGTCTCAGCATGACCGCGGAGCTGTTCCGCATTCTCGAACAGTTTGAGCGCGCGGGGATCGAGTCGTTATTGGTGAAAGGCCCGCTGGTGTCCCAGTTGGCGTACGGCGATCCGTCGGTGCGTAGCTACGTGGACCTGGACCTGATCGTGCGTCACGAGGCCATTCTGCGAGCCTCGCAAATCATGAGCGCGCAAGGATTCGAGGCGGATGTGCCCGAAGAGGCGATTCGCGCGGAAAAAATCCCCGGAGAATATCTTTTCGGGAGAGCGGGCACGCGCGAGATGGTGGAACTGCACACGGAAAAAACATTTCGCTATTACCCACGCCCGATGCGGATCGCAGACCTGTTTGCGCGGCAACGGCAGGTGCTATTGGATGGAAAGCCGATCCGCACGCTCAGCCTGGAAGACGAATTCGTGCTGAATTGTATCCATGGCGCGAAGCATTTTTGGGAGCGCCTGATGTGGACGGCGGATATCGCGGCAATGGTAACGCGTTGCCCGGAAATCAATTGGCGGCAGACACGCCGGGCTGCCGAGGACGTGGGCGCGGGACGCATGCTCCGCGTCGCTCTGCTGCTGGCGGAATCCTTGCTGCAAGCGCCGGTGCCCGAGGAGATGGCGGCCGAAACAAAAGCCGACGTGACTGCGCGTAATCTTGTACAACAAATTCTCGGTTGGATGCCAGGCGCGGGGTACACTCCGCCGCCGCTGGCGCAGCGAGCGATGTTTCGAGTGCGAATGGGTGGAGGCTTGTATTCCGGCGGCCTTTATTTGCTGCGCCTCTCGCTTTCGCCCACCGAAGACGACTGGAGGGCGGAGGAAGGACAGCAGAGTTCGCGGATTTGGGGAGCGATGAAGCGGCCGTTCCGGCTGCTGCGCAAATACGGCCAGGGCGGATGACGGGGGTTGCCCAGCAATGGAAGAAAGAAAAGCCCGGCTCGGGCATTGATTGAGCCGGGCCTTTTGTCTGCAGAAAACTCAGATGTGGGTGCGCTCGGAGAGCGAGGGCACTTGCTCCTCTTTCGGTTGGGGGAGTTCGACGGACAAGGTGATTTCCGCCTTGTTACGGAGGAGGCCAAGCTTGATCGTTTTTTCAGCGCGCTTGGCGAGTAGTTTTTCGCGGAGTTCGCTGGCGCTGCGCACGCGTTCGCCGTCCAGGCTGGTAATCACGTCCCCTACCTTGAGGCCCGCTTTCGCGGCGGGTGAATCGCCGAAGACGTCGCGCACCAAGACGCCTTCCCCGTCCGGCGCGCCGAAATAATTCCCGAAGTCGCCCTGGAGGCTTTCGGCGTCTATGCCCAGAAGCGGACGGCCGGGGGAGACCATCGCGTAGACACCCAGATTGTTGAGGCCGGAAAGATCGGGCATGGCGGGAAGTTCCGGCATCTTGAATTTGTACGCCTGCGGATTCGTGGAGAAGGCCTGAAAATTGTTCGATTCCGGCTTTCCGATGGTTACCTTGACGTTTTGCGAACGCCCATCGCGCCAGATCGTCAGCGTGGCCATGCGGCCCGGGGGGATTTCGTGGATCATGCGTCGGAATTGTTCCGTGCCTTCCACGCGCTCCCCATTGATATTCAACACCACGTCATTTTCCTTCAAGCCGGCTTTTGCCGCCGGACTATCCGGCACGATTCTGCCCACCAGCGCCCCCCGCTCTTCGGGCAGCTTCAGGGACTTCACGATGTCCGCGGAAACCTCCGAGACGCCGACGCCCAGCCAGCCGCCACCAGAACTCATGAAGATATGCAGGTCCCCGTCACTCGGGCTCTTCGGGTCGTCAGCTATTTCAATAATCCTCGGGCTGGACTCCTTAAGCTGGCTGGCGAGTTCCACCGCTCGGCCGCGAAGCGCTTCCAGCCTTTCCGCGAATTCCGCCTGCGACAATGCGTGTTCCGCAACGCCCTCTTCCGCTGAATTGGAAGTGGCCGGAGGAGTTTTCGAAGCCTCTGGCGTCGGCCTGGAAATTCCCGGCAGAGCTACCAAAACAATGCCGAGCGCGGCCAGACCGGCAAGGGTCCACATGTTTCGTTGATTCATGAGTCGTTCCTCTCCTTGGTCTGTTTAGACGCAGGAGAGGCTAAATGGTCGACCGCAGGGCGATGACGCGAATGGCGCCGTTTACGGTGCCCAATCGTATCGAGGAGCCGCCTTTGCCCAGGCGTCCATGCAGGACGCGTGGCTGATTGGCGCCCTCCATCACAAAGGGAAGCTCGGTGGAAAAACTCCCGTTCATGCAGCGAGCCTCGAGATCCGCCTGGGAATCCGGGGGAATCGCCAGCAGGACGGAGCCGTTGGTGGTTTCCGCCTGGGCATTACGCGCGGAGGAAGGATGTACGAGTTCCACGTAGACGTTTCCGTTGGTCGTACGCGCGTGGAGGTTGCCGCTGCTCTCGTAAACCTCGATGTTGCCGTTGACGGTGTGCAGATCGCCGACCGAGTCGAGATCCTTCACACGCAAGGTGCCGTTGACCGTGTTGATGTGCTTCAGCAGCGTGCGGCGCGGCACGTGGACGGTGTATTCGACCGCGACTTCCACGCCCTCTGCCTGGGGATAGCGCGTGGAAATCGAAAGATTGTCCGGCGTCGAGTCGACGTCAATAGAAACCAGGTCGAGTTTCGACTCCTTGTCCGGCGTGGTCTTCACCGCGTGCACTTCGACTTCATCCTTGTCCCAACCCTCGATGCGCACGGTCCCATTGATGTTGTTCAACTCCAAGGTGCCATCGGGCTTAAGGTGATAGGTTTGGGAAAATTCCCGCGTGACCCCGAAACATGCGGGAGCACCCAGAACGGACGCGGCCAGAAGTGTCAGACCAATCGATCGGAATGCGGAGCGAAACATCATACGGCCTCCTTCGTGGACAAATCGTAACTCTTCCCCCAGGACAACTACCAAATCCGCAGTGTCCCGCGCGCATTCCGCCAGGCCCCTAGCGGAGCTGGAAGTTAAACGCCAGGCTGGAGATTACCTCCACCTTCCTGCCGCACAAGCTCTCCGGAGCCGCGCGCCACTGCTGGACCGCCGCGCGGGCCGCATCCACGAGAGCGGGTTCGCCTTCGAGCACTTTCTCTACGGCAAGCGTCCCGTCCGTCTTTGCGCGAACCTGAAGCACCACCACTCCTTGAATTCCCGCTTTCCGTGCAAGCTGCGGGTAGTCCGGAGGAGGCGAAAGAATCAGGTGCCTCTTGAATTCTTCGGGGTCCTCGTGAATTCCCCCGAGGAAGGCCACCTGCAACCGGTTCTTCCAGGTGTCCCACCAATCGCCGCTGTTCTCGCAGGTGGATGGAGCGGCCGCCGCAGCGGGTGGCGCGAGCGCCGCACTGCCGCTGGGGACGGGCTCGTCGAATCCCGCCTGGCTCAATTTTTCGGCAAGCCGCAGCCGCTGCTCTTCCTGGAGACTCTGGCGAAGCGCCGTCTGCTCGTCCACATACTGCAAACGGATACGGCCGGCGGTGCTGCGAAGTTTCAGCAGCGCGCCGCCGCCATTCAGTACGCCGGAAGCACGCATGGGTCCGTCGTTGTTCTGCACCAGGTTCAGTCCGAGCGAGGGGTCGGCCTGGATGCGGTCGGCTCCGCCGTTTTCGACGCTGGCATCAATGGTGGCCGCGAGATTCCGCGGAAGAAAGACCACGATGTCTCCCGTGCCGGAAGCCAATTGCGAAGGGCCGGGGAGGCGCACATAGTTGCCGGAATTGACGGCCTCCGGGGTAATCCACGCGGTGATGTTGCCGTTGCCGGTCGCGGCGCGCACGACGTTCGATACTCGAGTCAGGCAAATACCGCCGCCGCTGGTTTCCACTTCCATCGGCCCGGAAACGTACATCACGCGGACGCCGCCGCCTCCGGTCTCGGCGCGGACCGAGCCGCGCACCTCTCCAAAATCGATCTGGCCGCCGCCAGTGTGTGCGCTGACCAAAGCGCCGGCGTCACCGACGGTAATGTTTCCGCCGTCGGTCTCAAGCTGTGCGGTGCCGGCGATGTGGGCGGCGCGAATGTGCCCGCCACCGCTGCGCAATTTCGCGTCGCCGTCGATATCGTGCGCCTGAATAAAGCCGCCTGCGGTGTACGCATCGAGATCGCCTGCGATGTCGAGCACCTTAATGTGCCCACCTTCGGTGTCAATCCGGGCCACAGGGCTGCCGCCGGGCGATGAGGCGCGCTGATACGTACCGATCCTCCCGGTGGTGACATTTCCGCCGGCGGTAACCAGCACGGCGTGCCCGCCAATGTCGCCGGTCAGAATGTCGCCTGCTCCCGTGTGGACCTCCACGGAGAAATTCGCGGGAACATAGACCGTGTACTGCACCCAGAATTGCGCGTTGCGTTCCGCTGCCGTGCGGAGTTTCGGCAGGAAGCCGTCGAGGACCACCGCATCGCCGGCGTTTCGAAAACTGAGCGTGAAGCGGTCGAACAGGGATTGCGATAAAGGCGCCTGCGCATCCGTTTCGAGATGCACGGTGTAACGGACGGTGCCGGAGGCGTTGGGGGGCTGCGTGAGGATGTGGACAGAGCCCATATCCGCGGTCAGGGAGAGGCTGCGCGCATCGCCTGCGGGGACACTTCCGGTGCGATCAGCTGCCGCATGTGGCGGCGACAACTCAGCTTCGGCCGCATTCGTCGCGATCAGGAAAAGCGCGCCCAACACAATGGCACAAACAGCCACGCGCATCGCTTGAAGCGCTAACCTTCCCGGATTTTTTGCGAAGCGATCCACGTTTAATGCCCTTGGTTCAGCGGTCGCAGCCGGCCTTGCCGATTACTGCTCGCCGCGCGCGCTCAATTGACGGAGTGCAGCGGCGCTACGCAGACGAACATAACGGCTGGGGTCGCGATGCTGCAAAAGCTCAAGTTCCTGAATGACCGTATCCAGCGACGCGCCCTGCCCCTCGCCCCCCGAAGCCACCGGCGTGGCGCTCGCGTTCCCCAAGTCCGCCAGCGCAGGCAAATCCAATTGTTCGCCAGCGTCTTCGGCCTGCTCCAAAGAGCCGACCAGAAGATTCACGGCTTCGACGCGGACACCGGGATTCGTGTCGTGCTTTAGCGCATCCAGCAGGGCCTCGCGGACTTCTTTGTCGGCAGTGGAATCCCGCAGCGCTTCCAAAGCTTTCAGGCGCACGGCCGGATTTTGATCCTTGCGCGCGGCGGTCAGCAGCGCATTGCGCACTTCGGCGTCGCCTGCCCGGGCCTTTAGCGCGTCCAGGCAATCCAGCCGCATGCCTGGATTGAAACGGTCGCCGCTCTTGACGACATAGGTCAGCACGCGCCGCACGTCGCTGTTGTCCACACTGCCGGAGAGTTCCACGGGTTGCTCCGCGTTGAGCTGAACGCGCACGTTCTGCGTGCCGGAGCCCGCGGCGGGCATGAAATTGATTCCCGCGACAGCCATCTTTGAAAGTTGATCGTCCGAAAGGTGCGGCCCCGGGCGGACGTCCACCGCTAGATCCAGCGGGCTCGAAGAGTCTCGCGCGGCGTACCACTGCGAAGACTGGACGCCAACTACGGCGCCCAGAAACACCAGCGCCGCGCCGCTCCAGACCGGCCGCAGCGCCATCCACCGGCGGAACGCACCGAAGACTGGCGTCTTCTCCAGCACCGGCGGACGTACGATGTCGTCCAGAGTTTCCGCGAGTTCGCTGCGACATTGCGAAAGCAAAATCCCGGAACTATCCAGACGGTCCGCATCGCGGGGCTGCAGACCGAGAAGGCTCTGAAACTTTCTTTCGTCGGCGAACTGCTCGCGGCACGCGGCGCATACGCCCAGATGCTGCTCGATCAGCACGCGCTCTTTCTCATCGGCTTCGCCGCAGACGTAGAACACCAGCAATGGCGCAACCTGCTGACATTGTTTCTGAAAATCCGCGGGAATCATCGGAGTTCTCCCAACTGGCTGCGGAGTTTCCGGGTTGCGCGGAAAAGGGAATTCTTAACCGTCTCTTCGCTGGTGCCGAGAGCGTCGCCGATGGCGCGCAGTTTGAGTCCTTGGTAATGCTTCATTTCGAAAACGATCCGTTCACGGGGAGAGAGACGCTCCATCGCGCTGGCCAACCGCTTCTTGATTTCCTGGCCGATCAAGTGCCGCTCCGGGTCTGCGGAGGGCCGTTGTTCTTTTTGTCGCTCGAAGAAATCGGTGATGCCTTCCTCGTAGTGGGCCGGATGCAGTTCGGGAGCTTGATCTTCCGGGCGAGCCTGGCGGCGGCGAAGGTGATCGAGGCAAACGTTGGTGACAATGCGGTAGAGCCAGGTGTAGAAGCTGCACTCGAAGCGGAAGCGGTGGAGGTTGCGGTAAACCTTCAGGAAGGCTTCCTGGTAAACGTCGCGGGCGTCCTCGGTGCGCTTCATCAGGTTTAACGCCAGCCGCAACACATCCCGGTCGTAGCGCCGCACCAACTCTTCAAAGGCGGGGCGGCTGCCAGCCTGGGCTTCCTGGACAAGCACTCGCTCTTCGACGTGGTTCAAAGAGGTCCCCGAGGCCAGGGCCGCATTCGAGGAACTGGTCTGGCCGCTTTCGTCAGCTAGGGCAAATGCCAAACGGGGTAGAGGCATCACGCATCTTTCTGCAGGCTCTTGTTCATAATGCTGATTCAAGAGACTTTAGCGAGTTGGTCGAACGCCAGGGTCGTCACCACACTCCCGATACACCCAATAGACGTCTTGGAAGCCCATTTGTAAGCACACAATCGGGTTCTTTAACGTTTACGCCCCGGCGATCTTCCTCCCATTTGATGCGGATAGCGACCTTCCCGTGCCCTCCATGCGCACCTCAAGTGGTCTTCGGGGCGGATCCCGTTCGCCAAGCCACCAGGGGCCAACCCAACAGAATCACCAGGACCGCTAACATCCAGTAACCCTGGGTGCGGTAAAAATTGTCGACATGCGTGAACATCTCGACCGCCCCGGCAAGGAGCGCGGTGGAAGCGGCCACCAGAAAGCAGCCCAGGAGGTTGAACCGGACGATCCAGCGGATTCCGTATACGATCACGCCCAGGACGATCACGGACGCCAGGAATTGCTTCAGAAAGTCCGCCGCACTTCCCCAATCGGAGATCAGCGCGGCGGCAAACGCGAAAAACAGGACCAGGCGCAGCCAGCGCACGCGAAGCTCCGCTCCAAGGAACGAAGCGGCGAGGGCAAATGTTCCCGTGTAAACGAGCGCATGCAACAGCGCTCCGCCGATAACCGCGGCGGCGGGGTAGAGAGCGTCCAGATCCTCACCAAACATGGCGGGATACCCGCGATGCAGGGTGGGCCATAGCGTAGCGCCCGCCGCCAAGACGCGGTGGAGGCCGACGAGCGCGGCCGTGCCGCCCAAACCGATCCAGAACGCGTCGCGGTAATAGTCGCGAGTCATGCCCAGCACACTGGGGATTCGTTCATTACCGAAGGCGCGCGCGCCGAACGACCAGCCCAAGCCATAGAGCAGGACCATTCCGCCGGAGACGGCCATGGTCACGATGAATATCCCCACGCCCATGATTCCGAGGAATTGCTTCCACGAAAGGGCAGTCGAATACTGCATCACCAGTCCAGGGATGCCCTTGCCGAGCAGAAAGCTTCCCAGAAAGAGGACGCCGGCGCCGGCGCCCAGAAGCAGGATGCGGCGCCAGGGAACCGTCCCCGAAGCCTGTGCGCGAAGGCTCTTGAAATAAAAAACCAGCACGCTCACCACGGCGGCAAGGAATAAGGCGCCCTTGCCGATCAGGAAAATTGTCCTCGTCAGCGAAATTTGTTCCTGCTGCCGCCGGAACTCGTCGGGAATCTTGATGTACGTGCGGTAATTCGCGGGCTCGTCGCCGAGGACCTGGAGTTCCATTCGCTCGTAGGCGTGATCCGAAGAGTCCTTGGCTGAATCCTTCTCCGGATCGAGAGGGGTCAGCTGCTGCCAGATCAGCGTGTGATCTGTGCGATTCGGCCGTTTGTCGGAGTTCGCTTCCACCAGCTTCCAGGCGCCGAGATCAACTTGTTTCTGTTCGGCCAGGAATTTTTCGGCAATGGCCCGCGCGTCTTCCTTTGAAAGGTTGGCGCCCTTGGTGGCTTCCGCCAGCTTGTGCTTGAAAGAGTGCAGGGAGCCGTCGGGATTCAACACGATGGCGAACTCTTCGGGCTGTGAATCGCGGAAATAGCGGACCAGCCAAAGCGCTCCGCGAACTCTGTCCTGGTAGATCTGATTGATTTGCGCAATCGTGAGGCGGCGCCGCAGGTATTCGTTGACGACCGGGTCGGTGTTGTTGCGGAATTCCGCCGCGCGGCGGTAGGTGTCCGGATCCAGTTGGTGTTGGCGCATCATCGTGTCCGCCAACGTGATCGCGGAGTGGCCGTCGACGGTCAGATGAAGGTAATCGCCGAGGGCGGGGCGCTTCAGCGCGAACGCCAACGCGCCGCCCACGACCAAACAGAGGGCAAGAAAGCCCAGGATGCCCCCAGTCAGCGTGTCGTAGCGCTTTGCGGTGGGGGCGGTTTCGGCGGGGGCGGACTGCCTCTCCAGCGAAATCTCGCCCGCAGGTTCCACTCCGTTGAGCAAGTCATCCACGGGTTCGAAACTTCCGCGCGCCAAGTACGAAATTCCGGACCAGGCCAGCGGCGCCACGGCTGCCAAGCCCACAACGATGCCGCTGATCTTGAAATAGAGATTATCCGAGCGAATCAGCAGCATGCCGACGAGGGAAGCGTCCACGGTGTAGTGCCAGATGAGCGTGGCGACGATTCCCCAGCGCAGCATCACCAGGCCTGCGACGATTCCAACCAGCCCAACCTCGATGCCGCGGATGTATCCCGGCTCCTGGGGATAGGCGCTGTGCAGGAAGCTCCAGAAGAAGGCCGGCAGGAGTACAGCCAGGAAGCGAGAACCGGTGGTCTTCTCCAGAAACGGAATCGCGAACATGCGAAACAAGAATTCCTCGCTGGTTGCCGCCATGACGCCGATGGCCACCCCCGCGATCCAGGGAAACGAGGTGTTGACGACACCGGAGTAATTCAGGTCCTGGGGCGCCCACGCGCCGAACTTGCTAGCAACGATGTAGAACGCCACGATGAAACCCATGTGTGCGGCGGCCATCGAAAGGCCCACAACCGAAGAACAGAAAAACTCCTTCGAGCGAATCCCCCGACGCCCAAACGCCTGAAACAGGCGCAGCCGCTCGGGTTGCGACGCACGGTAGAGCGGCTCGCCGCCCGGCAACACTACCGTCACCATCAGGCCGGTCGCCAGCGCCGCGAGCAGGATCTTCGCCAAGCTTAACGTCACAAAACTCGCATACTCCTGATGCGTGTCGTAGCCTGCGCGCACGGAGTTCCAGTCGTTGACCTGCATCAAGAAGAACAAAACCGCCACGAGCGCGCCCAGTTTCAGCGCCGCGCCCCATCCCGTCTTTCCCTGGCGGATCAGCGAGATTCCCAGCCATAGTGCCGCGCCAATCAGGAATCCGTAGGGAATCACTGCGATCTGGTTGTAGAAGAGATTGGTCGAACGGAGGTGCTTGTAGGAACGCGCCCAAGCTTCCGGCACTTGCAAAAATTCCTGCGAGCCTCCGATGCGGTCGCCCTGCAGGTCCACCTCCAGCCGGTACGGCGCATCCTTGGCCCTGAAATCCTTGCGCTCCCAGGTAAACGACCAGTCCAGCCGATTCGGCCGCACCTCGGAATTTGCTTCCGCAGGCAGGAAATTCCAGTTGTCCAGACGGACGCCCATCTTGCTTTGCAGGAACTCCTGAGCCGCGGCCTGGGCCTCCTCGCGGCTCAGGGATTTTGCGCCCTGCGCTTCAGGGATCTTGTGGCTGTAGGCGACGACCTTGCCCGCCGGGCTAACCCGCACGCTGTACTCTTCTTCTTGCAGCGGCTTGAAAAAGCGCACTTCCCAGAACCAGATGTTCAACTGGGAAGACATCAAGCGGTTGGCTTCCTGCAGACCGAGTTCACGCTCGAGGTAGGTCTTCGCGTCGTCATCCACGCGAAACGTGATGGACGACTGGTAACCGTTGAGGTTTTCCCCGAGCCCCTGCACGAAATCGCTGGCACGCTTCTGCGCCTCCACGCGGGAAACCTTGAAATCCACGGATGCTTCGGGGAACGCGCGGAAGAAATAGCGCTGCGCGAACACGAGTCCCAGCACCCCGCAGATGATCCAAAGCAGCAGCGCGCGCTTATCCGAACCGGCTAACCGGAGTTCTCCCACGAAAGCCTCCTTGCCTGGAATGCTACGAGACAGCCACTCTACTGGTACGCGTGCCTCCCGCGCAAGTTTCACGAAAAGCGAAGCTTAGGCGAGGATGATATAAAGAAGGCAAGATGTCCATTAGCTTGCAAACGGAAGTCCGGATGGTTAAGGGAGTGGGGCCGCAGCGAGCCGAAGTGCTCGCCAAGCGCGGCATCTACACGCTGGAAGACCTGCTGAACTACCTTCCGTTTCGCTACGAAGACCGCATCCATTTTTCGCGGATTAAGGACGCTCAGCCCGGTGGAATCTACACCCTGCGGGCGCGTGTGATGAGCGGCCAGGCCGTGCGCGGCATGTATGGCCGCGACGCCGTTTACCATCTGTTGGTGCAGGACGATACCGGCTCGCTTCCCTGCAAGTTTTTCCACGGCGGCTACCTGGAAGACCGCCTCAAACCCGGCCAGCAACTCATCCTCCACGGAAAAGTGGAAATCGACAAACTGCGGCCTGCGCGCCATGAAATGGTGAATCCCCAGATCGAGGTTCTGAGCAGCGCAGAGGTGGATTCGACGGAGATGGGACGGATCGTGCCCATCTACGAGGCGATTGGCACCTTCGGGTCGCGCATGATTCGCCGTTCGATCTACACCACGCTGCAGACTCTCGACCAGGATATTCCCGACGTGCTGCCGCCCGCGCTGCGCGAACGGTTGCATTATCCCACGCGGCGCGAAGCCCTGATTCACACGCACTTCCCCGAAGCCGGCGAATCGCTGGAGGCCCTGAATGTGTTCCGCTCGCCCGCGCAGCAGCGGCTAATCTTCGAGGAATTCTTTCTCTATCAGCTCAGTATGGCGCTGGGACGCAAGGTTACGCGCAAGGAAAACGCCATCGCCTTTCGCGTCCGGGAAGACAAGGTGCGCGAAGCGCTGAAGCGCATCCTGCCGTTCAAGCCCACGGGAGCACAGAAGCGCGTGCTCGCGGACATCGCAGCGGATGTGGAGAAGCCCTCGCCGATGAACCGCCTGCTGCAGGGCGACGTCGGCAGCGGAAAAACGATCGTGGCCTTGCAGGCGGCGGTGATTGCCATGGAAAACGGGTGCCAGGCAGCGCTGATGGCTCCCACGGAAATTTTGGCGGTACAGCACTACCTTGCCGCGCGGCGAATCCTCGCCCCCGGAGGCTACGGCGTGGAATTGCTGATCAGCGGCATGAAACCCGCCGAAAAGGCGGCCGCGCGCGAGCGCATTCGCAACGGCACGGCGCAGTTTGTGGCCGGCACGCACGCGCTGATCGAAGACCAAGTGGAATTCGCGCGGCTTGGCTTCGTGGCGATTGACGAGCAGCACCGCTTTGGCGTGCTGCAGCGGAAGCGTTTAATGGACAAGGCTTCGAAAACGGGGTTCGCTCCCCACGTACTGGTGCTGACCGCCACGCCCATCCCGCGCACGCTTTCGCTCACCCTTTACGGCGATCTGGACGTTTCCGTGCTTGACGAGATGCCACCCGGGCGCACGCCCATCGAAACGCGCACGAGCAGCGGAAGGAATCTCCCGGGCGTCTGGGAATCTCTGCGCCGAGAGGTGGCCGCCGGGCATCAAGGGTACATCGTGTATCCGGTGATCGAGGAATCGAAGCTCGAGCTGAAAGCGGCGATGGAGGAGTACGAGCGGTTGTCGCGCGACATCTTTCCAAAGCTAAGAGTGGGGTTGCTGCATGGGCGGATGTCCAGCGAGGAAAAAGACGAGGTGATGCAGCGCTTCCGGAAAAACGAACTGCAGATCCTCGTGGCCACGACCGTGATCGAAGTCGGCGTGGACGTGCCCAACGCGACCGTGATGGTCATCGAGCACGCCGAGCGCTTCGGGCTGGCGCAGCTGCACCAGTTGCGCGGCCGCATCGGTCGCGGAGCGCAGAAATCGTTTTGCATTCTGGTCACGCCCGGACGAATGACCGATGAGGCGCGGGCCCGCCTGGAAACCATGGTGCGCACGTCGAACGGCTTCGAGATCGCCGAAGCGGACCTGCTGATTCGCGGGCCGGGCGAGTTTTTCGGCACGCGCCAGTCCGGCGAACTCGGATTTCACATCGCCAGCCCGCTGCGCGACCGCGAACTGCTGGAAACGGCGCGCAAGGAAGCCTTCCGGCTGGTGGAAGATCCCGAGGAAAAAGAATCGCTGCAACGCATGCTGCGCCTCCTGCCGCCGCAGTGGCAGCGGCGGTATCACCTCGCGCGGATTGGCTAAGGGCTGGATATATGCGCATCATTGCCGGAAAATTCCGCAGCCGTCAGTTGAAAAGCCTCAAGGGACTCGCGCTCCGCCCGACGAGCGATCGTCTGCGCGAAACGCTGTTCAACGTTCTCGGCGAATTTGTGGCTGGCGCGCGCTTCGTGGACCTCTTCGCGGGAACGGGGGCCGTGGGCATCGAAGCCCTGAGCCGCGGGGCTCGCGAAGCAATTTTCGTCGAAAAGCACGGGCCAGCCGTCGCGTTGATCAAAAAGAATCTCGACGCGCTCGAAATTCGTGCTGGCGTTCGCATTCTGGCTCAGGACGCGGTGCACGCCCTCGAGCGCCTCGCCGCCGAACCCCGCTCCTCCTCGTGCATTGACGTCCTATTCCTGGACCCGCCTTACACCGGAAATCAGCATTATGCCGAAGTGCTCTCTCTCCTGGGCGCAGGCGACCTGCTTGCCGAAGGCGCAGTCGTCGCCGCCGAACATCTTCGCACTTTTGCGCTTCCCGAAACCTTTGATAAGCTCGAAAAGGTCCGCGTTCTTCGCCAAGGAGACGCGGCGCTGAGTTTCTACCGGTTTCGTCCCCCTAGTCCGACGGAGAAGCCCCGCTCCGAGTAAACCTTCGCTGCGAACCGTTCATCTCTTTGGAGAGCTCTTTTTGGAGGCGTGCCAGGGGCACGGTACAATTAAGAATTTATGGCCAGGAAGTTCCAGGTTAATGCATACGATTTGCTCAGTCAGGCGGAGCTCTACCCGCCACACATCACCCTGCCGGGCAACGTGGAACCAAAGATGGAGATCGCCTGGGACAGCTTTCACCAGAATTTTCTCACCAACATTCCGGTCTTTTTTCAGCGCGGACAGTTCACTGGCGCGGTTCCGCTCACCTACGTGCTTCGCGACTGCCGCGTCGAGAGCCGTTTCCCTCGCCGCGGGCTGGCGTTTGCGGCTGCGGTGCAGGTGGGGTTGCTGTTTATCCCCTGGCCGAGTCTGCCCGTCGCTCCCCGGCGGAATCATGCGTTCGACAATACGCAGCTCACTTGGTCAGGGCATGTTGACGATCTGCCGCTCGTCAACATGCCCCGAGAGGAACAGACTGCCCCGCGTGGCCATGAAACCAATCCTCTGCCCGCGCCGGGTGCGGATGCGTTTCATCCCCGGCAAACCATTTTCACCGATCCTTCGCACCCCACGCATCCGCGCCAGACGCTTGTAAATCCCGCTGCGCCGCCCGCTGCGCCGAAGATTCTGCCGGATATGCCCAATCTCGTGCGCCTAGCTCCGGTGGCCGGGCCACCTCGGCCGCAACTGGAAATCAGCCAGGAAGCGCTCAACAAGCTGCATCCGCGCGCGAAAAAATCCGTGGCCACAACCCCGACGCCCTCGCCCGAACTTCCGAACATGGAGCCAAAGATAGCGGAGATGAATCTGGCGGCCGAGCAAACAGGCCCCGCGCGGCCGCAGCTCGAGCTTAGTGCCGCTTCGGCGCCAGTGGTCGCAGCCAAAAAGCAAGAGGGCGAGGTTGCACCCACTCCGGATGTTGTTCCCACTGCTTCCAACGGGCCCGCGGGTGTCCCGGGAACGTTGATCGCTCTTTCGGCGACGCCCGCGCCGCCCGCGCCGGTGGTATCCGTTCCGGAAGGGAATCTTTCCGCGCGCGTCTCGATCTCGCCGGAGGGCAAAAATCCCGGGGTGCCCGTGGGGACGCCCGGCTCTTCCGCGGCAAGTGGCAATAGCGCTTCGCCAAGCAACACCGGCAGAGGCAAAAGTGAGATGGGCATCGTCATCCGTGGCGGCGATCCCAAGCCGCATGCCGGCGCCTCGGGTCTTGGCGAAGTCCGCGGCTTTAGCATGGACAAGCCTCAGGCGTACCTGAAGCGCCCCGACCCGAACGCACCTGCGGAGGACCAGCCGCTGCGAACCGGCCCTCCCAATTTCGCCGCGCTGCCTCCGGGTTCCCCGCCGGAGCAAATTTTCTCCCAGCGCCGCGTCTACTCCATGAATGTCAACATGCCGAACTTCAACAGCGCCACCGGCAGCTGGATCATCCATTTTTCCGAGTTGCATCTTTCTGGCGCCGCCAACCACGCGGGGACGCTTTCCGCTCCCTTGCCGATCCACAAGGTGGACCCCAAGTATCCATCCCTGCTCATGGACCAGCACATCGAAGGGGAAGTAATACTTTACGGCGTGATTCGGAAAAACGGCTCGGTGGACAGCATTCAGCTGGTGCGCGGCATCGATTCACGGCTTGACGCAAACGCCATGACCGCATTCAGCGAATGGAAATTTGAGCCCGCGGCGCGCGACGGCCAGGCCGTGGACCTGGAGGCCATCGTCCATATTCCGTTCCGCGCGCCTTCGCGGGAATAGGCGTGCGCTTCCTAGTCCTTCGATTCCTGAAGCTTTACCAGCGTGAAGAGCGTGTGATTCACCGGGGTGGGCACGCCGAGCTCCGCCCCAAGCCGCGCGACGTAACCGTTCAGCGAAGCGATCTCCGTGCGTTTACCGCGCATCATGTCCTGCGCCGTAGAAGAGTAGGTTTCGCTCATTTGCTGGCCGATGCGATAGGCGCCCGCTAGCGCAGCCCTAGGATCTTCCAGGTCTGGCGGATGCACGCCCTTCTTCTTTGCGACGGCCAACACCTCGTACACTACGGCTTCTACGACACGCTTGGCTTCTTCGCTGGCAATAATTTCTCCGTAGGTCGCGTGTCCCAGGCCAGACACGGCGTTCAGGGCGCAGTTCCACACCAGCTTGGTCCAAAGCTCGTCGTCGATGTTGTCCGAAACACGGCAAGGCAGCCTGGCGCGGTCGAAAAGCTCCGCCACTTTATCCACCTTTGACGAGTGCGGACCGATCACCAGGTCTCCGCGGCCCAGATGCTTGATGGTGCCGGGACTTGGCATGGACGCGGCCACATACACGACCGTCGGCAGGGCTTCCATTCCCGATGCCTTGCGAATTTCCTCCACGTTGTTGACGCCGTTCTGCAGGCTCAGGACGATGGTTTCCGGCGTCACGTACTTCGCCAGTTCTTTCGCAGCCGCGGCCGTGTCCGTCGTTTTTACACAGAACAACACATAGTCCGCGCCGCCCGCCGCCGCAATCTCAAGCGATGTTTGCGGATGGACGCTTTCCTGGAACTGCGTGGTATCCAGCCGCAGGCCGTTCTTGCGCACCGCTTCCACAAACGCCGGCCGTCCGATCATCGTCACCGGCACGCCAGAACGGGCGAGCAGGCCTCCGAAATACCCGCCAACCGCGCCGGCGCCGACCACGGCTACTTTCGGCCACTTTGTTTCGGAGGTCATGTAGTCTTTACCCGAAAGAGAAGTCTCATCGAGATTCGAACTCAATTAGGATGCCGAGGACTAGAAATGGTTTCGCAATTCGCGGAACGCCGGCAGAATCACCAGTTTTCCCGTGCCCGCCATGACCGGTTCGTGTTCGAGTTGCCAGGTGTTCGCGTGCGGAATGTAAACCGCGTTGAGGCCGGCCTGCATCGCCGGGTTGATGTCGCTGCGCGGGCTGTTGCCGATCATCCAGCCCTGGGTCTTCACGATTTTGTGTTTGTCCACCAGTACGTGATACGTCTTGGTGTCTTTTTCGCCGACGATCTCGATGGCTTCGAAGAATCCTTGAAGCCCGGAGCGCTCCACTTTCGCGGCTTGTTCCGCAGGTTCGCCCTTGGTGAAGAGAATCAAGCGGTGCCTTGCGGTGAGGTAGGCCAGGGTTTCCGGGACGCCGTCCAGGATTTTCGGGGGAGTGCGCTCGAGTTCCACCACGCGGACGTGAATTTGCGCCAGAGTTTCGCGTTTCGCCATCTGGTCGGCAAGCTTCAGGTAGGTCTCTTCCAGCGAGCGGCCAAAGCTGCGCACGCCGTAGCCATACTGGCGGATGTTCTTGCGTTCGGTTTCATTCAGGATGTGACGTATGTACGCGCGGCTGTAACCGCAGGGTTCCGCCAGGGTGATGAAATCCTCGATGAGCTTTTCGAAGAAAACATTGTTCTCCCAAAGCGTGTCGTCCGCGTCGATCAACAGAGTGTTGCGTCTCATAAGCTTGCAGGATCAGGCGGCTTTCTGGCCGCTGCGCAAAAGCAATAAATCAGTGTAACAGTTCGAGCGCATCCTGCGCGATCGAGCGGGCAGCGTCGGGTCGCGCCATGCGGCAAGCCGCCAGCCGCATGGCAGCCAGTTTTTCGGGCTGGTCCATCAAGTTCGCGATTTTCCAGGCTGCCGCCGGCAAGTTGTTGCAGCGGATGGCCGCCCCCGCTTCCAGCAGATGATCCGCGTTGCGCTCCTCCTGGCCGGGGATGGGTTCCACCAACGCCATGGGGAGTCCCCGCGCCAACGCTTCCGACGTCGTCAATCCACCAGCTTTGCCGATCAGCAGATCCGCCGCGGCCATGTATTGATCCATCTCCGTGGTATACCCCACCGCAACAAGCCGCGTTTGGCCGGAAGGCGTCCTGTCCGCGGCTTTCGCCAGAGAATCCAGGCGCTTTTTCAAGGGTGCCGATTTTCCCGCGATGGCCACGATCTGCCATGGACGGCCCATGCGAAGCAAATCCATCACAAGTTGCTCCACCGGGCCCACGCCGTATCCTCCGGCGGACAGAAGCAGAACCTGCGCGTCGGGAGCAAGCGTGAATTTCATGCGCGCGATGTCGCGCCCTATCGACTCCTCGAACGATGGATCAATCGGAATCCCTGCCACACGAAGTTTTTCGCGCGGGACGCCGATGCGCACCAAATACTCCTGTGATTCCGGGATCGCCAGGTAGTAGCGGTCCACGGTGCGGCACAGCCAGGAAGCATGCACGTCGAAGTCGGTCACGGCGATCACATGGCGCGCCCGCAATTTTTTTCTGGCGATCAGCCAGGCCAGAATCTCCGCCGGCAAAAAATGCGTGGCCACGCACAGGTCCGGCTGGACGCGTTTCAGCATCCGGATCATGGGCTGCGTATTCAACCGGTCCATTGCCAAGCGCTCGCGCGGATGGCTCCACGGCTTGTCGGTCTGCTGATAGAGCAGTCCCATCAGGTCCGGCGCGCGGTTCACCATGTGGATGTAGGCTTTGTCGTAGATGCGCTGGAACAGCTTGCTGACGTATTGCAGCGCGTCCACGTGTGCCACTTCACAATTGCCGGCGGAGCGAAACGCCTTCTCCAGCGCCTGCCCGGCACGCACGTGTCCCGCGCCGGACGATGCGGAGAGAATCAGCACGCGTAGATTCCGACGCAACTGCAGGGCAGGGGTCATCGTGGAGAAACGTCAGGCCGACTTGCGGTGCCCGTGGGCCAGCTTGTCCAGGATTCCACGCGCGAGCTTCTGCAGCTCTCCGAAGCGCGTGAGATACTCCTGAAATTCCTGATTGAGGAGCTGCGCGTCCTGCGGGCCCAGCTGATTGCGCAGAATCATGTCCCGCAACTTCACCGGATGAGGCAGGAGCGCATCTTCCTGCAGTTCTTCGAGCGCCATTTCAGGGTTGTAATGGTACATGATGCCCCCTCGCAGGATTCGTCAAAGCCTGCACAAACCTTGCAGTTCTATTGTACGCAGAAACGGAGAGGCAGTTGCCCGCCAGTGGGAGGTAAAACAATCACGCGGCGGAAGCCCGCACCGGTATGAATTCGTACTTCTCGATCTTCGCGGCGATTCCCGTGTGCCCGGTGTCGTCCTGCTCGACACGCACCACGTGACCATGGCAGCGGATATTCACGTCGCCGGCGGTAACAATCTGCTGGGGCAAGGTCAGGATGAAGTCAATCTCGCTGCCTTTTTCAAAGCGCGCTTCGCTGAGAAAATATAGCCCGCGGTAACTCACGTCCCGGGTATTCGCCTTCAATTCCGGGCCGTTGGCGTCTTGCGCCAGCACGCGAACAGGCAAATTCATCGCGAAGCGCCGTGCCTCGCGCCGATCCGACAAGTCGCCCATTGGGCCCCCCGAGAAATTTCGGACGTGGCGAAATTATCATCCGGTAAAACAATGCGCAATGTAAATTTCCCGGAATTTAGCTCTAGTACGACCCAAAACGCGTAGTGGGCGGACTAGAACTATACCGCTTGGGGATTCAGCCCGGCCCATGGTTTCGGTTACACTTCCATTGACCACTTACTTAATGCAAGTTCATCACGATTCCCAGGCTCTCTTTCTCGATGGCCCCGCCGGACGCCTGGAAGCCATCCTTTGGACACCTACGCGTGCCGGTGCGCCCCCCTTGGCAGCGATGGTCTGCCATCCGCATCCGCTCTTTGGCGGCACGATGCACAACAAGGTCGTCTATAACGCGGCGAAGACCATGGATGCCCTCGGCATCCCGGTGCTGCGCTTCAATTTTCGCGGCACCGGCCGCAGCGCTGGCGAACATGACAAGGGCCGTGGCGAGCAGGACGACGCACAAGCCGCGCTCGAGTTCTTGGCTGCCCAATTTCCGGGCACTCCGCTGCTGATGGCCGGATTCAGTTTTGGAAGCGTTGTGGGGCTGCGTGTGGGCTGCCGCGACTCGCGTGTCACCGAACTGATCGGGATGGGCATTCCGGTCAATTCGACCGACTTTTCGTTTCTCAGCGAATGCGCAAAACCCAAATTATTTGTCCACGGGGCCGAGGACCAGTTCGGCGCAAAGAAAAAAGTGGAAGAAGTTGTGGCCGAACTGCCTGGTGAAGACCGGTTGGTGGTGGTCGAGGGCGCCGATCATTTTTTCGCCGGCCATCTCGACGAATTCAACGCGGCGATTTCCTCCTGGCTGCGGAACAGACATGCCGGGCTGCACATCCTCTAGGCTGACCCACCGCGTTCGAACAGCTTGGTAAACTCTTCGATCCCGGCAGGCTTTACGGCGACGAGCTTCGCGTTCGCCTCCACGTGCGCGGCCCGCGACATGCCCACCAGCGCCGTCGTAATTCCCGGCGACGACCGCGCAAACTGCAGCGCGCGCTCGAGGTCGCTCTGCAATCCCAACGCTTCGGCCACGAACGGCGGAAGGTTCTGCGCCACTTGCCCTTGCATCAACGCCGCGCTGCCGACCAGCGTGATGCCCAGGTCCGCCGCGGCTTCCATCATCGTGCGTGCCTGGCCGTTGACGGCCTGATTGCCCAGCGTCAAGGCTTCGGTCATTGCCAGATTGTAAGGAAGCTGCACGAATCGGAAATGGTGTTGCTCTCCCGCAATTTCCCGCGCGATTTTTTCCATTTCGTCCAATTGCAACGCATCCTTGGCTTTTGCATCCTGGCGGAAGCCGTTCCACGTCGCCAGTCCGTAAAACTGGAGTCTCCCCTTATTCACCGCCGATTCGAGGAATTCAAACGCACTGCGCAAGCGATTGAGGAACTCCGCGCGCGGCATCTCCCCCAGCTGTGTCTCTGGATTGTGAAGGTAGTAGACGTCAATGCAGCTCGCGCCAAGATTTTTCAGGCTGCGGCCCAGCTGATTTTCGAGGAAGCGCGGGGCCATACAATGACAGCCCGCGGCGATTTCCTTGGCCGTGAAGATGCCGCGTTGAATGTATTCCTCGAAGAAATAGCGATTCGGATCGGCGGGCATGGTGCCGTCGGGTGTCAAGTAGCCGCCCTTCGTGCAAACGACGAATTCTTCGCGGGCGAATCCCTTGTTCGCCAGCACCTTCAGCGCCGTGCCCACGTTGCGCTCGCTGCGCTGAAAGCGATAGTTGATCGCGGTGTCAAAGAGGTTGATCCCAGCAATTCCGGCTTCCACCAGGGCCGCCGCGTAGCTTGCATCCGTGCCATCGTTCGGCGGGCCGAGATACGTGCCGATGCCTAACGACGGAACGGTGAGCCCCTGGGCCTGGCGGAAGTGTCCCTCGGCCGCCAACTCCTTGAATTTTTCGGCATAGCGCTGCGTGCCTTCCGGCGTTGCTCCCTGGCTCATTGGACTACCCTCGCTGTGGGAATTTTTCTCTAAGGCTTCGCTTCGTTCGTTTCTTCCTTCGGTCGCGCCAGCAAGCGCGCGCAGGCCCGCAGGATTCGGCGGTAGGGCCAATCTTTCTCCCGGAAGAAGATTTCGCCTTGGCGCGGGTTGCTGTAAAACCAGCGCGCGAGCAAGCGAAGATGTTCCCCCAATTCCGTGGACGATTGCCGTATAGCCTTCGTGGCGGGCGGCGCGGTCATGGTCGTTTCCAGATAATCGCGAACGGTCTCTTCCGCTGAGCGCGGCTGGCCGGTGTCTCCGAAACGCAGCGCGAAAGGCTCCGCCAATCTTCCTGCACGCACGCCAAATATTCCGATGGTCTGCTCTTCCGCCATCCGCTGGAGAATCACAGCATGCAGATCCTGAATGCGCCGCGCAATTTCCGGCCCGGCACGCAGAACATTGTCCAGCTTTTCGAGTTTCTTGTGCAACGCAGCAGCGCGTTCGAAATCCAGTTCTCCGCTGGCGCGTTCCCGCTCCTGCTCGTATGCTTCGTGCAGTGAATCTCCGCCCGTCTCGAGAAACGCCACCAGGCGCCCCACTTCCGAGTCGTATTCTTCCTTGGTGCATCCGGCAAAGCACGGTGCCAGGCACATCCTCATTTCCGAGTACATGCAGCCGGGAAACGCGGGATCGCGCCGAATCTTTATCTGGCAGCGCCGCACCTTGAAAAAATCCAGCACGCTGTCCGCATAGGTCTGCGCGGCGCGGCGCGAAGCGAACGGGCCGTAGTAAATTCCGCCGGCCGGCTCGCCCGCCTCGTTTACACTGATGTGCCGCGTCACATAGCAGCGCGGGTAGGCGTTTTTCAGATTGATTTTCAGGACCGGCGACGGCCGCAGCCGCATGAGGCTCTTGTAGCGCGTGGGGAAATACTGCTTGGCGATGCGGTAATACATCAGGGACTGCTCGAACGCGGAGTTCGTCACGCGATAGCGCACCTGCCGGGCGAAATTCCTCAAGTTGAGCCGCTTGCTGGTGGGATCTTCCGGGCCGAGCAAGCGCAGCAATCGCCGCCGCAGATTGGCGGTACGGATCAGGTGCGGCTCCGCTTTCTCTTGCCGAGGCTCAATCAAGCAAACCGCCGGAAGCTCCGGCAGCAGCGGGAAAAATTCCGCGTCCTCTTCAGGTTGAAAGGCGAACTCCGCGTCGAGTTCCAGCACTACGTCAGGATACTACGTCGCGTCGCGTAACGCCTTTGGTGGCCGCCTCAGGGGGCGGGCCGGTCCGCCAAATCTGGCTCAGGCCTTCAATATCCACCCGGCAATAACTAGCCGTTGAATCTCGCTCGTGCCTTCGTAAATTTCCGTGATGCGCGCGTCGCGGTAAGCCCGCTCCACGGGATATTCCTTGCTATAGCCATAGCCGCCGTGAATCTGAATGGCCTTGTGCGCCGCGCGCGTAGCCATTTCGCTCGCGAAGAGTTTCGCCGTCGCCGCTTCCTGGGTGAACCGCCCGCCCGAATCTTGCTTCCACGCGGCCTTGCGAACCAGCAGCCGCGCCGCATCAATTTCCGTAGCCATGTCCGCCAGCATAAACTGGATGGCCTGGAACTGTGCAATCGGATGCCCGAACGCCATGCGCTCCTGCGACCATTTCAGCGCCGCCTCAAATGCACCTTGCGCGATGCCCACCGCTTGCGACGCGATGCCGATGCGCCCGCCGTCCAGCGTCGAAAGTGCTACCTTGTAGCCTTCGCCTTCGTTTCCGATGCGATTGCTCAGCGGGACCACGCAATCCGTGAAGACGAGTTCGCTGCATGCCGTGGCATTGATGCCGAGCTTTTTCTCTTCTTTTCCCACCTTGAATCCCGGTGTGCCTTTTTCGACCACGATGGCCGTGATGCCTTTTTCGCCCTTCGCTGGATCCGTGTTGGTGTAAACAATCGCTGCGTCGGCCACGCCGCCGTTGGTGATCCACGCCTTGGTGCCGTTGATGACGTACGTATCGCCCTTCTTCACCGCTTTGGTTTGCAGGGCGGCGGCATTCGAACCCGCTTGCGGTTCGGTCAGCGCGTAGCAGCCGATTTTTTCTCCGCGCGTGAATGGCAGCAGGAATTGTTTTTTTTGCTCTTCCGTGCCGTAGCGATGAATCGGATCGCAGAAGAGCGAATTCTGCACGCTCAGAATCACGCCCGTCGACGCGCAGCACCGCGAAATCTCTTCAATCACAATTGAGTAAGCGGTGTGATCGAATCCCGCGCCGCCCTCGGCTTGCGGAAACGCCACACCCGTCAGGCCGAACTCGGCGGCCTTGCGGAACAGTTCGCGCGGAAACTCCCCTGTCTCGTCGTTGTGCTTCGCCAGCGGGCGCACTTCGGACTCCGCAAACTCCCGCACGCTCTTTTGCAGCAGCTTTTGTTCTTCACTGAGTTCCAAATGCAAGACAGTTCTCCCGGCGGATAGCTAAACGGCAGCTCAGACTTAGGATTCTAGCCATTTTGGAGTGCGGCGGCAAAGCCGCTGCTTTTGAGGTCAAAACGAAAGAGCCAAATGCACCCATGGGGCGAGGGGCCTGGATCACAAAAGCGGAATCTCCGGTTCCACACTCCAGGCAGCTAGCGATTGAGCGCCTTACTCAGCCGCTCATAGGTGGTGCGCAACTCTTCCGGATGCACGCGGGTTTCGCCGGTCACGGTCATGAAATTCGAATCGCCAATCCAGCGCGGCAGCATGTGCAGGTGCAGATGTCCGGCGACGCCCGCGCCGGCGGCGCGCCCGAGATTCATGCCGATGTTCATTCCATCCGGCTGGTAGCCGGCCCGAAACACGCCTTCCACGCGCTGCGCGAGTTCCATCATTTCGACCAGCGCTCCTGGCTCGCACTTTTCAAGTTCCGCCACGTGCGCGTAGGGCACGATCATCACGTGTCCTGAGGTGTAGGGGAACCGGTTGAGGATGATGAAGGCCTTTTTCCCGCGATAGACGATCAGCGTCTGCGCGTCCTGGTTGCGCGCCACGGCTTCGCAGAAAATGCACTCCGGCTGGTTGCCGGATGCGGCCTGCGCCATGTATTGGTAACGCCACGGAGTCCAGAGATAGTCCATGAGGAAGTGACTTGCGGCTAGTGACTGGTGACCGGATTTTTATGTTTACCAGTCACGAGGCACCGATCCCCAGTCACCTTTCTACGAGGCGGCTTCGCTCTGCGGCTGCGCCGTGTTCACGAAATCCTTCAATTCCTTGCTGGGCTTGAAAAACGGAATCTTCTTCGCCGGCACGTCCACTTTTTCCCCGGTCTTGGGATTCCGTCCGATGCGGCCACGGCGCTGCCGCGTTCGAAAACTTCCAAAGCCTCGAATCTCGATCTTGTCGCCCTTCTGCAGAGCATCGATGATGCTCTCGAAGATGGTTTCGACAATGGTTTCCGATTCTTTTCGGGGAAGCTCCGTTACGCGGAGAACTTCCTCGATCAGGTCGGCCTTGGTCAGCGTCGGTTGTTTTGTCATCGGTCTCAGCCTCGTTGGTCCATAACCGCTGGTGCCGCACAACCCTTTGGGGCAAGGCGACTTAGAGGGACATCCCCCCGCCCGGTTGCCCCTTTTCCTATCACTAAAAGGACCCCCAGGTAAATGAATTTATCTGATGAATCGTCTGGGCGGTGCAAATCCAGCCGGCACCCGGCGCTACCGCGAGGCCAGCTTCTGCTTCATGGCATCGCCGATTGTGGCCGTCGCCGAAGACTTCGACGACTTGTACTGGTCGATCTCTTTGCGCTCCTGCTGCCGCACGGCCGCGCGATAGCTCAGCCCGATGCGGCGCGTCTCCCCGCTGATCTTGATGATCTTGAAGTCGTATTCCTTGCCGGGTTCCAGCGGGCCCGCGCTCTTCAGCGGCCCGGTGCTCGGCCGGAAGTTGCCGGGACCTTCGTCGCGGCGGCGGCGGTCTTCGATCTCCGTGTTGTGGCACAACCCTTCGATGTTTTCGCCGAACTCCACGAACGCGCCGAAGGTGGCGATACGCGAAACCTTGCCGCGCACGATATCACCGACTTTGTGCTGCTTGAACCAGTCGGCCCAGATATCGTTCACCTGCTTCATGCCCAGCGATACGCGGCGGTTTTCCGGATCGATCCGCAGCACTTTCGCGGTTACCGGTTCGCCCTTCTTGAAAACTTCATGCGGATTCTTCACGCGGCCGGTCCAGCTTACATCGCCGACGTGCACCAGCCCATCGAAGCCCTCCTCGATTTCAACAAACGCCCCAAATTCGGCAATGTTGCGGACCTTGCCGGTCACGACCGTGCCCACGGGGTACTTCTCGGCGACCAGCAGCCAGGGATCGGGTTGCGCCTGCTTCATGCCCAGAGAAACGCGGCGGTCGCTCGGCTTGATATCAAGCACCAGCACATCCACCTCGTCGCCGACCTTCACCAGCTTCGAGGGATGGGTTGGCTTCTTTGACCAGGACATTTCTGTGACGTGCACCAGCCCTTCGATGCCCTGCTCGAGCTCCACGAACACGCCGTAGTCCACGACGCCGACGACCTTGCCCTTGTATTTCCCGCCCGCCGGATACCGATCGGCGGCATCGACCCAGGGGTCCTTGGCTAGTTGCTTGAGGCCAAGCGATACGCGCTGCTTATCCTTGTCGAACTTGAGGATGATGACGTCGAGTTCCTGCTCGGGCTTCACCACGTCGCTCGGGTGCCGCACGCGGCCCCAGCTCAGGTCGGTGAGGTGCAGCAGGCCGTCAATGCCGCCCAAGTCCACGAACGCTCCGTACTCGGTCACGTTCTTCACGGTGCCGTGCACCACCTGGCCTTCGCTGAGCTTCTCCATCAGCTCGGCGCGCTTGGCGTGCAACTCTTCCTCGAGCAGCGCGCGGCGGCTAACTACCACGTTGCCGCGGCGGCGGTTCAGCTTCGTAACGCGCACCTGCACTTCCTGGCCGAGCAATCCGTCCAGGTTCTGCGTCGGGCGCAGGTCGTACTGCGAACCCGGGAGAAACGCGCGCACACCGATGTCCACCACCAGGCCGCCCTTGATGCGATCGACGACCTTGGCCGTGATGGTCTCCTTGGCCTTGAACTGTGCGTCAATCTTTTCCCAGGTGCGGCGGCGCAGCACTTTTTGATAGGACACGATGACGAAGTTGTCTTTGGTCTCGCCGGTGCGCTGCACTTCGATGGTGGCGTTCGGATCGGGGCGTGGAATCTCCGTTTCCGTGAATTCCGACGCGGGGATCAGGCCCTCGGTCTTTCCGCCGAGGTCCACCACCACGCCCTGTTCCGTGTAGGCGACCACCTTCACTTCTATAATTTCGTTTTGCGCGGCCGCCGTTTCCTGAGGCTCGCTGTACTGGTCGATGAGCTTGCTCATCTCCTCCGCGCTCGCGGCTTCTTCGGCGGCAGCGGCGGCTTCGGCGTCAACGGCGGCGGATTGCGCCTGGGATTCGGCGTGGGCGTGGGCCTCTTCGGGCTTCACGTGTTCCACGGCTGCGGGCACAGCGGCAGCGGGAGCCTCGGCGGCTACGGGAGTTTCCTGGGGTTGGGGAGCTTCGCTTTCCTGGGCTGGTGCGGTCGCTGCGGAAGATACGGGGTTATCGTGGTCTGAAAACATGATCTATCGCCTCCGGGATGTGTATCCCTGTGTGTTGTCGTGTCAATCCTTGCCGAATCCCGACTGGGGTAAATGCAAGGAGGGGTTACAACGGGGCAGTGAGGACAATCGCCTGCTCGAAGTAACTCGGTTTCTAACTGCTGAGATGCTGCAAACGTCGCGGACGCGCTACAGCTATAAAAGGATACTCGCCGCGTAAAGCTTATGTCAATGAACCCGGCTTTCCCGCCGAACCGGGGGCCCGCTGCAATCAGAGCGAATTCCGGCGCGCGACGTTCCCCAGGTAGGTGGCACTCGGCTTGATCGTGCGCTTCTGGGTCTCACGGTCCACGGCCACAATGCCGAATTTCGGACGGTAGCCCATCATCCACTCGAAATTGTCGAGCAGCGACCACGCCACGTAGCCGCGCACATCCACGCCATCATCCATGGCGCGCTTCAATCCGGTCAGGGCGCGCTGGTAATACGCGACCCGCCGCGCGTCGTCCAGCGTGGCAATTCCGTTCTCCGTCACCATAATCGGTACTCCGGTTTCTTTTGCCGCGTACCGTACCACGTGCTCCACGCACTCCGGATAAAATTCCATTCCCGTTTGCGTCAACTCCGCGCCTTGAGGCGGCGGCAAATCCTTCTCCCCCACAATGGAACGCGAATACATCTGCACGCCCAAGTAGTCGCACTTCTTCGCCGCTTCGAACCACGGCACATAGCATTCCGCGCGCTTTTCTTCCAGGTGGCTGTCCGTCGGTGCCGGCTGATCGTCGGACATCGCCAGGTTAAATCCCACAACGTAGGGGCTCCGCGACGATTTCATCGCTTCGAAGCCCTTATAGTGCGAGGCCAGCAACCCTTCGTGTGTCTTCCGCGGGTCGCCCCAGAAAATATCCGCGAATTCCGGCGCATTGAGTTTCTGCCGGATCAGCATGGTGAAACCGGCAAATGCCTCCTTCAGACTCTTTCCCGAGGGCGTCGGCAGATTGAACCAGTAAATGAGTTGGGGAATATCCGGTTCGTTCATGGTCGAGGCAAAATCAACCAGGTCGCCGAGATGCCTGGTGGACTTTTCGCAGAACCTGGCGAACAAATCCACTGCTTTTGGGTTTTCCCAGCCGCCCTGGTACGCGAACCATCGGGGCAGCGAAAAATGGTAGTACGTCAGCAACGTCTTCAGGCCGTGCTCCTTGCAGGTGGCCAGCATCCGGCGATAGTGGTCGAGCTCTGCCAACGAGAAATGTCCCTCTTCTGGCTCGATGCGCGCCCACTCCAGCGAAAAGCGATAGGAATTGAAACCCAAATCGGCGAGCATGCTGATGTCCTGCGGGTAAAGGTGATAATGGTCGCAGGCATCGCCGGCTGGCTCCTGGAACGCGCTGTTCGGCAGATACTCCAGCGGCCACAGATCGCTGTTCACGTTGTTACCTTCCACCTGATAGGCCGCCGTTGCCGCGCCCCAGATGAAATTCTTCGGAAACTCCTTGGAATCGGCCGCGCCTTTCGCAGCCGCGTTCAGTCTTGACCCACCGATCAGCCCCCCTGCCGTGGCCAGCGCCGACTGGCGCAGCAACTCGCGCCGCGAAATTCCTCGGAAATCAGCAGCTGCGTCTGGACGAACGAGTTCGCTCATCGGTGCCCCCTCATTGTCGGAATGAATTGCTTGTACTCCAGAATCCGCCGCTGGGCAAGGCGGAAACTCCCGATTACGCGCGCGCGCGCCCCGATTGGCGCGCCTCCCGCCGGAAATCCGGCGCATGCACCTCGATCGTGCGGCACATTTCGTAAAGCCGTGAACGCATGCGCGCGCCGATGCGCTGCTCTAAAGAATCATCCCGCACGGCTTGTACCCATTTGCCATCGGGACCCTTGGTCGTCTCGCCCTTTGATACCGGATTGTCGATGTAATTGGTGGTGATGACCGTCGTCAGATTCCTGTTGTATCTTGCGTTCAGGACGATTTCGATGATGTCCCGCACCCAGTCTGAAGGCTTGCTGGCTCCCAAGTCATCCAGCACCAATACTTCCACGTTTCGGACCGGCTCCAATATGCTCATCTCTGTGGTGCTGCTGGCTGGGTTATAGCTGGCTTGAATCTCTTTCAGTAACTCCCGATAATCGCAGAAAAGACCGGCATGTCCCCTTTGGATCAATTCCTTAAGGGCTGCTACAGCAAGGTGCGTCTTTCCTACGCCCGCTCGGCCCATTAGGAGAATGCCCTTGTCAGCGGCAGGGTAATCACGAACGAACGCCTGCAGGTTCAGCTTTGCTTTCTTTAACGACTCGACGTGTTCATCGGTCCATACCGCCCCATCTCCCAAATCCGGCACGAAACTCTCGAAGTCGCAGTGCTCGTAGCGCTTCGGCACCCGCGCGCGCTCCATGACTTTTTCCGCGCGCTCTTGGTTCCCGCATTCGCAGGCTACGGCCATTTGCCCCGGTGTTCCATCCTTCCGTGGCAGCAACTTCCACCCGGTTCCTTTGCAATGCGGACAATCTTCTCTTGCCATGTTTTCCTTTGGAGTGCGGAAGCGCAGCTTCCGCTTTTGCGGCTCGAACCCGGAGCCGAAACAATACGTCACCGCCGCGGTTGCAATCTCAAAAGCGGGAGCTTTGCTCCCGCACTCCATAAAGGTCTCACGCAATCATACGTCCCACGTATGCGCACAGCAATCCGTCCGCCCTGCGGAAATCTGTGGAGAACGAAGCCGCGAGCAGCGAGCAGAAACCAAATACCAGCGAACAGAAGCACGGAGCAACCCAGCTTGTCCCTATAAACAAAAAGCCTCGATCCAATCGAGGCCTCGCCAATTCTTGTTATCTGCTATCTCTTATCCTGCAACCAACTCCCGGGCCGACAACGCCGACACCCGCGAGCGATCAGTCACTACTCAGCAGGCAATACTTGCAACTTACGTCCGCACTACTCTGGGTCCCGTCCGGACAATCGCGTGCTTAGGCGGGCGCTCTTCCGTGTGCGAGACGCGCCGCGACAGCTCCTGCTGCACCACCTGCGCAAACTCGCTCATCTGGCGTTCCATCTCGATCATCTTTTCCCGCATGTTCAAAATGATCTCGATCCCGGCCAGGTTCACGCCCATGTCGCGCGCCAGCGTCAAGATCACATCCAGCCGCTCCAGGTCCGAATCGGTATACAGCCGGGTGTTTCCCTGCGAACGCGAAGGCTTCAGCAAACCCACGCGCTCATAGAGCCGCAGCGTCTGCGGATGCAGCTTGTAGAGTTCGGCGACCGCGCTGATCATGTACCCGGCCTTAGCTCGTTTTCTCGTCTTCGGCGGCATGGGAAACCGGTTCTTAGTTTTCCGTTCCTAGTTTTAAGTCAGAAGTGCCCGCATAATCGCGCGTCTTAAACTTAAAACTATCCACTAAGTACTCCTCTCTCAGACTCCTGCTTTCGCAAACAAATCCTTGCGCGGGTCGGCGGGAGCAATCTCTTCCAGTTCTTTCATGAGCGTGCGCACGCGCTCGTCGGCCGGCTCCGGCACAATCACCTGGATTTCCACGTATTGGTCGCCACGCTCGCCGTTCCGCGCACTGGGCACACCCTTTTCTTTCAATCGTAACGTCTTTCCGCTGTTCGTGCCCGGCGGAATGCGCACCAGTGACCTGCCGTCAATGGTGGGCACTTCGACTTTCGCTCCCAGAGAAGCTTCGGCGACGGTGACGGGGACCTTGGTGTAGAGATCGTTGCCGCGGCGTTCGAAAAAGTCATGCGGCCGCACGACCACGCGCAAATACAAATCTCCCGGGGGCTCGCCCATTGTCCCGGCGTTGCCCTTGCCGGGAACGCGCACGCGTCCACCGTTGGCCACGCCGGCGGGAATCCGAACGTCAATGGTCTCGGTACGCCGCAGGCGACCCTCGCCGCCGCAATTCCGGCAGGCGGTGCGTAGTTTTCCCGTGCCGCCGCAGCGGCTGCATGGCACGTTGAAGCGCATCTTGCCGGCGGTTTGCTGAATTTGTCCCGTTCCGTTGCACGTCGGGCAGGTTTGCGGCGTGCCCACTGCGCCGGTTCCGTGGCAGACATCACAGGTGTCCAACCGCGTAATCTGCAGCTTTTTAACCGCTCCGCGCACTGCGTCCCAGAAATCAATTTCGATCTGGTATTCCAGGTCGCTGCCGGGTTCATGCTCCGGTCCCATCGAGGCGCCGCGACCACCGCCGAAAAATTGGCTGAAGAGGTCGCGAAAACTCGATCCGCCGCTGCCGCCCTGCGCTCCGGGAGCGCCACCGCCGAAATCGAAACCGCCAAAATCGAAATTGACGTTCCCCTCGCCCGCGTCCGCGCTTCCGCCATAGCCCGGGGGCGGCGCGCTTTCGCTGTAAAAGCCGTACTGGTCGTACATCTGCCGCTTTTTCGTGTCCGAAAGGACGTCGTAGGCTTCCTGCAATTCCTTGAACTTTTCTTCCGCAGATTTGTCGCCGGGATTGAGGTCGGGGTGGTATTTGCGAGCCAGCTTTCGAAACGACGCGCGGATCTCCTTCGCCGTCGCCTTGCGGGAGACGCCCAGCAGTTCGTAGTAATCCTGTTTTGTGCTCGTTGCCATGAGGTTAGTGACTGGTAATTGGTGACCGGCGACTGGTGGGGTCGGGTCCTACATTGCCCCCACCAGTCGCATGCCGCCCGTTTCCTGCTAATTGCGTTCCGCCCGGACAACTGTCCGGAGAAGAAGCTGCGAACCAAGAGCCGGTCTCGCCAGTCACCAGTCACAAGTCAGCAGTCACTTGTTCCTGGCCGATGGCCACCAGTCCTAATTCGGCTTCTTGCTGTCGTCCACATCCACGTATTCGGCGTCGATCACGTCGCCGGGCTTGTGGCCGCCCTGCGCGCCACCGCCGCTTGCGGCTGACCCGGCGCTTGCGCCCGCACCCGCGGCTCCAGCCTGTTCGCCGCCCGCCGCCTGCGCGGTCTTGTACAGCTCTTCGGCCATCTTGTGCAGCGTCTTCTCCACGTTTTCCGTCGCGGAGCGCAGTCGCGCCACGCCGCCTTCGTTGACTGCTTTCTTCGCGTCCTCGAGGGCATCTTCGGCCTGCTTCACGTCGGCTTCCGCCAGTTTGTCGCGGTTGTCGCGAATGGTCTTTTCGGCCTGGTACATGATGCCGTCCAGCCGGTTTCGCGCTTCCACTTCTTCCATCCGCTTGCGGTCTTCTTCCGCGTGCGACTCGGCCTCGGTGCGCATCTTTTCGGCCTCTTCCTTGGTCAGTCCGGTCGAAGCCGTGATGGTGATCTTCTGCTCCTTGTTGGTGGCCTTGTCTTTCGCGCTCACATTCAGGATGCCGTTGGCGTCGATGTCAAATGTGACCTCGATCTGCGGCGTGCCGCGCGGAGCGGGAGGAATCCCGTCCAGCTTGAATGTGCCCAGCGACCGGTTGTCCTTGGCGAACTTCCGCTCGCCTTGCAGGACGTGAATCTCCACCCCCGGCTGGTTGTCCGAAGCCGTCGAGTAGGTTTCCACCTTGCGCGTCGGAATCGTGGTGTTACGCGGGATCTGCACGGTCATGACACCGCCCAGGGTCTCCACGCCCAGCGAAAGAGGCGTCACGTCCAGCAGCAGGATATCCTTTACCTCGCCGGCCAGGACCGCGCCCTGAATCGCCGCGCCCACGGCAACCACTTCATCCGGGTTCACGCCCTTGTGAAGTTCCTTGCCGCCGAAGAAATTGCTCACCAGCGATTGCACCTTCGGAATACGCGTGGAACCGCCGACCAGCACCACTTCCTGGATGTCGTTTGGCGACATCTTCGCGTCTTCCAGCGCCTGCTTTACCGGTTTCATCGAGCGGTCCAGCAAATCCGCCATCAATTGCTCTAGGCGCATGCGCGTCAGCTTCTGCTGCATGTGGATCGGGCCGCTGGCTCCCGCGGTGACGAACGGGAGGTTGATCTCCGTCTCCATCATCTGCGAAAGCTCGATCTTGGCCTTTTCCGCCGCTTCCTTGAGGCGTTGCAGGGCCATGCGGTCTTTGCCCAGGTCGATGCCGTGCTCTTTCTTGAACTCGTCGATCAGCCAATCCACGATTCGCTGGTCGACGTCGTCGCCGCCCAGGTGCGTGTCGCCATTGGTGGACTTCACTTCCACGACCCCGCTGCCGACTTCCAGCACCGAGATGTCGAAGGTGCCGCCACCCAGGTCGTACACCGCGATCGTTTCATCGCTTTTCTTTTCCAAACCGTACGCCAGAGCAGCCGCTGTCGGCTCGTTGATGATACGGACCACTTCCAGGCCCGCGATCTCGCCGGCCTGCTTGGTGGCTTGCCGCTGCGCGTCGTTGAAGTACGCCGGAACGGTGATGACGGCCTTGGTCACCTTCTCGCCCAGAAAATCTTCCGCGGCGTTCTTCAGCTTAGTGAGAATCATGGCCGAGATTTCCGGCGGGCTATACACCTTGCCGGCCACTTCCACGCGGGCATCGTCGTGATTGCCCTTCACGACCCTGTACGGCACGCGCTTCATCTCTTCGCCGACTTCTTCATACCGTCGGCCCATAAAGCGCTTGATCGAATAAACCGTGTTTTCCGGATTCGTTACCGCCTGCCGCTTGGCCACCTGACCCACCAGCCGCTCGCCGGACTTGGTGATCGCCACCACGGAAGGCGTTGTGCGCGTCCCTTCCTGGTTGGGAATCACCACCGGTTCGCCGCCTTGCATGACGGCAACAACTGAGTTGGTGGTACCCAGGTCAATTCCGATAATCTTGCTCATTGCTGCTCTCTCCTTCTGAAAACTTCCCCAAACTCGTTCTGCCTTCAGCCGGGCTGCCGATGAGGAGCCTCCCGAAAGGGGCTAGGCCCGGGCTCGAGCCAGCGTGCTGCGCGTCCAGGCTATTCCAGCCGGCTGCGGAAGGCACCGAACGAGCACCATTATATGAGTTGAGTGTAGTATTGTCAAGTTGTTTGATGTGGTGGATAAGTGCTTGTTTTACTTTGCCTTCCAGGGCACATCGGACTACCCGGTTGCCCCTCCTTGGTCTCCGCCCCCGACCTCTACCACCCTCGGACAACGCGCTTCCATCCCCCCGCAACCAATCCAACCATGCTTCCCACCCAAATGCTTTCCCTCGCCCAAGACGGCCACGGCCTGCGGCTTGGCGCTCGGCGGAGTCCCCCGCGTCACATCTTGGCCGTCCCGGCTTGCCGGTTTTCAACCTGTGATACTCTGAATCGGGTTGTGAACATTCCACTTACTCCTTGGAGGAATCTGTGAGCCGCCGTCTTCGACTTCTACCCGCCGGCTTTGTGGCCATACTGGGTTGTGCCTCGATTCTGACGGCCGCGCCCACCACTCAGAAGTCGCAAACGCACACTACGACGAAGAAGACCGCCCACAAGGAATTGGCGGAACCGGCCGTCTCAACCGCGACCATCAGCGTTGACGGCGTAAATGACATCGACCCCGACAAGGCCTTCGGATCCAAGTCCGCCAAGGTTGTGGTTGAAATTTTCAGCGATTTTCAGTGCCCGGCCTGCCGCGCCTTGTACATGAATACCAACCAGAAGGTCATGGACAACTATGTGGACACCGGTAAAATCTATCTGGTCCATCGCGATTTCCCGCTGCCTATGCACGCCTACTCCCGGGTTGCCGCAAGCTATTCCCGTGCCGCCTGCCACATCGGGAAGTGCGAGCCGGTCGAGCGCGTGCTCTTCGACAATCAGGAAAAGTGGGAAGCCTCCGGCGACGTCAAAGGCACCGTTGCCAGCGTGCTGACTCCAGGAGAAATGAAAAGGGTGGAAGCGATCGTCGCTTCCAAGGAACTCGAGCCGCTGATTGAGAAGGATAAGGCCATTGGCCAGACCTTCCCCGTGAGCCAGACTCCGACCACGGTATTCCATGCCAACGGCCAGACATATCCTTACGCCGGCACGCTAACCTACGATGTATTGAAGGATTTTCTGGACCAGCTCATAGGGCACAAGTAGCAATAAGGAGCGCAGTCGGAGGAATCGCCGGCCAGATCTATGCTTCAATCGTCTCCCTTTAACTACCGCCGCCTGATTATTTGGATCGGCCGCCTCGTACTTGGTGGCGTCTTTGTCTTCGCGGGCTTTTCGAAATTACTGCTTCCGAATACTCACCTTTGGCCAATGTTTGTTTTGAAATTTTCGGTGACCACGAATCTCATGCAGTTCACCAGCCAGGTGGAATCCTATAAGATGATTTCGCCGGAGGGCGCCAACTTCGTCGCGCACACTTTGCCGTTTGGCGAAATCCTTCTCGGTTTGCTCCTTCTGATCGGCTGGCGTCTGCGCATCTGGGCCACGCTGATCACCCTGATCATGGTCGGATTTCTGTTCATTGTTACGCGCGCCTACCTTTTGCATATGGATATTAATTGCGGCTGCTTCGGGAAGCCCGAGAAGCTCACGATCTTTACCGTCATCCGCGACGCGGCTTTATCCGCGCTCGCCATCCTCACTACATGGTTTGCGTTCCTCGAAGCGCGCCAGCAGCATCCCTGGTCGGCCGGGTCTTCCGAAAAAACGGGGTAGCGGCAGGAAGGTTTCTACCGCCAGCAGATAGCAGCGAGCAGCTAGCGAAAGGCAAGATCGGTTTTGCTCTCTGTTTGCCGTCAGCTGATCGCCTTCTTGATATCTGATTTCTGATATCCTCATCATCATCGCGTGTCATCTAAGCCCTCATGACCATGAAGACCCTCCCCGAATACCTCGAACTCGCGGCGGTTGCGCACGGCCACATCTGCGCGGGCCAGGTGCTGGGAGTGCGTCTCGCGATGCTGGGCATTCGCGAACTGGGTCTCGACCCCATTGCGCAGCGCAAGCGAATCGTCACCTTCGTCGAAATCGACCGGTGCGTCACCGACGCCGTCGCGCTGGTCGCGAACTGCCGGCTCGGCAAGCGCGCCCTAAAATTCCGTGATTGGGGCAAGGTCGCGGCTACTTTCTGCGACCTCGAGACCGGCCGCGCCGTGCGTATCGCCGCCAAAGAATCCTCCAAGCAGGCCGCCAAAGAACTCTTCCCCGACCTGCCCAGGGAAGAAGGCCAGCAGAAAGCCTACGCCCAGCTTCCCGACGACGTGCTGTTTTCGAAGGAATGGGTAAAGGTCGAAATCGGGCCGGAAGAGCTGCCGGGCTTCAAGGGCCCGCGCATCGTTTGTGCCGAATGCGGCGAAGGCATCAACTTCAAGCGCGAAGTCGTCCGCGAGGGCCGCACCCTCTGCCGCGCCTGTGCCGGCGAACGCTACTACACTTCGGAATAGAATCCCCCATGGAAACCTTTCTGCCTGCCGTTGACATCTCACCAAGAGTTCTGCGTTAAGATTTTTCTTCGATGCTTTCGCTTCCCCCGATTACTCTTCGTTTGCGCGGCTGGAAACTTATTGACCGCGTCGCCCTCGCCTTTCTCCTCCTGTGTTCAATCGCACTGGGGGCCGCGGCCGGGCTGCTGTTCGTCTACGAAAGCGATCTCCCGGAAATCCGCGCTCTCGAGACCTATCGTCCCAACGTCGTCACGGAAATCTACGCCGACGACGGCACGCTGGTGGGCAGCTTCGCCCTGCAGCGCCGCATCCTGATGACCTGGGAGCAGGTCCCGAAAGTCCTCTACAACGCCGTCACCGCGATCGAAGACCAACACTTCGAGGAGCACTGGGGGGTGGATTTCCCGCGGGTGGCCGGCGCCGCCTACCGCAACATCCTGAAGCACCGCAAAGCCGAAGGCGCCAGCACCATCACCATGCAGCTTGCCGGCAATCTCTTCCTCGACCGCAGCGACCGCAGCTTCCGCCGCAAGCTCCAGGAAATGCTGCTGGCCTTGCAGATCGAGCGCCGCTATACCAAGCCGCAAATTTTCACCATGTACGCGAACCAGGTTTACCTGGCTCACGGCAACTATGGCTTTGCCGCTGCCGCGCAATTCTATTTCGGCAAGAATGTCACCGACCTCAACCTGCAACAAGCGGCGCTCCTCGCCGGAATGATCCGCGGGCCTATCTATTCACCGCTGATTGATCCCGCGCGCGCCCTCGCCCGTCGCAATCTGGTGCTCCACCAGATGATGGAAGAAGGCAAGATCACGCCCGCCGAAGAAGAAGCCGCGAGGAAGACTCCTCTTGGTCTCCATTTGCAATATCCGCGCAACGATCTGGCGCCTTACTTCTTCGAAGACATCCGAAAATATTTGGAAACTACTTATGGCACCGAAGCGGTCCACGAACGCGGCCTCCGCATCTACACCACGCTCAATATCCAGATGCAGAAGGCCGCCAACCAGGCGATTCGCGACGGCCTGCACCTTTACGATCGCCGCCACGGTTGGCGCGGCAAGCTGCCCAACATTCTGAAGGACAATCTCGGGACGCTGGCTACCTACGAGGACGACGACTGGCGTCACGCTGTCGAGAAGGGAAGCTACCTCACCGGCCTGGTCATGGCCGTCGACGACAAGAGCGCCACCATCAAGATCGGCCCGTACCGCGCGATCCTATCGCCCTCCGACATGGCCTGGACGGGCCACAAAAATCCCAGCGAGATTCTTGCCGTCGGCGATCTTGCGCAATTCTCCATTCAGGAGCTGCGTGAAACCACGGTTCGCGTCCAACTCGAACAGCAACCCGGACCGCAAGCCGCCATGATAGCCATTGATAACGCCACCGGGGAAATCAAGGCCATGGTCGGCGGCTACAGCTTTGAAGATTCGAAGTTCAATCGCGCGACGCAGGCGGTTCGGCAGGTCGGGAGTTCCTTCAAGCCCTATGTCTATTCCACGGCCATCGAGCAGGGCTATTCGCCATTTGACACCATTCTCGACGCGCCCTTTACTGTGATGAGCGGCGGGCAGATCTATTCTCCGCACAATTACGACGAAAAATTCGAAGGGGTCATCACGCTACGCCGCGCGCTTGCTGGTTCGCGCAACGTTCCGGCCGTGAAGCTCGCCGACAAGGTGGGCATCACCAATGTTGTCAACATGGCGCGGCGCTTCGGCATCACCACACCGCTGCCGCCCTATCTACCTTTGGCCCTCGGCGCCGCGGACATGCGCCTGATCGAACATGCTTCCGCCTTCACCGTTTTTCCCAACGAAGGCATTCGCATCGATCCGCATATGATTCGGCGCGTTACCAGCTACGACGGCGCGCTGCTTGAAGAGGCGCATCCCGAAGTTCACGACGTTCTCTCGCCCGATGTGGCCCACACGATGACCGCCATGCTCGAGGAAGTCGTGCAGTTCGGCACGGCCATGAAGGCGAAAGCGTTGGGCCGCCCCTGCGCCGGAAAGACCGGCACGACACAGGATTTCACTGATGCGTGGTTTATGGGCTTCACGCCGCAGATCACCGCGGGCGTCTGGGTCGGCTACGACGACAAGCAGATATCGCTCGGCAAGCGCGAAACCGGCTCGCAGGCCGCGCTCCCGATCTGGCTGGAATTTATGGAGAAAGGCCTCACGGGTCTTCCGTCCATCGATTTTCCGAATGTTGTCACGCTCGAGCAGCAAGCTGACGAGCATCACGTCCACACCGACGTGCCCGACACCGCCCCCGAAGACGAGCTTCCTGCTCTGCCTAAATCGAAACCGGAAACCCAGCCGCCCCCGGTGTCCACCTCACCATCTTCGGCGGCGCCTCCTGCGACACCCTCGCCCAATCCTCAATAGCTATTTCCGAAAGGGATCCCATCCGCCGGGTCGAAGTTCTACCTGCGTCCCTCGCGCTTCCGTTAAGACAATCCGTTTCCGTTTCATGATCTCCCCGATGCAATGAATCTCCACGCCCTCAAGCCGCCGAGGAATTTTTCTCGCCGCCGCTGCCCTGGTCGCAAACAAGAGCTCATATTCGTCCCCGCCATGCAACGCCAACTGCAAAGCTGCTCGCCGCGAAATACTTTCGACCATCGGCAGCTTGCGCATGTCCAACTTCGCTCCAACCCCGCTCGCCGCGCACAAGCGCGCGAGATCCGTCGACAGTCCGTCCGAAACATCCATCATGGCTTTCGCCAGCCCACGGCTCGCCAGCCAACTGCCCAGCGCAATCCGCGGCTCGGGATACAAATGCTTCCTGAGAGCCTGGTTCTTGGCTCTTGTCAGTCCTCTTCCCCGTCGCAATTCCCGCAAACCCAAATCCGCGAGCCCTAACCTTCCGCTCACAAACAGCAAATCGCCCGCCTTTGCGCCCGACCGTAACACCGCTTTTCCCTTCTCGATCTCGCCCACGACAGTCACATTGATCAGGATCCGTTGGTTGCGTGTGGTATCTCCCCCAGCCATCGCACAATGCAGAAACCTCCCTGCCCGCCGCAACCCGCCGACAAAACCATCCAGCCATTTCCCGGTATGCGAGGAAGGCAGCGCCAGATTCAGCAGGAAGCACCGCGGGGCTCCGCCCATTGCCGCGAGGTCGCTGGCCGCGCGCGCCAGGCATTTCCATCCCACGCTGTCCGCGGGATGCGTATCCCGCAGGAAATGTGAGCCTTCCAGAAACCAGTCGCTTGTCAATATCGTTTCGTATCCGCGCCGCGGGGCCCAGAGCGCCGCATCGTCCCCCCCACCCAGGCGTATGCCGCTCTCGCGAAAGGAGGGAAAACCCCGCGAAAGCCTGTGCACCAGTTCGTCTTCGGCGGTATGTTTCGCCATTGGCACGAGCCATCCTACCCCATCCTGCCCGTTCGGACAGTTGGACAGCTCTTCAGGGGCTGTCCTAAAAAAACGAAATACAGGGTTGACCCGATGCCCTACAAAATTTAATATGCAGGAGTCGCGAACCAAGGCTCACGGTTCCGATCGTTAGCAGGGCTCGAAAGTGAGTGCGGCAACCAGGGCAACGGAAACTACCGCCGCGCGCAAGAAAATATCAAAGCAAGGCCTGAGGGGCCTATATTGATTAGCAGCAAGAATTATACGTTCTATATTGCCTCCACGCCGGGCAAGATGAAGAAACTCATCGTGCCTACGTACGTGCTGCATGGCCTTGCGGTCCTCGCGGTCATTGGAAGCATCACCGTTCTTGCCGCCGTCGGTTCCTATAGCCGCATGCTCTGGAAGGTCGGCAACTACAACGCTGTCCGCCAGGAGCGTGATGTCTGGAAAAAGCAGGTTCGCGAACTGCAAACCACCGTCAAGGACACCAACCAGCGCCTCGATGCCGTGCAATCCCTCGCCACTGACGTGGCGATGACCTTTGGTGTTCTGAAATATCACCCCGCGGCGTTTGAAACTACCGATGCCCCCTCGACCCCCGAAGACGTTTTCGATCGCTCTGTCGAGCAGTTCACATTCCTGAAGCGCAACGCGGCGGTCATTGCCGTTTCGGCCGAAGGCATGCGCATGATGCCTTCGATGGCCTTTGCGGATTCCAACTACACGCCTTCCATCTGGCCGGTCCTCGGGCATATCACCGATGGCTTCGGCGAACGCCTGGATCCGTTCTCGGGCGAAGGTGCGTTTCACACTGGTGTAGACGTGGGTGCGGATTACGGCGCTCCGGTCTACGCGACCGCCGATGGGATCGTGCTCGATGCCGGACTGCACACCGGTTATGGCCGCACCGTGATCGTCGACCATGGTTTCGGCATTACCACCTGGTACGCGCATCTTTCCGCGTATGCCGTCGTCGCGGGAACCCGCGTGAAGCGCGGCGAGGTGATTGGTTATACAGGCATCAGCGGCCGCACCACCGGCCCGCACGTGCACTACGAAGTTCGCGTGAACAACGCGCCGGTCAATCCCTGGCGCTACATGCGCGGCAACTCGCCCGGCAGCACCTCTTCCGGCGACTAATCGAATTCCAAGTTCCTGCCTGCTTCCACTCGCCTTGCTGTTCTTGAATTTCGCACAACGTCTGCAAATCCAAGGATGGCCGCGCCAGGCTCTTACTTTCGATTTTCCATTTTCGCCTTGGGCTTTGTGTCTTCCGGAGGGTCGGCTGCCATCGTCCCACGCGCCCAGTCGAGCAGCGGCGGCGCAATCTCCACGATCAGCCGCACGGACTGCGACGTGCCGCGGTCCTGCTGCTGCACTTCCGCGGTCTTCAGAAGTGTCTGGTAGGCGTCCCGCAACTTCGGATCGAGATGCGTGCTCGCCTTTGGATCGTCGAGTCCCGCCTGCGCGAGGATCAGCAATCCGCTGAGCATATCGTTCAATTGATGGATGGTGGTCTCGTTCGAACTTTCTCCCTCGGCCACCACGCGCAGGCTCTGTCCGTCTGGTTTCGCGCCGATCGTCACCCACTGCAGTTGGCCAAGCAAGGTGGCAAGTTGCGGCGAGCGGAAGCCCGCCGGGCCCTGCTGCGAAAGCTCGCTGAGCAGCGCCGAATCCTGCCGCAGCACGCCAAACGCCGGCGTTCCCGCCACGCGCCGAAAATGGTCGCGCCACTGTTCGGCGCCGGAATTCCCTCCCGTGGGTTGAAAAAAGCACGAAGCGTCGTTGCAGATCGCCACTTCTTCGCTGCGTGGAAAGGTGAAGTATGCCGTGCGCTTTGGATTGCCCAGTGTAACTTCGTAGATGGTCCTTCCTCTTGCCGTTTTCAATGTTCCCAGGTGCCCGCCGTATGCTTCGATCTTCTTTTGGTTGAACCGCCCTTCGGCGATGGCCATGGTCTTCGGATCTTTCGGCGTGCCGCTGAACGAAATGGCCACGCGATCCAGATCCCGTTCATAGTCGAATCCCGTAGCCTGTACGAATTTTGTGTACTCTTCGTCTGCCGGGGGTTTCGGCGCCCATGCCAGCAATTGCTCGAGAAACGCGGACGAACGCAATTCCTTCAGGTCGAGGTAAAGCACCGAACTCGAATCCGCCGGCAACTGCTGGAGCAGAGTTTCGCGCTCGCTCTGCGAATTTTGCGTACCTGGGCGGAAGTAAAACCACGCGGACAGCAGGATGGCGACGAGCACCACGATGCTGACGATGAGTCCTTTGCGATTCAAGAACGAGCGCATCCCTGCAACGTCCAAGTTGGCCGATGTTGGCATTCTGGCTTCAAGTGACGCGACTCCCCTAGAGAAACTAGCAAA
>DATIXE010000083.1:0-111199 GCA_035518915.1 Candidatus Eiseniibacteriota bacterium
ATTGGTTACGTCGTCATGCCCGAGCATGTGCACTTGCTGATCGGCGAACCCGGCACGGGCAATCCCTCGAAAGTTCTGCAGGTTCTGAAACAGAGAGTGTCGCGCGCTTTGCGCGGAAAGAGAATTGGTTCGTCAAAACAGCTGCGGCTTCCTTTTGCCTCGGCCGAGGAGAAATCGCTCGCGTTCTGGCAGCGGCGATTTTACGACTTCAATGTATGGAGCGAAAAGAAGGTGCGGGAAAAACTGATTTACATGCACCGAAACCCGGTGGCTCGGAAGCTGGTCCTGCATCCGCAGGATTGGCCGTGGAGCAGTTGGTCGCATTACGCGAAAGGAGAGCGCGGACTAATCGAGATCGATTCGATCAGAAAAAGGACCGACCCAAGAGAAAATCCGCACCCTTGAAAACCAAAGGGTGCGGCACCCTCTCCTCACTTCGCTGCTTCAAAGGGTGCTCCACCCGCCGGCACCCTCTCCTCACTTCGCTGTTTCAAAGGGTGCTCCACCCGCCGACGGGAGGGCATCACGGAATCGTAGGATGCATAAGGTGAGGGAGATCGTTTGCGGGGGCTAATCCCTATGTTTCCCGTAAGCGCTAAGCAGCATCTTGTCACTTTTGACAATGGCGTGGCCAGTCTGGAAATTGCAGAATCCGCACTGCCATCATTCATCGACTTGTTCCGACGCGAAACTGTATTGGAGGACTTATGCGCAGAAAGTTATGGAGCGCGACGGCTCTTTTTGCCTGTCTAATTGCAGGTTGCGGTCCGAATTCAAAGGTGACGGAGGATGCGAAGGAATTGGAGTCCTTTGAAACCGCCAAAGATGCATACATCTACGCCTATCCTCTAGTGACGATGGAGTTGACCCGGCGTGTTTCCACAAACGTGGCCGCACCAGCCGGAAATTTCGCGCCCATGGGCCAGTTTGCCAGGCTGCGCGAGTATCCAAACGCCTCATTTACCACTGTGACCGCACCGAATGCGGACACGCTCTACACCGTGGTTTGGCTGGACGTATCCAAAGAACCGTGGGTCATCAGCATCCCAGACCTGAAGGGGCGCTACGCATTGTTCCCGATGCTGGATGGCTGGACCGATGTTTTCCAGGTACCCGGCAAACGAACCACGGGCACGGCAGCACAGAAGTATGCGATCACCGGGCCGGGCTGGAGCGGAACTCTCCCGGCGGGGGTCACAGAATACAAATCGCCCACCGGAATAGTCTGGCTTCTGGGGCGCATCTACTGCACTGGCACACCGGAGGATTACAAGGCGGTTCATGCTTTACAAGACGAAATGGCCGCTGTTCCGCTGTCTTCTTACGGCAAGCCGTACACGCCGACGCCCGGTACAGTGGATTCGTCCATCGACTCAAAAACTGCCGTTCGAGAACAAGTGAACGCGATGGACGGCGCGTCGTACTTCAAACTTTTCGCCCAGTTATGGAAGACGAACCCGCCATCGGCAGAGGATGCACCGATGGTTGCGAAGCTGGCGAAAATCGGCATCGTGCCCGGACAGGATTTTGACTCTGCAAAGCTCGAAACAGGTGTAGCCGCGGGAATTGCGAAAGCTCCCAAGGCAGCACAGGAAAAGATAGCGGCATGGATGAAAGAGGGCATCGTCGCAGGAGATATGAAAGTTGAGAATGGATGGTCCTTTACTACCAAGGCCGGGATCTATGGCACGAACTACATTCAGCGGGCGACGGTTACCTGGTATGGGCTGGGCGCGAATCGGCCTGAGGATGCTATCTACCCCGTTTCCGAAGGTCCTGAAATCGTCTCGAAATACAACGGCGCAAACAAGTATGTGTTGCACTTCGACAAAGGTAAGATGCCGCCCGTGGATGGTTTCTGGTCCGTCACCATGTACAACGCAAAGTATTTTTTTGTGGATAACCCGCTCAACCGCTATAACGTAAGCCAACGCAACAAATTCATCACAAATGCCGATGGCTCAACAGACATCTATATACAAGCGGATTCGCCGGGCAAGGCGAAAGAATCGAATTGGTTGCCAGCGCCGAAGGACGACTTCGTCCTGATGATGCGTTTGTATTGGCCCAAGACGACCGACCCAACGATTCTGGACGGTTCGTGGAAAACTCCGGCGGTGAAGAAGGTGGGCTCCTAGTATCCGCCTTGGCGGATGCAGGTGTCACACTTGTGTGCTCGAATCAAGTGACATGAGGCAACCGCACATCAAGGCACAACGCGGAAAACCTGGGGGCAGACGGAACGTTCTCGGATGGTTCTTGATTTACACGGCAAAATCGAGTGAACCTCCCGCCTGTCCCCCTATTTCTGTCCCCATATTTTCCATATTTCCAGGCACCTTCAAGCGGCGTGGAAGACTGGGCCACGAAGCGGGTGCTCCCGCACTTCCACCGTCCGCCTCATCCAAGAATGACCGATCCACTTAGTTCAAATCATTCTTAAGATTTCGAAGGAACATTGCAAGGCTTCCCCTTGCCGCAGGGCACTACCCGGTCTTGGTGCGGGCCAAGAAACGCGTCATGCGCCCGCCCAATGCCTCGCGGGCTCCCGCTTCGACAGTGGGCGTCCTCAGCAGGGCAGACCACTCCTGGAAAAGTATTCTTGCTTCGGCCGCGATTCCAGGATCGATGTCCGGAGCCTCCAGGACCTTTCGGCAACGAATAGCCAGCATGTTCAAATCGAGACCATCGAGCGCTTCGGGCATGACGGGCGAACCTCTCGCTGTGTATAGTTACCCGAAACGTAGAAGAAAGTTCCAAGGATTCCGGCTCAAAAGATAGCATAAAATAGCCGCTGGGCAATCGGCAGGCCGTGGGTGCAACTTCCACTATTGGCTCCAGATTCCCCCTGACGCTTCCACCGCCCGAATCATCCAAGGGTCACCGTTTCACCTAGCGCAAGCCACTGCTGCGGCGTCGAAGGAGCATCGCAAGGTCTCGCCTTGCCCCATGGCTCAAACCATCCCGATCCTCATCTGGACCATCTCCATTGGCAGCATTGCGTTGATGCTGGTGCGGCCTCGCGGGATCGCGGAGGCGTACTGGGTGTGCGGCGGAGCGGCGCTGCTGCTGGCCACGCGCCTGATTTCACTCACGAACGCGGGTCACGCGGTGCGCGAGGGGCTGGACGTGTACCTTTTCCTCGCTGGCATGATGATTCTGGCGGAGGTGGCGCGCGAAGAAGGCGTGTTCGACTGGCTGGCGCACCTGGCGGCGGATCACGCGGACGCGTCTCCACTGCGATTGTTCCGGCTGGTGTATTTCGTGGGGATAGTGGTGACGGCGCTGCTTTCAAACGATGCGACGGCGGTGGTGCTGACGCCGGCGGTGCTGGCGGTGGTGCGGCGGGCGCGCGTCCCGGCGGGGCCGCACCTGTTTGCCTGCGCGTTGGTCGCAAACGCCGCGAGCTTTGTTTTCCCGATTTCGAATCCGGCGAATCTGGTGGTCTTTGGAAGGCAGTTGCCGGTGCTCTCCGCGTGGCTGAAGATCTTCACGTTGCCTTCGGCGGCCGCCATTGTGGTTACTTACTTTTGCCTTCGCGGGATATTCCGGCGGGAGTTGCGGGGAACCGCGGAGGGGCCGGGCGAGAGAGTGGCGCTCTCGCGAGGAGGGAGAATCACGTTGGGGGGATTGCTGGCAGCGGCGGCGGGGCTGCTGGTTTGCTCAGCGGTGGGGATTCCGCTGGGCGCGCCAACTTGTGTGGCGGCGGCGCTGGTGCTGGCCGCGGTGACATGCACGAATCGGGCGATGCCGCTACGCGTGGCGCGGGGAGTTTCCTGGTCCATCCTGCCACTGGTGGCCGGCCTCTTTGTGATTGTGGGTGCGTTGCAGACGGCGGGATTGGAAACGCTGGGAGCCAGCGCGATCCGGCTGGTGACGGGCGGATGGGCGTGGGCCGGCAAGGCCGGAGTGGCGATCCTGGTGGCATTGCTGTCGAACGTGATGAACAATCTTCCGGTCGGGCTGATGAGCGGCGCGGCGATTCAGTCCGTGGGAGGGTCAAGCCTGCTGGGGCACGCCGTGCTGGTGGGCGTGGACCTGGGGCCGAATCTTTCGATCACCGGTTCGCTGGCGACGATACTGTGGTTGATCGCGCTGCGGCGCGAAGGAGTGGAAATTTCCGCGCGGCAGTTCTTGAAGGTTGGTGCGGTGGCGATGCCTGTGGCGCTGCTGGCCAGCCTGCTGGCGTTGTGGAAATGACCGTCAGCCGCTTGCCTGGCCGGCGAACGGCGAAGACTTTGAAACTAAATCGAACGTGGAGGGATGTTCCGGTGAGACGAAGCACACTGCGGGGCAACATTGCGATTTTGGGAATGCTGTTCGCCGGCTTCGCGTGGAGCGCGCGGGCGCAGGATGGGGCGCTGCAGTTTGCCGAGCTCGGAGACCTGAAGTTGCAGAGCGGGGAAGTGATTCACGACTTCCGGTTGGGCTATCGCACCCTGGGCGCTTTGAACGCGGAGAAGTCGAACGCGGTCCTGTGGCCGAGCTGGCTGGGCGGCGCTTCGAAGGACTTGCTCGACCAAATCGGACCGGGCAAGACGGTGGATTCCAGCAAATACTTTGTGATTCTGGTGGACGCCATCGGGAACGGCGTGTCCACTTCGCCATCGAACAGCCGGAGCCAGCGGCTGGGGAAATTTCCGAAATTCACAATCGGGGACATGGTGGAATCGGAGCACCGACTGGTGACGGAAGTGTTTCACCTGACGCACTTGCGGGCGGTGATGGGCATCTCGATGGGCGGGATGCAGACCTTCACGTGGACGGACCTGTATCCGGAGTTGATGGATGAGGCGATCCCGATAGTGGGATCGCCGCAATCGACTTCATACGACAAGCTGTTGTGGACGGCGGAAATCAGCGCCCTGCAGTCCGATCCGGCGTGGAATTCGGGCCATCCCAAACGCCGGATTACCAAAGGCGCGCTACTGGAGAACGAAATCGATTCGATGAATCTGGCGACGCCGGCGTACCGCGTGGCGCACACAACTCCTGGCGCCTTCGGCGATTTCCTTTCGCAAGTGGAGAAAGAATCGCAGACCGACGGCGGAGACGCGTGGAACCAAATTCGCCAGCGGGAGGCCATTATCGGGCTGGATCTGCCGGGAAAGAAGGGGGTGACGCTGGAGCAATGGGCGAAGAGCCGGAAGTGCAAGATGCTGGTTCTGGTTTCGCTGGAAGATCACATGGTAAACCCAATACCGGCCACGGAGGTCGCGGCCGCCGGGGGATTTCCGCTGGTGCGGATGAGTTCGGCGTGCGGTCACCTGGCGCCGTCGTGCATTTCAATCGGCCCGATCGTTGCCGGATTTCTGGAAGATCCCGCGTCGGGGAGATCGCAAACGCTTCAGGAGCAGCCGAAGCCGTAGGAGGGAGCTGAGGCGAATTGCGGGATGCGGCGGCGACGGTTCCATACAAAAGAGGAAGGCGGCCAAGAGTAGACTGAACGCATGCGGAGCGCCACGCGACCATGACAAACAACGGGTTCCACTTTCCGCCAGGGCCGAAGGGCCTGCCGATACTGGGGCTGGCGCTGGCGGTGCGCAACGATCCGCTGGGGACGCTGCAGCGGCTGGCTCGGGAGTATGGCGACGTGGTGAACATGCCGGTGCTCGGCATGAGCCGTGTGCTGCTGAACCGGCCGGACCTGGTGCAGCAGATTCTGGTGCTCGAGCACGCCAAGCTGCATAAAAGCGCGCTGACAAAAATGGTGGTGGGACCGCTGCTGGGGCAAGGGTTGCTGATCAGCGAAGGCGATTTCTGGCGCAGGCAGCGGCGGCTGGCGCAGCCCGCGTTTCACCGTTCGCGCACCAACGAATATTCTCCCGTGATGGTGGAATGCGCGCTGCAGCGGATGGAGCAGTGGCGCGCCGGCGAAACGCGAAACATCGCGGAAGAGATGATGAAGCTGACGCTGGAGGTTGCGGTGCGGACGCTCTTCGGCACCAGCCTGGCAGCGGATTCGGAAGGCATCGGGCGGGCGATGACGTTTCTGATGCGCTATCACCTGCACCGGGCGCGCACGCCGTGGCGCATCCCGGGGTCGTGGCCGACGGCAAAGAATCGCCAGTCGAAGCGCGACCTGGAATACATGGACTCGATGGTCTATCGCATCATTTCGGAGCGCAAAAAAGATACGCAGCCGCGCAACGACCTGCTGTCGCTGCTGATGGCCGCAATGCACGAAGATGGCACGCAAATGACCGAGCGGCAACTGCGCGACGAAACGATGACGCTGTTCGTGGCAGGTCACGAAACGACAGCGCTTTCGCTTTCCTGGACGTGGTATCTGCTGGGCCAGAATCCCGATGCCGAAGCGAAGCTGCAGGAGGAGTTGCAAAGCGTTCTCGGTGGGCGGCCCGCGGACGTCTCCGACCTGCCGAAACTGCCGTATCTCAACGCCGTGGTGAACGAATCCCTGCGGCTCTATCCGCCGGCGTTCATCATGGCGCGGTTGAGCGTGGAGCCGTTGCAGCTCGGGGGGTACGACATTCCGCCCGGCACCACGCTGCTGGCTTCGCAGTGGGTGATGCACCGCGACGCGCGCCTTTACGACGAGCCGGAACGCTTCCTGCCGGAACGTTGGCTTGGCGGCCTGATGGAACGCCTGCCCGCCGGCGGGTACTTTCCGTTCGGAGACGGCCCGCGGCGCTGCATCGGGCAGGGCTTCGCGCTGCTGGAAACGGCGCTGGTGGTGGCGGCAATCGCGCAGAAATTTTCGTTCCGGCTGGTGCCGGGGCATCCGGTGGTCCCGGAGCCGCTGGTGACGCTGCGGCCGAAGTCCGGTATCTGGATGAGCGTTGCGGCGCGATAAAGCGCGAAGCCGCCGGAAAATCCCTGCACCTCCTTCTTTCACACTGACATCTGAATCCTGGGCAAACGGGGTGCCTCGACGCGGCAGGGCGTAGCCCCCGGTCTATGGCGATGGTACCTTTCGTGAGTCACAACGGACGGCGATGCCGTCCATCCGGGAGAGGTGCCATGGCGAAGGGCGCAAGCTGTCTGGTCCGGGGAATCGAAAACGAACTTACCGCAACAACATCAGCGAGGACGGGGCCGGGACGGCTTGAATCGAAACGCCGGCATACCGCGCTGACCCTGGTGCTGCTTCTCGCCGCGGGCTCCGCGCCGGCTTGCGACGCGCAGACGCCGCAGGAGTTGCAGAAGGAGTTGCTGGCACTGCGCAGCGCCTACGAGACGAAAATCGCCTCTCTCGAAAAGCGCATCTCCGACCTGGAATCGGTGAATGCGACGGCGCTTGCGGCAGCCAAAGCGCCGAACAAGGCGGCAACCTCCGCCGAGCAAGCCGCCGCCAGGGTTCCCGCGCCGGTTTCGGCCATCGCACAACCCATCTGGCAAATTGTGCAGGGCGGCCAGACGAGCACTAGCGCGCTGCAGCAGCAGGTAGGCTCCGGACTCGAGTACGACCAGATTCGTGACGCCGAAGTGCGCATCAAGAATCTAGAGTCGGAAACCAAAGCGTTCGAATTTCACGGCTATTTGCGATCGGGTTACGGCTTGAACGGGGACGGAGGCCAGCAGGTGGCCTTTCAGGCGCCGGGCGCGGGTGCGAAATACCGGCTGGGCAACGAGGCGGAGACTTACGCGGAGCTCATCTTTGCGAACAACTGGATCAATCCTACGCATGAGCCGGGCAAGACATGGTTCCGCACGGAGACGATGGTGGAGGCGGACACGAGCAACTCCTCGAATTACGACAACAACGACAAGTTCCGGTTCCGCGAGGCGTTCGTGCAGGCGGGCAACGTGCTGGCCTGGCAGCCGGACGCAAAATTCTGGGCGGGCGAGCGCTATTACCGCCGGCAGCACATTGAGATTGACGATTTCTACACGCTGGACATGAGCGGCTACGGTGGAGGCGTGGAGGATATCAATGCGAAGATCGGGCACATGGCGGTTTCCTTCCTTGCGGGGGCGGACCAGAACTTCGTGACTTCGAACGGCGCGCTGGCGAAGAGCAATCTGGACGTGCGGATTTATGACATGAAGGCGCCAGTGGGGCGGTTCAGCATCTGGTACAACTTCGCGGCGAGCAAGGGCGGCACATCGAACGGGGTGTTTTATCCGAGCACGCAGGGCAACGCGTTCGGGGTGCAATACCTGCGGACGGAATTCCACGGGGGCTACAACAAATTCACACTGCAATATGGTACGGGAGCGGCGAGCGATTTCAATACGTTCATTGCGCCGCCGTCACCGTTCGTACCGGACTCGCACACGTTTCGCATTACGGAGCAGGTGCTGGTGCAGCCGAACAAGGTGTGGTCCATGATGCCGATCTTTATCTATCAGCGGTACAAGGACGGAAATCCGGCGCATGGCACGGATACCTGGCTCTCGTTCGGCGTGCGCCCGATAGTCAATTTTACCGACCACGTTTCGCTGGCGTTTGAACCCGGAGTGGACCACACGGAAAGCGGGCAGAATCTCTACGACGGATGGCTGGTGAAATCCACCGTGGCGCTGCAGATCGCGAGCGGCCGGGAATTCTTCAGCCGGCCGGTGCTGCGCGCATTTTTCACCTATGCGAACTGGACGGACGGGTACAAGGGATTCGTGGGTGGCGTGCCGTACCAGAATCAGAACGCTGGCATCAGTTTTGGGCTGCAGGCGGAGTCGTGGTGGTAGAGGAGGCTGTGACCGGTGCCCCGGGTTTTGTGAGCCGAAAAAAGGGTGGGCGGGAGCGTTAGTCGATGCCGAGCTTGTGCTGAAGCTGCTCGAGGCTGATGCCCTTGGTTTCCGGGTAGATGAAGAGCACCACGAAGAATTGCACGATCATCATGGCGCCGAACAGGACGAATGGCGCGCCGCCGGATGTTTTTGCCACCTGGGGAAAGACGAAGGCGATGAGCACGTTCATAATCCAGTGGGATGAGCTGCCGAGCCCCTGGCCCTTGGCGCGCACGCGCGTTGGAAACACTTCGCTGATGTAGACCCAAATCACCGCGCCTTGCGAAATCGCAAAAAAGGCGATGTAACCGATCAACAGCCAGAGGAGCAACGCCTGGTGGCTGTTGGTATAAAAGACGTTTGCCACGCCGAAAAGGCAAATGGCGGTGCCCACCGAACCGATCAGTAGCAGAGTTTTGCGGCCGAGCTTGTCGATCACCGTCATCGCCAGAAGCGTTGCGAAGAGATTCATGCCGCCGATGATCACGGCCTGCAAGCTGCCGGACATTTTACTGAAACCCGCGGCGGCGAAGATGTCGTTGAGGTAGTAAAGAATCGCGTTGATGCCGGAAAGTTGATTGAACATGCCGATGGTGATGGCCAGAAAAATCGGCAGGCGATATTTCCACGCGAAGAGGGGCTCGGCCTTGCTGAGCTGATCGAGGTGGATGGAGTCCACGATTTCGCGGAGTTCGCCGTCGGGATCCGCTGCGCCCATCAACTGCAGCACGCCGCGTGCTTCTTCGACTCGCTTCTGGGTGACCAGCCAGCGCGAACTGGGCGGAATGGTGAAGAGCAGGACAAGAAAGAGGAACGCGGGGAGCGCGGCGATCCCAAGCTGCCAGCGCCATTCAGTGGCGCCGAGGTTCATGGCGTCGATGACGTAATTCGAGAGGTACGCGAGCAAAATCCCGATGACGATGTTGATCTGGAACATACCCACCAGGCGGCCACGCAGTTTGGCCGGGGCAAGTTCGGCGATATACACCGGGCCGAGCACGGACGACCCGCCAATGCCGATGCCCCCGATGAAGCGTGAAGCGAGCAGCACATCCCAGTTCCAGGCAAAGGCGCAGCCCAGCGCGGACACGACATAGCAGATGGCCAGGAACCGCAGCGTCTCGCGGCCGCCGTACTTTGTGCCGGGGAAGCCGGCGGTTGTGGCGCCGAGGACCGTGCCGATGAGCGCCATCGAGACGGTGAGGCCGAGTTGCTCGGGATTGAGCGAGTACACGCGGGTGAGCGCCTGCGTGGTGCCGGAAATGACGGCGGTGTCGAATCCGAAGAGGAGGCCGCCGAGCGCGCCGACAGTGGCGGCTTTGACGAGATGGGCGTTCACGGTTTGCCGTCCTGATGGATATGGAGATCCTTTGGCATGCCAAGTTCGAGCTTCACGGTTTTGATTTCGTAAGGCTTCGTATGGACGGCGGTTCCATTTGGCTGCACGGGAAGAGTATGGATGGGACGCTCCATCAGGTCGGTTTCTTCGGCGGATTCCACAAGGCTCGACGCGTGCAAGGAGATATCACTTTCCTTGCCGGCCCATTCATAGAAGCGAAGGACGATTTCATTGCCGTCCTCGGCCTTCTTGGCGGCGGTGAGCACGACATTATCTCCGGTGATCTTGAGGAAGGATTGTTCTTCGGGAAGAGTGCCGGTGTGCCTGGTTTCCTGGCGGGACATGAGCGGGAAATTGAGTTCATAGCCGCGGCGGACAGTGAGCGCCTGCTTCCAGTCTCCGGGATGCGCGTAGAGCGCATAGGTGAATTCGTGCAGGCCTTCGTCGGCGTGGGGATCGGGCCAGGTGGGAGAGCGCAGCAACGAGAGGCGCAGCACGTTACCCTTTGAATCGTAGCCATACTTGCAATCGTTGAGCAGGCTGAGGCCGTGCCTGGCGTCGGAAAGATCGGCCCAGCGCAGAGCGGGAACTTCAAACTTGCCCTGCTCCGCACGGGTGTTTCGGGTGGTCGGGCGCTCAATAGAGCCATAAGGAATTTCGAAGGTGGCCATGTTGTTGTGAACGCTGACGGGCATGCCGACCTTCAGGAGAATGTGCTTTTCGTGCCAGTCGGCGGTCATCTTTACGTCCACGCGCGACGAACCGGCGTTGACGATGATGTCGCGCACAAACGTGGAGTTCTGGAAGTGATTTTTCACGCGGAGCACGGCGCGTAGCGGACCGCTTTCGACGAGCTTCACCTCGTCGGCGGTCGTGAGGTCCCAGTGTTCCTTCTCGAAGTCGGCGTCAATGTTCCAGGCGTCCCACTGTTTGGGCTTGTCGTGAAATGTTTGCAAAAGATTGCCGCAGATGGAGTCTTTCGGGCCGCCGGTGTCGGTTTCCGACGGCGCGAGCGTTTCCAGGTTGGCCTTTTTGTCGAAGAGACTGGTCATGCAGCCGGTTTTCGGATCGACCGAGAGGCGCACGAATTCGTTTTCGAGGGTGTAGCCGGAGGCTTTGACTTCCACGGGAGTTGCCGGCGACTTGGCGCGCGGCACGACATAGTAGGTGGCGTAGCCCATCGAAGGAACGTTCACTTTCATCAGCAGGTGCAGCCGGGGCGAGGAATGGCTGCCGGAAAGCACCTGGGAAGCGACACGCCTGCCGGCAGAGTCCATAACCTCCACCGCTGCGGCGGGTTCGGGCAGGCTGACTTCAGTTTCCAGCAATTCATTACGCGGCCAGGAAAGGGAATTAAAGACCACCACCGGAACGCCCGTGCCTTTGAGATTGATGTTGGAGGCGATGGCGTTGAGCGAGCCATCGAGAACGCCGCGGCCGACGCGCTGCACGTCTTCGAGATTTCGCTTGGCGTCGAGGTAGTTCACGGCGATGCCGGAGCCGGGGAAAATGTCGTGGAAATCGTCGAAGAGCAGATCTTTCCAGCCGCGGTCGAAACCGGCAGAGGCGTAGGCGTGCCCGATAGGCATGGCGAAGGCGGAGAACTTCTCGGCGTTGAGTAACAGTTCCTCGGTGGTGCGAATGCGTTTCTTGGTTTCCGCCTGCGTGGTGAAAACGCCGCGGTGGTATTCGAAGTAGAGCTCGTTATCCCAGACCGGAACCTTCATGTTGGGAAGCTTCGGCTGCAAATCGCTGAAGAAGGCGCCGGCGGTGCTCAGCTCCAGCTTCGGGAAGACCACGTCGGGTTTCATCCAGCGTGTGGCGTTGTCGAGCATGGTGCGCGTGGGACCGCCGCCGTGGTCACCCACGCCGTAAAGATGCATCATCTCGGAATTTGTGGGGGGATTTTCGCCGTAGATGGCCGGGAGCCACACGGAAGCGTCTTTCCCCAACTGCACGGGATCAATGCCCATGGCGTAGTCGTGCGGGAAATAGGTGAGCAGGCGGCTGCCATCGGGCGCTTCCCACCAGAACATCTTGTAGGGAAACACGGTGAATTCGTGCGCCCACATGAGTTTCTGCGTGACGAAGGTGTCGATCCCGGACTTCTTGTAAATCTGCGGCAGCTGCCAGTTGTAGCCAAAGGAATCCGGGTTCCAGCCGATTTTCACGTCCACGCCGAATTTCTGCTGAAAGTAGCGCTTGCCGACCAGAATCTGGCGCACCAGGGATTCTCCGCCGGGCATGTTGAGATCGGGTTCGACCCACATGCCGCCGACGATTTCCCAGCGGCCTTCCTTCACGCGCTGCTTGATCTCGTCGAAGAGGTCGGGATATTTCTCTTCCATCCAGGCGTAGGTGCGCGCGGAAGACATGGTGAACTTGAAGTCCGGATATTCGCGCATCAGGTCGAGCGCGCTGCGAAACGTGTTGCGCGTGACTTCGACGGTTTCCGTCCACGGCCAGAGCCAAGCCATATCAATGTGCGAGTTGCCGACGGCGCGAATGGCGTACTGCTGCAACCACGGGCGCAGCGCCTCCAGCTTGCTTTGCGCCTGGCGCAGGGAAGCGTCGAACGCGGCCTGGTCGCCGTGGTCGAGTGCGCTGAGGTCCACGGCTTTGACGGCCGCATCGAGAATGGCGGCGTGTTCGGACTTGCCCTCGGGGATGGCCTCGACCATGGGTTGCGCAGCTAGGATTTCCTGGCGAAGGATTCCGGGGTCGGGACGGGCGGCGGCGGGAGTGATGAGCAGGTCACTGGAGCGGAGCCGCGTGTTGGTATCCGCGGCCTGGATGCGAATGGCAATCACAAAGCGTTCGCCGGCCCTGGCATCCTCGGTCAGCACGATGGGCTGCAGTGCGTCGGAGTCCGTGCGGGAAACCATGGAGCCATTGGAGAAGACGGTGACGGTCAGGAAGTCGCCGCTGTCCACGGAAAGGTTCAACCGAACGCGGGCGCCCTGCAGGCTGTATCCGTTCTGCGAAGCGGGGATCTCGACAAGGGTGCGAAGGTCGCGCGGGCCGGTGTCCCAGTTCTCGCCAACTTTCAGAGCCGGCCAATCTTTGTCGTCGAGTCCGGAATCTTCGGGGTGGGGAAGATCGGCGTGATATTTCCAATTCGCGACGGGGATGGTCACCAGGGACTCGAGCCGGTCAAGAACGCCTTGATAGGGACTGGTAGGTGGGGTCTGCGCCAAGGCCATGCCGGCAGAAGAAAGGGATGCAAAGAGGATTGCGCAGAGGTAGCGTTTCATGAGGTCTCCAGAGAGGTGAGCTTCGACGCGCCGAGCGCGAGGGAAAGCGCGCATTGGAAAAAGGAGCGGCAAAGTTCCTAGCCGCCAGAGATTCTACACGTTAGGGGGAGCTTTGCGCGCAAAGGTCGAGAAATTTTTCGGTTGTCAGTTGGCCGCGAACGTGGCATTGTCTCCTCGCCGGGCAACCGGGACACAAGGGAGTTCCTACACATCCATCGAGGCACGGGTGTACGAGTGCGCGGTGAAAGGCTAGAGAAAAACTGCGGGAAGCTCGCGGGAGCGCGGGGGAATCGACCGGGATTACTGCTGAAACTCGAGCTCGAGAGCAACCCGGAGGCGTTATGCCTGGTCCGCGCCACGATCGAGCGCGCGGCCGAGGTGCTGGAGTTTCCGGAGGCCGATACCCGGGCGATCGTGCGGTCCGTGGACGAAGCGCTGGCGAACGTGATCCGGCACGCGTACGGAGGAAAAGCCGGGCTGCCGATTGAAGTGCGCTGCAACCGGGTGCTGGCGAAATCGAACCGAGCGGGCGCACGCGGCCTGGAGATTCTGTTGGAAGACGAAGGCGATCCTCAGAAGCCCTCGGAGTTCAAGGGGCGGCGGCTCGACGAAGTCCGGCCCGGCGGCCTGGGGCTGCACTTCATCCGGCAGAGCATGGATGTGGTTGAATTTAGCCGTAAGAAAGGCAAGAATCAGCTGCGCCTCGTGAAGTACCGGTCCCCAGCTGAGCAACTGCCTGGTTCACAAGGAGAATAGAAAGTGCAGATCGCGGCTCGCCCAGCAACTGGTGGCACCATTCTCGACATCACGGGGGACATTGACCTGGCGCATTCGCCGACGGTGCGCAAGGCGCTGCTCCTCGAGATCCGGGAGAAAAAAACCCCCAAGGTATTCCTGAACCTCGAAAAGGTCCGCTACATTGACAGCTCCGGGATCGCCTCACTGGTCGAAGGCCTCAAGGCCTCGCGCGATCAGGGCTCCCGCCTGATTCTTTACGGGCTCAGCAAGTCAGTGCGCGAAGTGATGGAGCTTTCCCGCTTGCAGAAGATTTTCGAGATACACGAGAGTGAAGCCCAGGCGCTCGGTTCCTGACGTCTGGGGTGTGGCCGTTTCCCCGCAAAGGCAGCTAAGAGCGTGAGTTTCTTCGGAAGAATAGGGAGTTCCGTGGAGGGCGGGCTCGCGTATGTGGGCGAGCTGACCACGCTTGCCGGGCACGCGGCGTATTTCACGTTCATCGGGCCCTTTCGCGGCAAGCCGATGCGCTTCCAGCGCGCGGTTGGGCAGGCCATGGAAGCCGGCGTGCGCGCCCTGCCGATCCTTTCGCTGATCACTTTTTTCATCGGCCTGATCCTGGCGCTGCAGGCCGCTTACGAACTGCGGCGGTTCGGCGCGATCAGTTACGTGGCCAGCGCCGTGGCGCTTTCCATGACCCGGGAACTCGGCCCGCTGATTACGGCGGTGATCGTCATCGGTCGATCGGGCTCGGCGTTTGCGGCGGAGCTGGGCACGATGAAGGTCTCCGAAGAGATCGACGCGCTGGAGACCATGGCGATCAATCCTGTCGGCTTCCTGGTGGCGCCGAAATTCGTGGCGATGATTCTGATGCTGCCGTGCCTGACCATCTGGGCGAATTTCATGGGCGTTCTTGGCGGATCGCTGTTCGGGGTCTTGCAGGCGGACTTCACATTTGTGCGCTACCTCCAGGCCTCTGTGGACGCCCTGTTTTTGCGTGACGTTGTCACTGGCCTGATCAAGAGCGTGATGTTCGGCATGACGATTACGGCCGTGGGCTGCCTGGAAGGACTGCGGACGACTGGCGGCGCCGAGCAGGTCGGTCGCTCCACGACGCGCGCCGTGGTCATGTCCATTTTCCTTGTGATTCTGGTGGACCTGGTCTTTACAATGCTTTTCTACTTCCTGGGAGAGCACTAGAAGCGATGAGCGAGTTCCTGCAGACGCTGGACGCGGACAGTTTCGAAGGGCCGATGATTTCGCTGCGCAACCTGCGCGTCAGCTACACGGGCCGCGAGATTCTGCACGGGATCAGCTTCGACGTGCAACGCGGCGAGACGCTGGTGATTCTGGGAGGCTCGGGCTCCGGAAAGAGCACGCTATTGCGCACGTTAGTGGGATTGGAGAAGCCGACGTCCGGCGACGTGTGGATTCGCGGCAAGAATTTCGGGGCGATTTCCGACGAAGAACGCGACGGAATCCGCAAGCGCCTGGGCATGTCGTTCCAGGGCGGCGCGCTGTTCGGTTCGATGACCGTGGGCGAGAATGTTGCGTTGCCGTTGAAGGAGCACACGAAGCTGGAGGACTCCACCGTGGAAATCATGGTGCGTCTGAAGCTGGACCAGGTGGGCCTTTCGGGCTTCGAGGATTTTCTACCCTCGCAACTCAGCGGCGGCATGAAGAAGCGGGCGGCGGTGGCGCGGGCGCTGGCGATGGATCCGGAAATCCTGTTTTTCGACGAGCCTTCGGCGGGCCTGGATCCCATCATCGCCGCGGGAATCGATCAATTGATTCTGGAGCTCAAAAAAGCGTTTCACATGACCATCATCGTGGTGACGCACGAACTGGCCAGCGCGTTCCTGATTGCCGATCGCATGGTGCTAATCAATAAAGGGGACGTGGTGGCCTTGGGCACCGCCGACGAGATGAAGAACAGCAAGCACCCGAAGGTGCGGCAGTTTCTCGACCGCATCCCGGAACCCGCAGTGGCCCAGGAACTGGATTATCTGCAGATGCTGACGGAGCCGGCAACCAAGTCCGGCGAAGGCCGTCAGGGGAAGAGCAGGTAGAGATGGAAGCAAGACGCGAGCAAGTATTTGTGGGACTCTTCGTGGTGATCGCGGCGACGCTGCTGATCGTCACGGTTTTCTCGATCTCCGGTGCGTTCGCGGGGCCCGCGATGAAGTTTCACGCAGAATTTCACAACGCCGCGGGACTCGATCGAGGCGCAAGCGTCCGGTACGAGGGCGGCCCGAAGATCGGCCGAGTCGAAGGCGTGAAGATCGACCCTGCGGATCCGTCCATGATGGACATGGAATTTAGTGTGGAGAAGGGCCTGCCCATCAAGACGGACAGCCACGTGGCGATTCTCAGCTTCAGTCCGCTGGGTGACAATCACCTGGAGGTAAAGGCTGGGTCGGCCTCGGCGCCGCTAGCGAAGGATGGTTCGAAGTTGCCATCGGAGCCGTATGTAGGCTTCAACGACCTTACCGAGCAGTTCAATCAGGTGATTCCGCAGGCCAAGGAGTTGCTGGCGAATCTGAATGCCCGTGTCAAGCAACTCAGCGTCACCATCGAGCGCGTGAACGACCTGCTGAACGAGGAGAATCGCGCCAACATCTCGGCCAGCCTGGCCGACCTGCACGGCATGTTGAAGGAAGACCGCCCTCTGGTGAGATCCACACTGAACAACGTGAACGGCGCGAGCGCAAAATTCAGCCCGCTGCTGGACGATCTGAAGAAGACGTCGGACCGGGCCAACGAGACCTTGAAGAAAGTGGAGGGAATGATCGACGAGAATCGCACGGACGTGAGGGAATCCGTCAAGAAGCTCCGCGAATCCCTCAACAATGTCTCGCGAATCACCCGACGCCTCGACCAGACGCTGGACGTCAATACGGAGACGATCGACGAACTGCTGATGAATCTGCGCGACGTCTCGGAAAATCTCCGCGAATTCACGGAACAGATCAAGGAGCGGCCGTCGGAACTGATTCATTCCAGCAGTCCGCGCGAACATAAACCCGGAGAGAAGCCATGAGCGCAATCGAAACGATGATCCGCCATACGGGCTCACTGCCGAACGTGCGCAGCCGAACACGGAACCTGGGGCGCTGGGTTGCCAGCGCGGGCGCGTTTGTGGCGGTTTTGGCCGCGGGATGCGGGGCTCCTAAGCCCGTGCATTACTTCCAGCTGACCCATCCACCAACGACCGCCATCTCGACGGCGCAGACGCCCATTGATGCGATCATTCTGGTGCGTCCGCTTGCCACCACGCATCTCTACCGCGACGACCGCATCGTCTACGGAGACAATTCGGTGGAACTCGGCCTCTACGACAACAACCGCTGGTCGGAGCCCCCCTCCGAGTTGTTACGGGATGCGCTTGCGCGCGGGCTGCGTTCGTCCGGCGAATTTCGCGCTGTCACCACTCTGCGGAGCGAGATGGGCATCGACTACTACTTGACCGGCCAGCTGTACGCCTTCCGGGAGGTCACCGGCAACGGGATTGCAGCAAAGTTGCACTACGATCTGGAATTGGTGGATGTACGGAAGGGCAAGACGGTCTGGCGACATAGCTACGATCGTGACGAACCAGTCAGCGGAAAGACTGTGGCGGACGTGGTGATGGCCATGGACAAGAACGTTCACGCCAGCGTCCAGGAGGCGCAGGACGGCATGGTGCAGGCCCTCCGGGAATACGTCCAGAAATAAGCGCATCGGCCAAAATGGCGCTGCGGAAATAAAGCGCAACCTTGGCGAAAGTTGGGACTTCCCCCGGCTTGCTTTTAGAATAAGGGCAGGAGCGAATGCTCATGTCCGCGCCAGCCATGCAAAGCGAAATGCCCATGAAACCCACGGATCCGAGAGCACCGTTTGATTTTCTGGAGTTGCGCGCACAATTCGCGCAAATTCACGACGAGGTGATGCAGGCGGTCACGCGGGTCTTCGAAAGCCAGTATTTCATCCTCGGTCCCGAAGTAAAGCTCCTCGAAGAGGAAATTGCGGCGAAGTTGAGCTCGAAGTTCGCGGTGGGATGCGCTTCGGGCACGGACGCGCTGATTCTGTCGCTGCTGGCGGAAGGAATCGGTAAGGGCGACGAAGTCATCACCACGCCGTTCAGTTTCGTGGCGACGGCAGGGGCGATCTCGTACGTCGGCGCGAAGCCGGTATTTGTGGACATCGATCCGGTCACGTTCAACATTCAGCCAACTTTGATAGAGGCCGTGATTACGCCTCGGACGCGCGCGATTCTGCCCGTGCACCTGTATGGGCTGCCGGCCGATTTAGATCCGATTTTGCGGCTTGCAAAGGCGCGCAATCTGGTGGTGATCGAGGATGCCGCGCAGGCCATCGGCTCGCGCTACGACGGAAAATTCACGGGCGTTTTCGGAAAGTACGGCTGCTTCAGCTTTTTCCCGACAAAGAACCTGGGTGGCGCGGGCGACGGCGGGCTGATCACCACCGACAATGCGGCGATCGCCGAAAAGCTGCAAATGCTACGCGTCCACGGAAGCAAAAAGAGGTATTTTCACGAAATGGTGGGCACGAACAGCCGGCTTCATGCATTGCAAGCCGCCGTGCTGCGCGTGAAGCTGCGGCATCTCGACGCCTGGCAAAAGGGCAGGCAGAACCGCGCGGACCGCTACCGGCGCCTGTTTCAGGAAGCCGGACTCAACGCCGTGATTGGCATACCGCCGCAACCGCCGGCGAAGTACGAGCACGTCTACCATCAATTCACGATTCGCTCGCCGCGCCGCGATGAGCTGAAGGCGTTCCTGCACGCGGCGGGAGTCCCTTCGGAGATTTACTACCCGCTCTGCCTGCACCTGCAGGAGGCCTTTGCGTATCTCGGTTATGCCCCGGGGAGTTTTCCGGAGGCGGAGAAAGCCAGCAGGGAAGTTCTTTCCCTGCCGGTCTACCCGGAACTGCCGGACGAGCTTCAGGATCGCGTCGTTCAGGCCATTGCGGACTTCCAGAAAAGCTAGCCCGCCGAGCCACAAGCTCGTACCTGGTCTCGTCTTTTCAAAATTGTTTTGCGTGCATGTGGTCGCACTGAGATGGCGATGAAGCTTGCAGCGGCGCTGTTGTTTTTTCTATCGCTGCGCCGCATGCGCCCAAAGCCTTTGATCTTTGGCAGTTAGCTGGGGACGTGCGAATCGCTGCATTTTTCGCCGATGCGAATTGCAACGATTGACTTGAAAAGCCGTTGTTGCGAAATTCCCGACAAACTTCTTCTCAGCTACTTTCCCATTGCAAATGAGCGAGTTAGCTGCGCAGCTTTGCGCGCGGGCGCGTTGCCGGCCTTTGGCACACCAAATGCCTTTTAGTAGGGCGAAGTTCAGAAACAAAAAGAAGGCCAGGGAAAAAGAGATTCGAGGAAGGGAAAAACACCGGAGGTGCCTTATGACAGTCATTCTGATGCTTGTTATGTTCGCCACATTTCTCACCATCGACTATCTGAGAAAGGGCAAGGCGGAAGAAATTGCAGAAGCCGCGGAGGAAGCCATCCCGGCTTCTCCTCGTGTGCAGCCGAAATATGTGGCGGGGTTTGAGCTGGCGGAAAATCGCAACTATCACCCTGGACACACCTGGGCATTGCAGGAAAGCCCAACACTGGCGCGCGTGGGAATGGACGATTTTGGAGCGCGACTGGCGGGCAAGGTCGACGCGATCACGCTTCCCAAGCGCGGCCAGTGGCTGCGGCAAGGGCAGAAGTTCGCCACGCTGCAGCGCAACGGCAAGCAAGTGGACTTGGTTTCCCCGATAGAGGGCGAAGTGACTGCGGTAAACGATGAGTTGCTGACGGATTCGACGGCCGCGAACACGGATCCCTATGGACAGGGCTGGTTTGTCTCCGTGCTATCGCCCGACCTCAAGGTCAGCCTCCGCAACCTGCTGAACGGCAGCCTGGCGCGGAAGTGGATGGAAGACGCCGCGCAGCAGTTGCACCGGCGGATTCCGGCCATGGCGGGCGCAGTGGCGCAGGACGGCGGGCTGGTAGTTCATGACATCACGCCGCAAATCCCCAACGTGAAGTGGGAGGAAATCACGCGCGAATTCTTCCTGACCTGAATGAGAACGCTTTAAGCTCCGGTGCAAGCAAGGCGAACACAGGATCCCGGCTCCTCAGTGAGCCGGGATCCTGGCATTTGGCATGCCAAAGCGACGCCGCGGAATCCATTAACAGCCTAAAAAGTCAGCAGATTCGCGTGACTCGGGTCACGCAAATCGGTGACTCCCTTCACTGGAAAACGCAGCGTTTTTCAACATACTCCCCACAGGCCAGCGAGTGCGAAGAAGGGACTATGGCCGACAGTGTGAACCTCGCTGAAATTCTCCGCAGCCCCGGAACAATCGCGAAGTGCGTGCGGCCGGGATACGCGGAGCAAGCTCGGTCGGCCCCGCAACCCTCTCGCGGCGCGGCAGCGAACGGCAACACTCGATCCAAGCCTTTTCCGGACTCCACGCTCCGACTTGAATCCGCAATCCGTTACCGGCCCACCGGCGAGAGGCCACGCCTCACGATAGGGAGCCCATTATGAGCAAGGCGATTTTGTACGATGCGACGCTCTGCATCGGCTGCAAACAGTGCGAAAAGGCCTGCGCGGAACACAACGGCCTGACGTACGACGATTCCATTGCCGCCGAAGAGAAGCAATCCGAGCACAAGTTCACCGTGGTCCTGAACGAGAACGACCGCTTCATGCGGAAACTCTGTATGAACTGCGAGGAACCCGCGTGCGCTTCGGTGTGCCCCGTGGGGGCATTCCACAAAACAGCACTGGGCCCGGTGGTTTACGACGTATGGAAATGCATCGGCTGCCGGTACTGCATGGTAGCGTGCGCGTTTGGAGTGCCCAAGTACGAATGGGGCTCGCTGAATCCGCGCGTGCGCAAATGCATCATGTGCCCGGACCTGGTGAAACGGGGCGAGGCGACTGCGTGCGCCGCGATTTGCCCCACGGGTGCGACGAAGTTTGGCGAGCGCGATCAGCTGCTGCTGGAAGCCCAGGACCGCATCAAGCAAAATCCCAGCAATTACGTGCCGCACATTTACGGGAAGGACGAAGTCGGAGGCACCTCGGTGTTCCTGCTGTCTGCCGTGCCGTTCGAGCAATTCGGTTATCCGACGATTGCCAAGATTGGCGATAAGCCGCTGCCCGAATATACGGGCGTAGTCATGAATCGAATTCCGGATTTCGTTCCGCTATGGGCCGTGATTCTCGGTGGGATCTACTGGCTTGCGAATCGCAAGAGCGAAGTGGCCGAAGCGGAAGCCATGGAAAAGCACGGAGGTGCGGCGTGAGAGTCTTCAATTTCAAGATCACCTTTTGGCGCGTGCTCTTCGTCATCATCATGATCCTGGGCGTGTACTCGGCGTTCGTGCGGTACTCCCGGGGCCTGGGGGCGGTTTCCAACCTGAGCGATCAGTCTCCCTGGGGTGTATGGATCGGCTTTGACTGCCTGTGCGGCATCATGTTGGCTGCCGGCGGATTTTGCATTAGCGGCGCGGTGTACCTCTTCAAGATTGAGAGGTTGCACAGCATCGTGCGCCCCACAATTCTCACCGCATTCCTCGGCTACAGCTTATTTATTGTGGGGTTGCTGGTCGATCTCGGCCGCCCTTGGTACATCTGGCATCTGACGGTTTATATGAACCCGCACTCGGCGATGTTTGAAGTCGGGTGGTGCGTGATGCTCTACACGACGGTATTGCTATTCGAGTTTCTTCCGAGCGTATTGGAGCGTTTCAAACTGACCTGGGCCCTGAGGGCAGTCAAGGGAATGATGCCGGTCCTCGTCGTCGCGGGAGTTTTGCTCTCCACGCTGCACCAGAGCTCTCTCGGCTCGCTGTACCTGATCATGCGGGGCAAACTGCACCCCTTCTGGTATACGCCGGCGCTGCCATTCTTTTTCTTCGGCTCGGCAATTGCGGTCGGGCTGGCGATGACCATCTTTGAGTCAACGCAGAGTGCGAAGGTATTCGGAAAGCATTTGGAGCTTCCCGTTCTGGTGGAACTCGGTGGCGCATTGCTCGTGGCGCTATGGGTCAACGCGCTGCTGCGTTTTGAGGACTATTTCCATCGCGGAATGCTTGCGAAGATCGTTCAGCCGAGCTACGAGTCGTATTTCCTGTGGCTTGAACTCACCCTGGCTTTCCTCATCCCGATTACCATGTTGAGCTTCAAGAAAGTGCGGCTCTCGCCGAATGGACTGTACCTGGCATCGCTCAGCACGATCCTGGGTTTCGTCACCAACCGTTTAAACGTCGCCATCACGGGCCTCGATACCTGGTCCGGACACCGCTACGTTCCGAAGTGGACGGAGCTGATGATCACCGTCAGCATCATCGCCATGGGCTTCTTCCTCTTCTCCATGGCCGTGAGATATCTGCCGATTTTCGAACCTGCCCCCGGGCGCGCGCTTCCGGAGAAGCCCCGGGGCGTGCGGGCCGAGATTCCCAAGCCGTCCCATGCCGCAACCTGATGCCAACTCGGTCTCTAAGCCAGCGCGGAACACGAGCTGGAAAAAGCTCTGGGGGACGCTCAGCGCCAAAATTCTGGTGCTGCTCGGACTCTCCATGGCCCTGGTCTTCGGAGTCCTGGGTTACCTGAACATCCAGCTCCATCGCCGGCATCTGGAGCGCGCCGCGCAAGCGGAAGCCGCGCGCATGAGCAGCGTGATCGTTCGCAACACTTCGTACTACATGCTGCGCAACCAGCGCGACGGCCTCTACCACATCATTACGGAACTGGCTAACGAGCCAGGCGTACTGCGTATCCGCATCATCAACGACCAAGGCCGCATCAGCTTTTCTTCGGACACTTCGGAAAACGGGCGATTTGCCGGCGGGCCGTTCGGCACGAATCCACAGGCCCCAGGTTTTGAAAAGAGCGCAACAAATCCTGTAGCGGGCCAGCAGGCCATCCGAACTTATCGCTTGGCGAACGGAGAGCGCGCGCTGGCGGTCCTCAATCCCATCGAAAACGCGCCGCAATGTTCCTCGGCCGTGTGCCACGCGCATCCCGCGAAGACCAAAACACTCGGGTATTTGGATATGAGCGTTTCGCTGGCGACGACGGAGCAAAACGTGGCGGAAAGCCGGCGGCAGGTATGGCTGTACACGATATTCGCCATTCTTGGAGTTGCGCTGGTGAGCGCAGGTTTCGTGCGCCATACGCTGCACGGGCCGTTGACGGAGCTGATCCAAGGGACGCACCGCCTGGGCGCGGGTGACTTGGGCTACCAGATCAACCTGGGGCCACGGCAGGACGAATTAACCGAACTGGCGGAATCCTTCAACACCATGAGCCGCCAGCTCCAGGAGGCGCGCAACGAAATCAACGCCTGGGCGCGGACGCTGGAAGAACGCGTGGCGCAAAAGACCCGTGAACTGACCGGCGCGCACGAAGAAATGTCCCGCGTGGAGCGCATGGCTTCCATCGGAAAGCTTGCCGCAGTGGTGGCCCACGAAATCAACAATCCGTTAGCTGGAATTCTCACGTACGCCAAGCTGCTGAAGAAGCGCGCCGCAAAGGAGCCCGAGGTCAACCACGAAAACATCGAAATGCTTGACCTGGTGGAATCCGAGAGCCGGCGCTGCGGGGAAATCGTGCGCAACCTGATGACCTTCGGGCGGCCATCCGCGATGAACTACGAGCCTTCGGAACTCAACGGAGTCATCGACCGCTGCGTGCGGCTGGTGAAGCATCAACTGGAACTGAAGAACATCGAATTGCATCTGAACCTGGCAAAGGATCTCTCGCCGGTTCGCTGCGATCCTGGCCAGATCGAACAGGTCCTGCTGGCCCTGGTCATGAACGCGATTGATGCGATGCCCAGCGGCGGCACGCTGACACTGGCCACGCGTAAGGGCGCCGCGGGCTCCGACGTCCAGGTAGAAGTTCGCGACGACGGCGTAGGCATGCCGCCCGAAATTCTGAAGAACATGTTCGAGCCGTTCTTCACCACCAAGGAGCGAGGTCGCGGGCTGGGCCTGGGCCTCGCGATCAGCCGCCAAATAGTGGAACGCCATCAGGGACACATTGCGGTGCAATCCGAGCCGGGGCGGGGAACAAGCTTCACCATCACCCTGCCCATGCAGGCAAAGACCGCGATAGCCGTTGCCCCTGCGGCCGTTGCCAGATGAGGAGCGAACGCCATGGCCAACAAAGCGAAATTGCTGGTAGTTGACGACGAACTGATCGTGCGGGACTCGCTGGATAAATGGTTTCGCGAGGAAGGCTACGAAGTCACGACCGCAGACAGTGCGCAGGAAGCACTGACCAAGATGGGCGAAGGCCGCTTTGACCTGGCGCTGGTGGACATCAAGATGCCCGGCGTAGACGGGGTAGAGCTCCAGAAGCGTATGCACGAGATCGATCCGGAGATGATCGTAATTATTATGACGGGGTATGCCTCGGTGGAAACCGCCGTGGCGGCATTGAAGAACGGCGCCTACGACTACGTTTCCAAGCCGTTCGATCCCGACGACATGGCCCACACGGTGCACAACGCCCTGGCACACCAGCGCGCGGAAAAAGAGAACGAACGGCTGCGGGAAACGGTCGCTTCGGTGGTGCGTCCACAGGAAATGGTGGGGCAGAGCCCGGCCATGATGAAGGTCTTCGAAGCCATCCAGACCGTAGGCCCGACGGAAGCCACCGTGTTGATTACCGGGGAAAGCGGCACCGGAAAAGAGCTTTGCGCGCGCGCGATTCACGCCGCCAGCCCCCGCCATTACAATCCGCTGGTGGTGATCCATTGCGGTGCGCTTGCGGAAACGCTGCTGGAAAGCGAGCTATTCGGCCATGAAAAAGGGGCGTTCACCGGGGCGCAGTACCGCAAAAAGGGAAGCTTCGAGGTTGCCGACGGCGGCACGGTGTTTCTCGACGAGATCGGCGACATCAGCCTGAAAACGCAAAGCGATCTGCTGCGGGTGCTGCAGGAGCACGAGATTACGCGCGTCGGCAGTTCGCACCCGATTCACGTCGATTTTCGCTGCATCGCCGCCACCAACAAGGACCTGCACCAACTGGTCGAAGAAGGAAGGTTTCGCCCGGACCTCTTCTATCGCCTGAACGTGTTTCCCATCCATTTGCCCCCGCTGCGGGAGCGGCGCGGTGAAATCCCGATTCTGGCGAATCACTTCGTAAAGAAATTCGCGGCTTCGATGAACAAGAAGATCACACGGGTGTCCTCCGCCGCCCTTACTCTGCTGGAGCGCTATCAGTGGCCGGGCAACATTCGCGAACTGGAAAATGCGATCGAGCGCGCGATGGTGGTGGGACAGGAACCCGAGTTGCGCGAACAGGACTTCGCCCTGCGGATGCCCGTGCCGGAACACAACGCGCGGACGCTGGAGGACATTGAGAAGGCGCACATCCTGGAAGTACTCGAAGAGTGCAAAGGCAATCAGACGGTGGCGGCCGAGGTCCTCGATATCGATCGAGTGACGCTGCACAACAAGCTGAAAAAGTATGGCTGGAAACGAGTGACCGCGGATGTTTCATGAAACGCATTCAGCTATTACCGTTGGGCTGCGTCGCCCAGGACTACCTGGCTGATCTTGCCGAAGGGCTGGCCCGGGAATTCCTGATTCCCTGCGAAATCCTGTCGCCGATGGAGGAGCCTGCCTACGCCTTCAATGTTACGCGGCGGCAGTACTCCTCAACGGAAATTCTCGCTTCGCTGGCACTGCGCGACACGCCGGACACGTGGAGATTGGTGGGCGTTACCGGCCTGGACCTGTACATTCCGATTCTGACGTTCGTTTTTGGGGAAGCGCAACTCGACGGGAAAGCCGCGGTGGTTTCCCTGCACCGCTTGCGCGACGAGTTTTATGGGTTGCCGCCGAACCTCCCCGCGCTTCGCGAGCGCCTGCTGAAAGAGACGGTGCACGAACTGGGGCACACACTGACACTTTCGCATTGTGAAGACTATCAATGCGTGATGTCGGCTTCGCATGGGATCGAATTGGTGGATTTGAAAAGCAGCCGGTTTTGCCCGGCGTGCCGCGCCGCGGTTCCCAGCCGAGCCGAGGTGAAGGCGTTGAACGGCACCGCGCACATCCCGGCTTCGCTGAAGAGCTTTTAGGCTACAGCGTCGCGCGATTTCTTGCGTGGCACGAGCGTGCGCACCACCACATACAGCATGGGGATAAAGAGCAGGTTCAGCGTGGTGGCGGCGATCATGCCGCCAAAAACCGTGGTGCCCACGGAAACGCGTCCCGCCGCGCCAGCGCCGGTGGCAATGACCAGCGGGATCACGCCGAGGATGAAGGCCAGGGAGGTCATCAGGATGGGCCGCAGGCGGATGCGCGCGGCTTCGACGGCGGCATCAATCATGCCGAGCCCCTCGTCCTGCAATTGTTCGGCGAACTCGACGATCAAGATGGCGTTCTTGCTGGCCAGGCCGATCAGCATCACCAAGCCGATTTGCGCGTAGACGTCGTTGGTCAACCCGCGCAGCCAGATGGCGCCCAGCGCGCCCAGCAGGGCCACCGGGACACCCAGCAGAATGATGAGGGGCAGGACGTAGCTTTCATACTGCGCAGCCAGCGTGAGATACACGAATACGAGTCCCAGACCGAAGAGAATGACGGCCTTGCCGCCCGACTCGATTTCCTCGCGCGAGAGGCCGCTCCATTCGTAGGTCATGCCCTGCGGCAGTTGCTTCTTTGACAGGGTTTCCATTTCGGTGATCGCCTGACCAGAGCTCAGGCCGGGCGCGGCCGAGCCGTCAATTTCCGCCGAACGGAATAGATTGAAGTGCGTGATGACCTGCGGGTTTTCCGTTTGCACGAGTTCGACGACGTTGTCGAGCGGAATCATCTTTCCGGTGTCCGACCGCAAATAGTAGCTGCGCATGTCGTTGGCGCGCGCGCGGAACTTCTCGTCGGCCTGCACGTACACGCGGTACGACCGGTTATTGAAATCAAAGTCATTCACGTACACCGAGCCCATGAACACCTGGAGCGCATCGGAAATCTGGCTGAAGGGCACTTGCAGGCTCTTGGCCTTCTCGCGGTCGATTTTCACGAGCACCTGGGGATCGTTGGCGGTGAAGCTGGTGAAAAGGCCCGCGAGCTTTCCCGTGCTGTTTCCGGCGGCGGAAAGCTGGTTCGCGGTGTCCGCCAGGGTTTGCAGCGTGTTGCGGCCCAGGTCTTCCAGTTGAAAGGTGAATCCGCCAAACTGTCCCAATCCCTGCACCGACGGCGGATTGAAGGGCACCACCAAACCACCCGGAATAGCCAGCAACTGATTGCGGATGCGCGCCACGATGGCCGGGCCGGAATGTGCATTGCCCTTACGGTCCGCGAACGGCGCCAGATTGAGGAAGATCATGGCGCGATTCGAAGCGCTGCCGCTGAAGCTGAATCCCACAATCGTGAACGCGCCGGTAACCTCGGGGACGTGGGAGACGGTTTGTTCCACCTTTGCGCAAACATCCTTCGTGTAGGAGAGCGACGCGCCCTGTGGCGTCTCCACAATCACCATGAGATAACCCTGGTCGTCTTCCGGGATGAATCCCTGTGGAATGTGAAGGTACAGGAAGGCGGAGGCTGCCAGCACCAGCGCAAACGCGAAGAGCGCCGCAATTTTGTGAAGGACCACGCGGTGAACCGTTTCCCGGTAGAGCTTCGCTCCGCCATCGAAGGTGCGGTTGAACCAGCGGAAAAACGCCCCCTGCGCGCGCTCCCGGTGATGACCGAGGAAGATGGCGGAGAGTGCCGGCGTAAGCGTCAGCGCGTTGAAGGCGGAAATGGAAACAGAAAACGCGATCGTCAGCGCGAACTGGCGGAACAAAATGCCGGTGGTGCCGGGGAACAAGGCGACCGGAACGAACACCGAGACCAGCACCAAGGACGTCGCCACGACCGCCCCGGCCACTTCTTTCATCGCCACGCTGGCCGCGTTGTGCGGCTCGGAAATGCCTTCGGTGATGTGGCGCTCGACGTTTTCGATGACCACGATCGCGTCGTCCACAACCAGTCCGGTTGCCAGCGTGATGCCGAACAGCGTCAGGGTGTTGATGGAGAAGCCCAGCAACTTCACGAAAATGAACGTGCCAACGAGCGAAACCGGGATGGTGATCGCCGGGATGAACGTGCTGCGCCAATCCTGCAGGAAAATGTAAATCACCAGCACGACCAGAAAGATCGCTTCCAGCAGGGTGTTCAGCACGTCGCGAATCGATTCGCCGATGACTTCGGTGGTGTCGAACGCGACCGCGTATTTCAGTCCCGGCGGGAAATTCTTCGAGAGCTTCGCAAGCTCTTCCTTTGCGGCACGGTCCACGTCCAGCGCATTGGCGCCCGGGAGTTGGGTGACGGCGATGCCCACGGCGTCGTGCCCATTGAAACGCAGAATGGAGCCGTAGTCCTCGGCGCCGAGTTCGGCGCGGCCCACGTCCTTGATGCGCACCAGCGTCCCGTCCGTGCCAGTCTTCAGGACGATATTCTCGAATTCTCGGGGATCGGTCAGCCGTCCGATGGCGCGGACACTGATCTGGTATTGCTGGTGGGGATCGGCAGGCTGCTGGCCGAGCTGCCCGGCGGTAACCTGAACGTTCTGTTCATTCAAGGCGTTGAGGACATTTGTGGCGGTGAGGCCACGCTCCGCCAATCGGGCGGGGTCCAGCCAGACGCGCATGGCGTACTTGCGCTCGCCGAAGATGATGGCGTCCCCGACGCCCTTCACGCGCTTCAAGGCGTCGCGGACATAGATGTCGAGGTAGTTGCTGAGAAAGAGGCTGTCGTATTGACCGTTCTCGGAGTACACGCCAGCGCCGAAGACGAAGCCCGAAGTCTGCTTGGTGATGATAATGCCGGTGTTTTTCACGGCATTGGGAAGACGGCCGAGAGCCTGATTGACGCGGTTCTGCACGTCCACGGAGGCCAGGTCAACGTCGCGGCTCACGTCAAACGTAACGGTGATGGAGCTGGTGCCGTCGTTGCCGCTGGAGGACGAGATGTACTTCATTCCGGGCACGCCGTTGATGGCCTGCTCCAGCGGAATGGTCACGGCGCTCTCCACGGCCTGCGCATTGGCCCCGATATAGGCACTTGTGACCACCACCTGCGGAGGCGCGAGGTCGGGGAACTGCGCGATCGGAAGCGTGGGAATGGCGATCACGCCACCCAGCACGATCAGGATCGCGCAGACGGTGGCGAATACGGGGCGCCGGATGAAGAAGTCAACAAACAAGGAGTCTCTTGCCTTTCCCTTGCGAAGAGCGTGTACTCACAGCAAATTGGCTTGCGGTTTGGCGCCTATTTTCCGGTCTTCGGCCCGTTCTCCGATTTGGTTGAGGTTTCGGGAGTCGCCATCTGCTCCGCGATGGGCGCGCCGTCCTGCAAAAACTGCGTACCGGATACGATCAGGTGATCGCCGGGCTGCAAGCCTTCCAGGACCGCGTATTCGTTTCCTACAATCTCGCCGACCTTAATCGGCCGCTGCCGCGCGAACGTACCTTTGGCTTCTTTCGAAGCCACAAACACGAAGAACTGGCCATTGATGCGCGTCACGTCCAGCACGGGAACCACGGGCCCCGTGCCGTGCCCCCAGATCACCTGCGCCCGCAGTTGCTGCGCGATCCGGAGATTCGTTTTCTTGTTCGGCACAGTTGCCTTGGCCAGGACGGTCTGCGTGTCCGTGTCCACCTGGGGCGAGATGAACGTGATTTCGGATTCCGAGAGTAAATTTCCCGAGGCATCCAGCAGGTGTACGGGCAAGCCCAGCCGCAGGTCGTGTGCCCGCACTGCGGGGACGTAGATGTAGGCTTCAAGGGCGCCGGGTTCGTCCACGGTGGTCAGCAGCGTGGAAACGGTCACGCGGTCGCCGACATGGACAGGGATATCGCCGACAATGCCCGCCATCGGAGCACTGACTTTGTAGTAGTGCAATTCCACCTGCTGTCCCTGCACCTGATGCTGCAGGGACTTGAGCTGCTCGACCGCGGTGTCGTAATTCGTTTGCGCGTTGTCGAGATCCGTCCTGGCGATTACCCCGGCGTCCCAAAGCTTCTTCGCGCGTTCCAGATTAATGTGGGCCAGATTGACGTTGGCCTGCTGGGCCAACTGGGTGGCCTGCTGGCTACTCACGTTGGCCTCTTGCACCAACGGATCGACTTGCAGGAGAGGGTCGCCGGCGGCCACGCGATCGCCGGACTTGACGAATATGTGCGTGACGTAACCTTCCACTTGCGGATTGATCGAGGCCGAATGCCGGGATTTCAGCAACGACAGGTATTCGGTGGCCTGCGGGATGACTTTGGATTCAATAAGCTGGACCTGAACGGGCATGGCGCCACCCGCCGGGCCTCCGGCCTGGCCATTCGCCGCTTCGTTTTTCGGACCGCAGCCCGCCACCAGGAAGGCGGCAAGGCCAATGGGCAGGCAGCGCCCCGGGAAAGTGCCTGCAAGCAGTTTTCTACGCAAAGCGAGGGTCCCCTGTCGAATCAGCCGCCGATTTGGCAGCCCCCAATTTTACGTCAATCGAATCGGAATCAGAATGCAAAAAGAGTCCCTTATTAGACGCTGGAAACGCAGTTTGGTGATACGTCGGCTCGAAAATTCAAGACCGGGGAGTCGGGAGGCGCGGGCTTCAGTACATGTCCGAGGGGTCAATCTTCTTGCCGGAGAGGCCGAGTTGCAGGACTTCGATGTTCTCCGGCCGGTCGAATACCTTGCCGGGAAAGAATCGCTTGATAATGACGCGAAGGCCGCCAAAAGCAACTCCTACCGCCGTAGCGATCCCCAGAAACAGCCCGGTGAATACGAAGATCTTGAACATGATCAGGACCATGGGAGGATCGGTGGCGGTATGGCCGGGCTCGTTCCAGGTGACTTCGGTTTCGTAGCGAACTTCATCGCGGATGGCTTGCGCATGTTCGGCGGAGGTTGCCGCAAAAACCAATGAGAGCATGGAAGCTTTACGCTCGATGGTCACCCCGGCGCGCTTGAAACTCTCGGGTAAAGCCTGCTCGAGGTGGTGCAAGCGCTGTTCGGCGAGCTGCGGGGTGGGATATTCCAGGAGGAGCAAGGTGCCGCTGCCGTGCTGGCCGCGAAAATCCGCCAGGATCGCTTCAACCCCGTTCTCGAAGCCCACCTCCTTGGAGAGGGTGGCCGCGGCGTTGAGCTTCAGGGCCGCCATAGCCGAACGAAACGCCTCGGGCCCCAGGGCGTACTTTTCCGAGCCAAACACGCGCCAGTGTTCCGGCAAGTACGATTTCAACGGCGGCATCGGAGTGGGATCGGCCTTGGCTTGCAGCGCGGGCAGGAGTTCGCGCAGGCCGTCTGGCTTTACCGTGGCAGGCGAGGAGGCGACCACCACCAGATTGCCGACCAGAAATCGAGCGGAATCGGGCCCACCGGCGGAGTCCTTGCCAACGCCCAGATCTTTCATGTCCGGCGTGAGCAGAAACGTGTAAAGCTCATAGGCGCTGCTGGGATCCTGAAGAACGAACGTGCGCAGCGTCATTTCGTCCGCACCGTTGCGATAGGTGCGCTCTTCAATGCGCTGCAGCCCCGCTTCCTTCAGCACGTAGTTCACATTCGGCAGCGCGGCCCAGCTGGAGCCTAGATTTTGCACCGGGATGGCTTTCGCCGGCGCTTCCGCCTGCCACGAACCGAATTGATTGGGAAGAAGGGAAGTATCCGCCGCCACGCTTCCCGCGCACAGCATTGCAGTCAACCCGCACAGAAGAAGGATTCGATGCATACCTGCCCAGTATATTAGATGCCGATGCCCTATTGTTGGTTCCTGGACTGCTCGACCGTGCGGGCGGGGGTTACGCGACCGGGCTTCGAAGACTGGTTCATGGCCACGCTGTTCATGCTTTCCAGGTACTGGGAGACGCCCTGATAGATGCCCTCGGCGACGCGCTGGCGATGTTCGGGCTTTTTCAGGAGTTTCTCGTCGGACGGATTGCTGAGGAAGGAAATCTCGGTGAGGATCGAGGGCATGTCCGCGCCGATCAGCACGACAAATGGCGCCTTGCGCACGCCGCGGTTCTTCACCGGCCTGGCGGTCTTCTGAATGCGTTTGGTCAGGGAAGTCTGCACGTCTTCGGCGAATTCCTTGGATTCATCGATCTTCTCGGTCTGCGCAATTTTTTTGACGAGATCTTCGAGATCGTGCACGCCCTGCTGCGAGCTGGCGTTTTCGCGCGCGGCAACGGCCATGGCGTCGGCAGAGCCTTTCAGATTGAGGTAGTAGGTCTCTATCCCGCGGGCGCCGTGGTCCGGGCTGGAGTTCGCGTGGATCGAGATGAAGAGGTCCGCCTTGGCTTCGTTGGCAATGCGCGTGCGCTCCTCCAGCGGGATAAACGTATCGTCCGAACGGGTGTAGAGGATTTCCGCGCCGGGCAGTTTCTGCTGGATGATTTTGCCGAGGCGCAGCGCGACGTCCAGGCAAAGGTCTTTTTCCATCAGGCCGGTGGGGCCGATGGTGCCGGTGTCATGCCCGCCGTGGCCGGGATCAATCACGATGCGGTTGATCTTCAGGCCGAGCGTGCGCGTGAGCGTGGATTCGCCGTCGCGCGTGGGCAGCGGCGCGGTGGGAGGCAGGATCAAATCCGGTTTGGTGGGCACGGCGCGATGAATCGTGTTGGAGGTGACCACTTTCACGGGTACCGAGGCGACCCGGTCTGACGCGGGATTGCTTTCGGCTACAAACACGGTTCCGGCGCCGGCACCAGCACCAGAGTTCTGTTTTGAGGCGGCGGTCGAGGCCGCGGGCTTACTGCTCTCGGTGGTTCCCGTCCTGGGGGCGGGATTGGAATCGGAGTCGCGCGCCGTTTGCACCGCGCCTTTTTCGCTGTAGAGCTCGATCACCAGCCGATCAGGCTTGTGCATCAGGGAGGCGGCATAGTCCTTCACGCCTTCCACATCGAAGACCACGCGCACCACGCCACCGTGATTCTGGGCCACGCGAATCCGGCTGATCTGGTTGCCAGTCACACGAATGTCGCTTTTCGCCAATGCCGGAGAGAGTTTCGCGGCGTGCAGATCGAAATAGATGCGGTCGGGATTCGCGATGCGACCAGAGATGAATTGCACGGAGTCTTCGAGGTCGATCATCACTTCCGTGCCAGACGAGGTGGCGCTGCAGCGGATGTGCCGCACCTGAGGAACTTCGCCGGACTGGGATTCTTCGCCGCCGCTGGTGCTGCCGGAGACGCGCGCCACGGGCTCGACGGCCGCCTCCTTGCTTCCGCGACTTTCGCGCAGAGGCGCTGGGGCGGTTGGCTGGGGAGCGCTTGCATCCAGCGCCGCGCCGGTCTCTGCGCTTTTCATCAGCGTCAATTCCGCAAGCGCCTCCTGGACTTCGCGCTTGTGATCGGACCGCGGATACTTCTTCAGGAAATCCTGATACGTTTTGCTCGCGCCGGCGAGATCAGCAAGCTGGTATTTCTGCAACTGGCCCAGGCGGAGCATGACATCGGGATCATGTTTGCTGGTCGGATACTCGCGAATCAGGAACTGGTAAGCATCGGCGGCGGCCTGGTAATAACTGCGGCCGAAGTGATCGCCCATCTCCGTATTAAGCTCGCCCATCGCCACGATGGAGTCCGGAGCTTCGACCGCGTGGGGTGTAATCAGGTAAACGCGCTGGTAGGTGGTGACGACTTTCTTGTATTCCGCGAGGGTGCGCTTGTCCGCGGGCTTTTCTTCGAGCGCGGCGCGCATCTCCTCGGCGCGCGCGAATTGCGCGCTGGCCTGGGCGCGTCGAGAGGAGGAAGTGGCCGCGGAGGCCTGGGCCGGGCAGGGAAGCAGACAAAGCGACACAGCCAGAAAACCCAGCGAAACGCCGGCGAAACACCGTCCCCCAATGGCCCAGCATTTAAACATTCTTCCCCAGCATTCCCCAAACGCCGTACCCGTCTAACGTTCCTCAACTTGGATGCGCGTTCCTACTCGTTCGTGAAAACCACCCGCCCGTCCGCTTCGACCACGCGATGAATCTGGCTGGCTCGCGTATAGGCATTTTCCATGCGTCCAGAACCTGGCCGGTAGTAGGCGTCTTGCACCCGCTGCACGTAATTGCGCGTTTCCCGGTAGGTCGGCACACCGCCCGCGCGGTCAACTGCCCCCTCTCCCGCATTGTACGCCGCCAGCGCCAGGTCCAGATTCCCGTTGTAACGCTCCAGCAGCGTCTTTAGATAACGAACCCCGGCGTCCACGTTTTGTCGCGGGTTGTAAGCATCATTCACGCCAAAACGTTGCGCCGTGGCCGGGATCAGTTGCATCAAGCCCAGGGCGCCTTTTCGGGAGCGGGCCATGGGATTCCAGTTCGATTCGGTCTCGATAACGGCACGCACCAGCGCCGGGTCCACCTTGTGACGCTCCGCGGCTTCGCGGACCATCTTTTCCGCGCCGTCGCGATCCAGGTACACGGCGGGGCGATCCTGCCCGGTGAACGAAATCTCGCCCGGCAGATAAATCGCCTTCGGCTTCTGCTTTCGAGCACCCAGCTTCGTGACGACCGGAGGCTCGGCGTTCACAAACACTTGTCGTCCATCGCTTGACATGGCGGTAGTGATTTGCGCGGCAGCGGGAACAGCCGCTGCCCACGCGCTACAAAGCACGATCGAAAACACCAATCGATTCCTTTGGTACATAGATATCCGGTCGCCGATTATGCGCCTTGGGGAAGGCATAGGTATAGAAATCCGCCTCGCGTAGCGGGCTGCCTCAGTGGGAGCTACGAGCTGCCGCGATAATGCTATGCGAAGCTCTGCCCTGCGAACAAGTTGAGCGAAATGCTCGACTTGCGAGGCAACGCTTCTGACGCTAGGGGAATTATAGCAAGGGTTCCAGCAGGGCCGGGACACTCTGCAAGGCACTTTTTAGGGCCGATGTGTCTTTTCCGCCAGCCTCGGCCAGGTCGGGCCGGCCGCCGCCGGAGCCGCCTACCTGCTTGGCCAGCGCCTGTATGAGCTTGCCAGCATGGACTTTAGAGGTAAGATCCTTGGTGACCCCGGCGATCAGGGCGACCTTGCCGTCCTCCGGCATGCCCAGGGCGACTACCCCGGAACCAAGTTTCTGGCGGAGCGAGTCTACGAGTTGGCGCAAGCCCTCGCGATCCACGTTGGCGACCTCGCCGACCACCACCCTGACGCCTTTAATGGTTTTGGCCTGGCCGAAGAGGTCGTCGAGCTGGTTCAGGGCGCCTTTGCGCTTCTGCGTCTCGAGTTCTTTTTCTAGCTGGCGGGCGGTGGTGGTGAGTTTTTCGACCGAAGCCAGCAGATGGTCTTCGCCGACATTGAGACGCCCGGTGAGGTCGCGCAGCGTTTGCGCCTGACGCTGATAATGTTCCAGCGCGCCGAGGCCGGTGACCGCCTCAATGCGGCGCACGCCGGCCGCGACGGATTCTTCGCCTACGATTTTCAGCACGCCGATGTCGCCGGAGCGGCCCACGTGCGTGCCGCCGCAAAGCTCCTTGGAATAAAAGCCGCGCGGCGCGCGCGTATCGGGAATGGTGACCACGCGGACATTGCTCTCCGGATACTTGTCGCCGAAGAAGGCCAGCGCGCCGGAGTTTAGCGCTTCCTCGAGGCCCATGACGCCTGTTTCGATTTTGGAGTTGTAGCGAATTTCGTCGTTCACCTGCTGCTCGATGTCGAGGAGTTCTTCGGGATCGACTGGTGCGAAGTGCGTGAAGTCGAAGCGCAGGCGCTCCGGGGAATTGAGCGAGCCGGACTGTTTAACGTGCGTTCCGAGGATGTTGCGGAGCGCGGCGTTCACCAGGTGCGTGCCGGTGTGATTGCGCATGATGCGGGCGCGGCGCTCGGCGTCGGCCATGACCGTGACACGATCACCCACGCGCAGTGTTTCTTTTGCGATGACTTTGTGCGCGATCAGGCCGACGACCGGGTAGTAGGCTCCGGTGACGTCGGCCAGCACCTGCGAGCCGGAGGCGTCGAGGAATTGGCCGGTGTCGGCCATCTGTCCGCCGGATTCGGCGTAGATCACTGTGCGGTCCAGCACGATTTCGCCCGATTCGCCGGCTTTCAATTCCTTGACGGGGCCGCTTTTGCTCAGGATGGACTCGATGTGCGCGTCTTTGGCGCAGGTGGCATGATAAAAATCCGGCTCGGTGCGAAACGTTTCAGCGAGTTTGGCAAACGCCGGATTCGCGGATTCCTTGTGCGTGCCCTTCCATGAGGCGCGAGCGCGGGTACGCTGTTCTTGCATCGTCCGTTCAAACCCCGCCAGATCGAATGCGATCCCCTCATCGTGAGCTAGGTCAATCATGAAATCTAAAGGTAGGCCGTACGTGTCGTAGAGCTTGAACGCTTCATTTCCAGGCATAGGAGCGGCAGAAACGCGGTCCCAGGACGCCCGTAGGTCCTGAGCCCGAACTTCGCCGGCCTCCTCGGCTACCTTGTTCAGTAATATTGAAATATCTTCGCCACTCTCTAGGTACGCCCGCCCAATCTCGACTTCCAGCGAAGGGAATTCACGCCCTAGCTCATTCAACAGCCTTCCTCGTGGCGCAGCGGCGAGATGTGCGCGGGCGTGTGCCCATTCTTTGAGTCCCCTGTCGAGTGTGTGCGTGAAGCGCTTCTCTTCGGCGAGAACAATGTCTGGAACGCGGGAGGCACCTGGTTCAAGAAGTTCCGGATAGGCGCGGCCCATGAGTTGGCGCACGGTTTGCACCATTTCGAATAGAAAGGGTTGATCCGCGCCGAGCAGCCGGCCGTGGCGGATGGCGCGGCGCATAATTTTGCGCAGCACGTAGCCGCGGCCTTCGTTGGAGGGCAGCACCCCGTCGGTAATCAGAAACGTTGTGGCGCGTGCGTGGTCCGCAATCACGCGCAGGGAAGAGGCGGAACTTCGCTGATCTTCCGCCCGCTCTTCCTTTTTCTCGTCCACGCCAACCAGTTGCGCCGCACGTTCCAAGAGGGGCAAAAAAAGGTCAGTCTCATAGTTGGAGATGACGCCCTGGAGGACGGCGGCGGTGCGTTCGAGGCCCATGCCGGTGTCCACGCAGGGTTTCGGCAGCGGGGTCAGGGTGCCGCTGGTGTCGCGGTTAAACTGCATGAACACGAGGTTCCAGATTTCGACGTAGCGGCCGCATTCGCACGGGAATTTGCAATCCGCGTGGCCCTCTTCGGACGCCTCGGGGCCCATGTCGTAGAAAATTTCGCTGCACGGTCCGCACGGGCCGGTGTCTCCCATGGCCCAGAAATTGTCTTTAAGGCCGGGAATCGCGAAGACGCGGTCGGCGGGAACGTGGACCAGCCAGAAGCCTTCGGCCTCTTCGTCCACGCCGAGCTTCGTGCCGGGCGCAATTTCGGCGCCGCCAAAAACGGTGGCGTAAAGCTTGTCCTTAGGGATGCCATACCAAGAGGGTGAAGTGATCAGCTCCCAGGCGTAAGCGATGGCGTCCTTCTTGAAATAATCGCCGAAGGAAAAATTTCCCATCATTTCGAAAAAAGTGTGGTGACGCTTGGTGAAGCCCACATTTTCGAGATCGTTGTGCTTGCCGCCCGCGCGCACGCATTTTTGCGCGGTGGTGGCACGCACGTAGTCGCGCTTTTCGAGGCCGAGGAAAACGTCCTTGAACTGGTTCATGCCCGCGTTGGTGAAGAGCAGCGTAGGGTCGCCGTGCGGCACCAAAGATGACGAGCGCACGCGGCGATGGCCTTTACTCTCGAAAAATTGCAGGAATTTTTCGCGGATCTCATTACCGGTTGGCTTTTTCCCGTTCGACGTCACTTCGCCCTCGCAGTGGAATCTAAGTTTTGATTATCGCAGACGCGTGTAGGGGTGACTAGTGATTGGTGGACGGAGAATTTTGACTCGCGAATTGTGACTGGCACACAGCGTGGCAGCTGCAGTCGCCACCTCCTGAAGAGAAATCGATTTTTGCTGGACTCTCCTGTCGGAGCTAAACCTCCGACTCCCGATCCAGCCACTTGTGAGCTGCCTTCTAAGCGGAGTCTTCCGGCGGCTCGGCCTCGGGAATCTCTTCGTGCGTGACGCGATACAATTCTTTGCGGATCAAGTCGGAAGGGAAGCCGGCGCCGAGCAGCGACCGATAGAGCGAGGCAAGCTTTTTCTCGTCGATTTCGCCGCGATACAAGCGCAGCTTGCGCTCAATGCGCTGGCGGATCAGCGCCGGAACGTCCGTGCTGCCGGCCATCTCTTTGGTGGCGGCTTCAATATGGCGGTCCGGGACGCCGCGGGCGCGCAGGTCGCGGGCGATGCGAAACTCGCCCTGCTTGCGCGATTCGGTGCGGCGGCGCGTGAACTGCTTCGCGTAGCGCGCATCGTCCAGCAAACTCTGGCGCTTCAGGCGGTCCAGTACTTTTTTGACCACGGCCTCGTCCTCGCACCGCCGCGCCAGAGCCTTCTTCATCTCGTGCACGGAGCGCGCGCTGCGCATCAGGATTTTGAGGGCGGCCTCGTAGACTTCGTCCTCGGTTTCGAGCTGGCGCGGTTTGCCGAACATTCCAGCAGCATAGGCAGCGCCCCGAAAGAAGTAAAGAACGCAGACTGCTTTGGTCCGAATGAACCTCCGATTGGGTCTTTTGAACACGCAGCCTGTGGGCCAGATCACGCAATTCGGGTTGTAATGAACTTGAGCTTCGCGGCGAAGTCGCTGAAAAGTGGATGTTTGTCCCGAGCAGTGCTGCGGCAGTGCGATTGCGGTAGGTCTTTGCGGGGAGGACTTGCCATGGCCTACGTCATTACCGACACCTGCACCAAGGATGAGCATTGCATCGAGGCTTGCCCGGTGAATTGCATCCACCCGACCAAGGAAGAGGCGGGCTTTGCCGATGTGCCGCACCTTTACGTGAACCCGGCGGACTGCATCGATTGCGGCGCATGCATTCCGGTGTGTCCGACCAATTCGATCTTCCCGGTCGAAGAACTGCCGGCGGCGCAGCAGGCCTTCATCGCCAAGAACGCGGCATATTACAACTGAGTCCGCTTCGATCCTGGACCTGAGTCCGCCGCCACTAGGTCGGCGGCGGCGCTTTGGTCTTATGGAGTGCGGAGGCGAAGCCTCCGCTTTTGCGATTGCAATCCTGCAAACAAGCGAAATTGGAAGCTGCTTTTAGACCTCTAAAACGAGAACGGGCTCCCCAAAGACTCCGCTCAGGGCAAGCCGGACTCCAAAGTGTCATCTCTCCCCGGTGATTGGAGGGAGTTCCCCGGAGCGGTCGGGGAGGAAAATCCGCAGGATCAGAAAAATCACGAAGGCATAGCCCGCAACATTCAGCGCGAAAAACACAAGTATCTCGGAGATCAGATTGTCCCCAAGCCCCCAGGGCACGTGGCCCAGTGCCCGGTCCACGCCCGCCTGCATCAGATACGCGCCCGGATACGTGAGATAGGGCACTGGGCGGTATATCCCCACCTGCCGCAGCACCACGGCCAACAAGGTAATAAACACGCCGCCAAAAATCGAAATCGTGATGAGCTTTCTGCGCACGCAGCGATCCAGTGAGCCGGGCAGGCCCGGCACCTACCAAAGCATCTGCTTGGGCAAGACACGCAGAGCCCTGGAGATTTGAGGGTATCGGGAAACGGTTGGTTACGCGAATTACTTTCTGGCGAAGCGCTCGAAGTCGGCCATCTGCGAGGCCATTTCCTCGCGGGCGGCGTCGGCGGCGGAGCGGATGCCCTGGATGCGCAGCTTGAATTCGTCAGGGTTGGAGGCGCGGGTGAGCGCTTCGTCCAGGGTGATGAGTTCCTTGCTGTAAAGGTCGAACAGCGACTGGTCGAAGGTCTGCATGCCGTACTGCGAAGTGCCGGCGGCGATGGCGTCGTGAATCAGGCGCGTCTTGTCGGCGTTGATGATGCAATCCTTGATATACGCGGTGGCGATCATGACTTCCACGGCGGGCACGCGGCCCTTGTCGTCCGCGCGGCGAACGAGGCGCTGGGAAACCACGGCCTTTAGCGTGGCGGCCATCTGCAAGCGAATCTGTTTCTGTTCCGGGGGAGGGAAGACGGCGATAATACGCTGAATCGTTTCGGTGGCGTCCAAGGTGTGCAAGGTGGAGAAAACCAGGTGGCCGGTTTCGGCGGCCAGCAAAGCCGTGGAAATCGTTTCGAGGTCGCGCATTTCGCCGACCAGAACCACGTCGGGGTCTTGACGGAGGGCGGCGCGCAAGGCGGAGGAGAAGTTCGCGGTGTCCACTTCGACTTCGCGCTGGTTGATGAAGCTGCGCTTGTCGCGATGGAGAAATTCGATCGGGTCCTCGATGGTGATGATGTGATCGGCGCGCTGGGCGTTGATGCGGTCGATCATCGCGGCCAGCGTGGTGGACTTACCGGAACCCGTGGTGCCGGTGACCAGAACCAGCCCGCGCTGCTCTTCGCAAATCTTGCTGATTACCAGCGGAAGATTCAGCTCTTCAATGGTGCGAATCTTGGTGGGGATGACACGGAGCACCATGCCCACGTTGCCGCGCTGCTGGAAGACGTTCACACGGAAGCGTCCGAGACCCGCGACGCCGTACGCCATATCCAACTCCGCCGTTTCCTTGAACTTCTGCTTCTGGCGGTTGGTCATCATGCTGAAAGCCATGGAGAGCATTTCTTCGGGCGTGATGCGCGGCACGTCGGTCATCGGCGTCAGCAGGCCGTCGACGCGGAGATAGGGGTGGTTGCCGACTTTCAAGTGCAAGTCGGAAGATTTGTTTTCGACTGCGCGTCGCAGTAGGTCGTCAATGCTCAGAGCCATGTACGCACACCCCGCAGGAATTCCTATCCGAAACTAGCACCCGCGGAGGGGGGCAACAACAAACGCGCAACAGGGAGTTGCGCTCTAGTTACCTAGACTTGAGGACAGGTACGCCATGCCATATTTTGGGGCGTTTGGATGGGGCCCTGGTAGCGCCTGCTTGCAGCAGGCAAGCGTTTTTGACTCCTGGGATCCGGGTCCCGGCCGGTACCCGCGACTTCGCCCGGGACAGGCGCGATGACCACTGTTCGAAAATTCAGGAGGCAAGGGCACTGGGTTCGATCCAGTCAGCCCCCAATTTCCGAATCACTCGCCCTTCGGCTCCCAAAGCTCGATGCGATTGCCCTCCGGGTCCATCGCGTACGCAAACTTGCCGGTGGATTCGTCGTCGATGATCTTGTCGTCGACCTGTACGCCCTCTTGCTTGAGCTGGGCCAGCAGTCGCTCGAGATTCGCGACCCGAAAATTCATCATGAACGAAGATTTGCTGGGCGCGAAGTGCTTCGTGGTCGCCGGGAAAATCGAGAAAGCCGTCGCACCAACGGTCTCGGGATGGTCCTTCTCGCGCCAATGAAAGGGATAGTATTGCGGCGCGTTTTCTCCTTTGCCCGCCGCTACCAGAGCGATTCCCAGGTGCGTGCGATACCAGTCGGCCAATTTCCCCGGGCTCTGCGCTTTGAAAAAGAATCCGCCCACACCGGTCACCCTGGCGGCGTCGTTTGCCTCGCTCGACCCTCGCGCGGACTGCAAAACCATCCCCAGCCCGAAACTAAGAAGAATCGCGCAAGGCATCCATAGTTCGAATTTCATAATTCCTCTCCTGGATTGATCGTAGCCGCGGCAAATGTATCACGCCCAAGGTTGGAATTGTTGGATTGCGCGGACAGAGCGAAGAGATTGCGGCGGCCTTGGGGCGCGCTCCAGGCCTCGCAACATTTGGAGTGGCCGCCCCGGCAAAAAGCCGGCGCAACACCCCTGGCTACAGGGCCTTAAATTGATAGTTTAACTGGAGATCCTCCGGCCATCCTCGTCGGATGGCCTCACGATGGCAACCCGGAGCTTGCAATGGAAGGTGGCCAGGCTTGCGGCCCCTCCGAAGCTCAGGCTAAACCGGATGGCGGCGCCATTCGGGGAGTGGACTGGTGTGCCGCTAAACGCAGTTACACCTCGGACGGCTTGAGGAAAACGGAATCGTACAGAAGTCCGGCCAGGAATCCGCCGCCGAGCGGGCCCACCCAATAGATGAGTTGATTCAGCATGTGGTGCGAAGCGAGGGCGGGTCCAAACGCGCGCGCGGGATTCAAAGCGCCGCCCGTATACGGCCCGGCCAGCAGCGTGCCGACGAAAATCGTCAGTCCAATCGCGAACCCGGCCACGGGACGGAAGGCATTGCGTTCATCCACGGTCGTGGCAAAGAAGACGAATACCAGAAAGAACGTGGCAGTGGCCTCCAGCGCCAGTCCCGCCCAACTGGGAAAATCGCGTAACAATTCCGGAGTCCCCAGCGCCGCGCTGCGCCAGATATCGTCCGGAATGATGGCCCGGAGCAGGAACGCCGCCGCCGTCGCTCCAGCCACCTGAGCGATCCAGTAGAGAACGGTGTCCAGGGTGGACTGGCGCTTCGTCACCCAGAAGCCGATGGTGATCGCCGGATTGAAGTGCCCACCCGAGACGTGGCCCAGCGCGCACACCAGGATGGCAAAGGTGATGCCCTGCGCCAAAGCCACGGCGGGTAAGCCGATGCCGCCGGTGGCGTTGTTGCGAAGCTGCATGTCCACACACGCCGCTCCCACGCCGAAAAACACAAATCCAAACGTACCAATCAATTCCGCAGCAAGTTTTTGCGAGAGCTTGTACATCCACGGGCCTCCGGGTGGGTCCAGGCAACGCCCGGATTCTAACTGGAATTGTTTGTTAGGGCTAGGTCCGGGCGGTCAGGTGGGGCTTTAAGCTAACAGCCAAACGCCCGGGACGGCGATGGGAAATCAGAAATCCGAGAACCGCGCCGCCACTCAGCGGCCTGCCGCGACCGGCGCATTCACCTGCGTCAGCCAGCCGTGGCGATCCGGCTTCTTGCCGCTGGTGAGGGCGAAGAATTCCTGCTGAATCTGGCGTGTCACCGGTCCCGCCGAACCCTTGCCCACCACGATCTTGTCCACCGAACGAATCGGCGTCACTTCCACGGCCGTTCCCACCAGGAAAACTTCGTCCGCAATGTAGAGCATTTCTCGCGGAATCGCCGATTCCTTGATGGGAATGTTCAAGTCCGCCGCCAGCTTGGCAATCGTGTCGCGAGTGATGCCCGGCAGAATGCTGGTGGCCAAGGGCGGCGTGTACAGGGTGCCGTCCTGCACCACGAAGACATTCATTCCCGAGCCTTCGCTTACGTGTCCGTGGGTGTCCAGCGCAATGCCATCAGCGAAGCCGTTCAACGAGGCTTCCATGCGAATCAGCTGCGAGTTCATATAATTTGCCGCCGCCTTGGACATGGCCGGCAGCGTATTCGGGGCGATGCGCGTCCACGAGCTGACGCACACGTCCACGCCCTTGGAGAGCGCCTCCGGGCCCAGATAGGCGCCCCAGTGCCAGCAGGCCATGTAGTGCTCGATCGGCGACTGCAGCGGGTTCACGCCCACTTCGCCGTAGCCACGCAGCACGATGGGCTTGACGTAGCAGGAATTCATCTTATTGAGACGAACGAGTTCGCAAGCGGCGGTGCTGAAATCCTCGACGGAGTAAGGAAGCTCCATACGATAGATGCGCGCGGAATTGATGAGCCGCTGCATGTGTTCGCGCAATCGAAAAATAGCGGGGCCCTGCGGCGTTTCGTAACAGCGGATTCCTTCAAAGATGCCCGAGCCATAGCTCACCACGTGCGACAACACGTGCAGCTTGGCGTCGTCCCAGTGGATGAATTTTCCGTTGTGCCAGATTTTTTCGGTTTTTTCGATGGGCATAAGGAACTCCGTAAGTGTTATTCACGCGACTGTGTGCAACATCAGGATAGAGGAGCGTTGGAAGAGCGTCAACGAATTCGGCGTCGTGGGCGTCGTGCACTTTCAGCCATTTTGGCGCGGTAATTCCTCGCGGCCGGGCCAATCTGGCCGCTACTCGCGATGGATGGGCGAGTCTTTGAGAGGAGCTGATTCCGACGGCCGGTCGTTCATCATCGCGTTGGACCGCGCCAGCAATCTTCCGTTGTGGTTTTCCCAGATGCCCAGAAGGATGAAGGGCAAAACTGTGGAGGCCGCCCAGAGTTTGGCGTTGCGTGGCAATTTCGCTTCCGGCTCCCAGCGGAAGAGGTGCGACGAAATGAAGACTGCCAGCGCGCCCCACACAAGCAGGCAACCCAGCTCCGCCCAAAGCGTGAACACGTTCGCGCGGTCCACCATGGCCCGCTGCAGCCCAGTTACCAGGTAGGTCGCCGGAAGGAACAGAGCCGCGTGCTGCGCCACCTTGGGAAGATCCGGCAGGGGCACGGTTGCGCCGGAGACGAAGATCAGCGCGAACCACAGCAACTGGTTGATGATCTGCGTTTCCTGCATGGTGTTCGTTACGCTGGCCACGATCAGGCCCAGTGAAGCGAACGAGCCGATGCCCGCCAGTGATAATACGAAGACGCTCGTCAGATTTCCGAAGTCCGTCACGTGATAGATGCCGCGCGCCATGCCCATTTCCAGAATCACGGTCGGAAGGATCAGGACCATGTTGGCCAGGATGCTGGAGCCGATCATGCTGAACGCCGACACGGGAGACAGCCGGAACCTTCGCAGGATGCCCTGCTCCCGCCAGGTCACCAGCTGCGCGCTCAGGCCCCAGAATGTGCCCATGACGGACATGGAGACGACCGGACCAAGCAGGTAGCGCACGTCAATCGGATTTCCCTTGGCGAAAACGCTGCCGTACAGAAAGAAAAACGCCATCGGCATGATGAGGCTAAAAAAGAGGAACGCCTTATTCCGCAGGGTGATGCGGATGCGCATGGAGACCAGGGTGAGGATGGTCTTCAATCCCGGAGCCTCCTTCCCGTAAGTTCGATGAACACGTCCTCGAGCGATGGCGTGAAAATTTCCAGGCTCACCAGTTCGTTGCTTTCGGCCTCAAGATGTTTTACCAGGGCCACGATAGCCGGCGCCGTTTTGTGGCAATGGAGCACGTAGACGCCGTTCAGTTCGCGCACATCGTTCACGCCTTCGAGCCCTTTCAATGTGCCATTCGAAGCGGGCCGGGCAAAGCGCGCTTCGATGCGCGAGGTGTGCTCCGACTTTTGTTTCAATTCGCGGGGCGAACCGAGCGCGATCACCTTTCCGTGGTCCACGATGGCCACGCGGTCGCAGAGGCGCTCGGCCTCTTCGATGTAGTGGGTGGTCAGCACGATGGTTTTCTTGTCGCGCCGCAGCTCTTCGATGATGTCGTAGATTTCGCGCCGGACTTGCGGGTCGAGCCCGGAAGTCGGCTCGTCGAAAAATAGCAGCTTCGGGTCGTTTACCAGGGCCATCGCCAGGGCCAGGCGCTGCTTCTGGCCGCCGGAAAGCTGGTTATAAAAGGCGTTGCGCTTCTCCTCCAGGCCAAACCGTTTCAGCAAGTCGTCCACGTTGCGATTGCGCTTGTAAAACCCGGCGAACATCCGGACGGCTTCGCCCACGCGCAGCTTGTCGGGAAGGGAAGTGGCTTGCAGCGTGGCGCCGATTTCGTTTTTAAGGGCGATGGGGCTTTTTTGCGGATCGAGGCCGCAGACGGAAATCTTGCCGCTGTCGGGGATGCGCAACCCTTCGAGAATTTCCACCGTGCTGGTTTTGCCGGCTCCGTTGGGGCCCAGCAGGCCGAACACTTCTCCCTCGTTCACGGAAAAGCTGACGCCGCGCACTGCTTCGACGTTGCCGTAGCGCTTGACGAGGTTTTCCACCTGCAGGATCGGATTGTTCATGGCCGCGAAACTTCTATGATACCGCAGCGCGGGCTGGCGCTCTAATGAGTCTTCGACCATCCAGGCGGGGACTTTTGCAACTTCTTTTTCCTTGCGGGCTTCGCTGAGGAACGTGTTGGTTTCCAGCCGTGGCGGGCGTAATCCACGCGCATCTCCACGATTTTCACGCCTTCGCTTTCCAGGAGTTTTCGTTGCAGGGAGGCATGCGGCTCCGGGATCAGCAGCTTTCCGCGGTCGCCCACCACGCGATGCCACGGAATGCCACGCCCGGAAGGGGTCGCTGCCAAGGCCCTGCCCGCGGTCCTCGCCCCGCCGCGCAAATGCAAAACCTTGGCGAGCGTCCCGTAGGTAGTAACCCGGCCGCGGGGAATTTGTTGCACGAGTTTGTAAACCGGATCCCAACTCATCGCGGAAAAACATGGTAGTGGGGAAGCGCACGGGGCGCAAGCGACCTTTCCGCGTCCGGCGTGTTGGATGAAGTGTATGGCTTGCCTGGCAACAACGGATTCCGCGCGTAGAGGAAAGTTCGATGAAACGCAGCGAAAAATCCAATACGGAATTCAGCCCCATCTGCGCCAACATGGGCGCATCCGGGGGACAGGCAACGATTACTCATTCGACGCATCCAACCTTGATAGATGTAGTGGAAGTAGCTTACACTACGTTCAGGTTCAGTCCTCGACCCGACGTGAGACCCAGACTGCAGGCCAACGCCATGGCTTTTATTCGCCGCAAGGGCAATGCCTTTTACCTGGTGCACAATGTGCGCCGCGGCGGAAAAGTGCAGCAACTGCATCTCGCTCGCCTTGGCGACCGCGCCCGGATCACCGACGACGTCGTCAAGCAAGTCTCCAAGAAACATCCCTTCATCGATCTCAACTGGCGCTCCCTGCGCGAACAGTTGGATCACCAGATCGATCTCGCTGACCCCGAGTCGCCCGCCGTCTTGAAACTGATCGAGACGCTGCGCGCTCTCAATCTTGATCTGGCGGATCTCTATCCCCAGATGCTTCAGCTTTCCGAATCGCCCACGGTGGCGCAGGAGCTGCTGGTACAGCTGCGTCTGCTCCACTCCACGCTCCAGGTAAAGCTCGATCAGTTGAGCGGTAAGGACCAACTGAAGAGAATGAGCCGGGCCGGCGGACGGTACGGAACAGCGACTCCGGATTTCCGGGGGCGCTAGGGAGGCGGTCATGGCGACAGGTGATGTCTCACTGAATCCGAATGTTCGGAGCGCGGGGACGATCGAATTTCAAAACGCGCTGCGGGCCAATATTGTGGGCCAGGACGACGGCGTGCAAGCGCTCGTCGAGCTCTTCCAGGTCTTCACGGCGGGCTTGAATTCGCCGGGCCGCCCCGTCGGCAATCTGCTCTTTCTTGGCCCGACGGGCTCCGGCAAGACGCGCATCGTGGAGGCCGCCGCGGAAATCCTGTTCGGCAGTTCGCGCGCCGTCATCAAGATTGACTGCGCCGAATTTCAGCACTCCCACGAAATCGCCAAGATCATTGGCTCGCCTCCGGGCTATCTGGGTCACCGCGAAACGCACCCCCTGATTACTCAGGAAGCGCTCGCGGCGAACCACACGGAGAAGCTGAAGCTGTCCTTTCTGCTTTTCGACGAAATTGAAAAAGCCAGCGACGCGCTTTGGCAGCTTTTGCTGGGCATGCTTGACAAAGCCACGCTGACCCTGGGCGACAACCGTCGGGTGGACCTTTCGCAAACCGTCATTTTCATGACCTCCAACCTGGGAGCTCACGAGATCACCGACCTGATGGCTGGTGGCTACGGGTTCATCAAATCGAACGACAAGCCGCAAACCGACATGGACCAGAAGGTCGAGCGCACCGCTGTCGAGGCCGCGCGCCGCAAGTTCTCGCCGGAGTTCATGAACCGCCTCGATAAGCTAGTGGTATTCCGCCAATTGAAGCGGCCCGAACTCGAAGCCGTGCTCGACATCGAGCTTGGCTTGGTGCAGAAGCGCGTTTTGGACACCGCAACGAGCAAGTTTTTGTTCCGGGTCACCGACCCCGGCCGGGAATTCCTGCTGCGCGAAGGCACCGACCAGCGTTATGGCGCACGCCACCTGAAGCGCGCCATCGAGCGCTACCTGGTGTATCCGCTAGCGAACTTGTTGGCTACCCAGCAGGTGAACCTCGGCGACCTGGTACGCGTGGATTGGGATGGGGTACATAACGAACTGACATTCGTGCGGGAGCAGGAAGGGGCCATCGTCGCGCAGGAAGCGGGCGAAGAGACGCTCGCGTCAGCGGCAGCGCCGCTGCAGGACGGGCTTGCCAAGGACGCTCCGGCGGAAGCGGTTGCGGACGAAGCCGCCGCGCGACCGGCGCTCCCGGCGGCCTCTCCGGCGGTCGCGCGCCAGTCGCTGCAAGGCCGGAAAAAGGAGCATCGCTGAATTGAGCCGCGGGTAGCGCCCGCTTCCAGCCGGCAAACGTTTGTCGGTAAATTCCACAAGCAGGGCAGTGGATTCTTGCCGCCAGGAGAGCGGCGGCAAAAGTGTTCAATCCCTTAACGCTAACACGATCTCTCTGACACAAATTGTTTCAGGCCTCTCACTTTTTGACACATCCGGCACACTATCTCACCGCTTGAGACGGTTTCCACAACTGCAACACCTCTATCTCATTGAGCTTCCAGCCCTTTTCGAATTTGCGAAACTCTTTGGCAATTGGCACTCCCCATGCTCTTTCTCAGTCCACTCCGCGGCTGAGATTTCTCTAGTCTTGGCCGGTTGGCGAGACCGGTGAGGTGAGGGGCCCTCATCGATCGAGGAAGGCATCATGAAGGCAGCCGCAAAGCAACAGCTGGACCCTACCATCCGCAGCAACGATTCGCGCGATTTTCACCAGTCGCTTCGGGCGAAAATCGTTGGCCAGGAAGAGGGCGTGCAGGCGCTTGTGGACCTCTATCAGGTCTTTTGCGCCGGCTTGAACTCGCCCGGGCGTCCAGTGGGCAACCTGTTGTTCCTGGGACCCACGGGATCCGGAAAGACCCGGATCGTGGAAGCCGCCGCCGAAATCCTCTTTGGCGACCCGCGTCTGGTCATCAAGGTAGACTGCGCCGAGTTTCAGCACTCCCACGAAATCGCGAAATTGATCGGCTCCCCTCCGGGCTACCTCGGGCACCGCGAGACTCATCCCTTGATCACGCAGGAAGCTCTGGCCGCTTCGCATACCGACAAGCTGAAGCTCTCCTTCCTCCTCTTCGACGAAATTGAGAAAGCCAGCGACGCGCTCTGGCAACTCTTGCTCGGCATGCTCGATAAAGCCACGCTGACATTGGGCGACAATCGCCGCGTGGACCTCTCCCAGACCGTCATCTTCCTTACCTCCAACCTTGGCGGCGGGGAAATTACCGAACTTATGGGCGGTGGCTACGGCTTCGTAAAGTCGGACGACAAGCCCAAGGACAACCTCGACGTGAAGGTGGAACGCACCGCCGTGGAAGCGGCGCGCCGCAAGTTTTCCCCGGAATTCATGAACCGCCTGGACAAAGTCGTGGTCTTCCATCCGCTGCAGCGCAAGCAGCTCGAGCAGGTTCTCGACATCGAACTCGCCATGGTGCAGCAGCGAGTTCTGGAAACGGCCAAGGGCCAGTTCCTGTTCCGTGTGACCACCAACGGCCGCGATTTCCTTCTTCAGGAAGGCACCGACCAGCGCTACGGCGCCCGGCACCTGAAGCGCGCCATCGAGCGCCACGTCGTCTATCCCATGGCCAATCTTCTGGCCACCGAACAGGTTCGATTGGGCGACATGATTTGCGTGGATTGGGAATCCTCCGAGGACCATCTCCACTTTATTCGCGAGGGCGAAAACGTTGCCATCCCGGTCCGCAGGGTCGAGCCGCCAGTTTCCGCAACGAAAGCCGCGCAAGCTCGCGGTGGCCGCCCCGTCGAGGCCCCGGGCGTTCCACTTCCACCGGAACCCGCCCCGCGTTTCGCTCGCTGACCAGTTTCGGTTCAGCGGTACAAAACGAAGGCCCGGACTCACCAGCGTCCGGGCTTTTGCTTTTCTCCCGCGGGCCTATCATTTTTGTAGCCGCATGCGGGTAGGAAAACGACTGGCTGTTGGCCCTGTGGCGTCCGGACGGGCTGGTCTATTTCGTTTGCATCACACCGCAAAAGAATTACGACAATTTCAGCGGGGCGTTTTAGGCCATCCTGGAGGGCGTTCGCTTCAAAAACTCAGGCCGGGTCGCGCCGAGATTTTTGATCCGTAAACCTGCCGCTAAGAGATATTCACCAGGGCGTGAAGCTCTTCTGCGCGCTTCAGCGCCTCTTCGATGTTTGCGCACATGTTCTGCGCACCAATGTGGCGTTCGAATCCCGCCTCTTTCAAAAGAGCCGCGGGTTGCGGACGCGCACCGCAAACCAGCATGGTGCGTCCGTGGGCGTGCAACTGCGCGGCGAGCTCCTCCAGCGCGGCGATTCCCGTGGCGTCGATCGCGGTCATGTTGCGCAGGCGAACGATCACAATGGGCGGCAGCGCTTTCAGATTTCCCGTGATTTCGGCGATCTTGTCAGTCACGCCAAACAAGAAGGGGCCGTGGATGCGAAAAACCGCCGTGTAGTCTGGAATGTCCTTGTCCTGCAGGATGTGCGCACGGCCGTCCTCGATGTATTCGTCGGTGACCTTGGAAACCGTCGTGGTCATGGAAATCTTGCGGATGAAGCTGAAGGCCGCCAGAATCATGCCCACTTCCACGGCCAGGGTAAGGTCGGCCACGACTGTCAGCGTCATCGTCAGCAGCCAGACGCTGACATCCATCTTTGAGAGTTTCAGGATTTCCGGAATCTCCGCCCAGTCGCCCATGTTGTAGGCGACCATAAAAAGAATTCCCGCCAGCGCCGCCAATGGCACGTTTTTCACCAGTGGCGCGGCAAACAGGATAACCGCCAGGAGCGTCAGCGCGTGAATCATTCCGGAGACGGGACTCTTCGCTCCGGAGCGGATATTGGTCGCCGTGCGCGCGATTGCCCCGGTGGCGGGCAAGCCGCCAAACAATGGGGAAACAATGTTGGCCACGCCCTGCGCGACCAGCTCCACGTTGGGGTTGTGCTTGTCCCCGCTCATGCGGTCCGAAACCACCGCGGAGAACAACGATTCGATGGCGCCGAGCATGGCCACGGTGACCGCGGGCGACATCAGGTGCAGCAAGAGTTGCGGTTGCAGGTGTGGCACGGCCATGTGGGGCAAGCCGCTGGGAATGCCTCCGAAGCGCGTCCCGATGGTTTCCACCGGCAAGTGGAAAATGGCCACGGCGGCGGTCGCGCCGAAACACACCAGGATCGCTCCGGGCACTTTCTTCAGAAACCGGGCGCAAATGATCATCACGGCCAAGGAAACCAGGCCGACCGTGGTCGCGACCGCATTGAGCGTATAAAAATTCGCCGCAATCGCGCCCATCCGATGAAAGAAGTCGCCGGGGACGTGCTCCATGCGCAACCCGAAAAGGTCGCGAATCTGCGTGCTGGCGATCAGGATGGCGATGCCGTTCGTGAAGCCCACCACCACGGGCCGCGGGAAAAATTTCACCATGCTGCCGAGGCCGGTGAGGCCCATAACCACCAGCAGCAATCCGGCAAGCATCGTGCACGTGAACAAGCCGTCCAGGCCGTAGCGGGCGATAATACCCATCACTACTACGACGAACGCGCCCGTAGGCCCGCCGATCTGTGTCTTCGATCCGCCCAGCGCGGAGATCAGGAATCCCGTGACAATCGCGCAATAAATCCCGGCTTGCGGCGTCACTCCCGAAGCGATGGCAAACGCCATGGCCAGCGGCAACGCCACCAGGCCCACGGTCACGCCGGCAATCAGGTCGGAAACAAATTTTTTCGAATTGTAATCTCGAAGGAGGATTACCGATTTCGGGAGCCAAGCCTCAATTGTCGCGCTCATGATCTTGCAGACCTATCTTCAACCGTCATCGCCAAACTCTACCAGCGCCAGGCCGTAAACGGTGTGACGCGTGCACCTCTGTGCTCACGACGTAACCCTCACGATGCGCATTCGGCAGGAATTTGCTCTGGATTACTGGTTCGGGTTGGCACACGCGGTTTTACCGGTGCACCTGCTTGGGCGTCTCTACGCCTAATCGGCGGCTTCGCTCCGTGGCCTGTCGCCCTTCCAGCGAAGAATGGGCTTGCGGGCGGCGCCAACCTCGTCCAACCTGCGCACGCGCGTGGTGTGCGGAGCCGTTTTCACCAGTTCCGGCGTCTCCGCGGCTTCCTTGGCAATCGATTTCATCGCGTCAATGAACTGATCGAGTTCCTCGATCGATTCCGATTCCGTGGGCTCAATCATCAGTGCGCCCGGCACGATCAAGGGAAACGCCGTGGTGTACGGATGAAAACCGTAGTCGATCAGCCGCTTGGCGATATCCACCGTGCTCACGCCGTTTCGTTTCTGAATCGCGTCGCTGAAAACGACTTCGTGCATCGAGGGCTTCGTGTAGGGAAGATCGAAAACGCCATCCAGCCCCTTGCGGATGTAGTTCGCGTTCATCACCGCGTCTTCGGTGGCCTGGCGCACGCCGGGGCCGTAGGCCAGGATGTACGCCAGCGCGCGCACCAGCACGCCAAAATTTCCGACAAACGCCCGCACCCGCCCGATGCTCTCCTTGCGCTGGAAATCGAGCGCCAGGCGGCCACCCTCTTTTTCCACCAACACCGGCACGGGCAGATAGGGCTCCAGAATTTTCTTCATCGCCACGGGACCAGCCCCCGGGCCGCCGCCGCCGTGCGGCGTCGAAAACGTCTTGTGCAAGTTCAGGTGCATCACGTCCACGCCGAGCTCGCCTGGGCGCGTCACGCCCGCCAGCGCGTTCATGTTTGCGCCATCCATGTAGAGCAGCGCGCCCTTGGCGTGCAGGATTTCGGCGATTTGCGGGATCTGCTGCTCGAAAATGCCGAGAGTGCTGGGATTGGTCAGCATCAGCGCGGCCACGTCACTGGTCACTTGTTCGCGCAGCTTGCCGAGGTCCACCTGCCCCTCGGCGTTGGACTTGATGTTCTCGACTTCGTAGCCGGCGATCACCGCCGTCGCGGGATTCGTCCCATGCGCGGAGTCCGGGATCAGCACCTTCTTCCGCGGATTGCCGCTTTTCGTGTGGTGCGCGCGAATCAGCAGCAAGCCGGTCAGCTCGCCTTGCGCTCCCGCCGCCGGCTGCAGCGTGATCGCATCCATTCCGGTAATTTCCAGCAGGCATTTTTCCAGCAGTTGCAGGATTTTCAGGCAGCCCTGCGAAAGCTCCTGCGGCTGGCAGGGATGCTCTGTGGCGATTCCTTCCAACCGAGCAACGAATTCATTCACCCGGGGGTTGTACTTCATCGTGCAGGAACCTAGCGGATACATGCCGAGATCGATCGCGTAATTCCAAGTGGAAAGCCGCGTGAAATGCCGGATCACCTCGATTTCGCTGACTTCGGGAAAGCCTTCGACCCCGCCCTGGCGATGCGCGTCGCCGAGCGCGGTGGACGCGTCCGTCACCGGTACGTCCAGCGGCGGCAGCTCAAACGCCCGCTTGCCGGGAGACGACTTCTCGAATATCAAACCCTCATTCTGATTGGTGTGGCGTGTGGCTTTCTTGATCCGCTCCGTCATCGTGTCTTTCTCTGTGTCCTCTGCGTTCTGTCTCTGAGGTTTCTGCGTTGAATCTTTCTCTTACGCGGCCAGCGCTTTGCGCACCACCGCCGCAAACCGCTCGATCTCCGCTCGCGAAGTCGTCTCGGTCACGCAGACCAGCGCGTTCTTCGAAAGCTCCGGATACGCCGACCCTAGCACAAATGGCCCGGCAATCTTCTCCCGCAGCAATTCGGCGTTTACCAATTTCACCGAGCGCGGGAACTCCACGGTGAACTCGTTGAAGAAGGGCGCGGAAAACGTGCGCTTCACGCCGGGAATCTTTTCCAGCTCGCTCAAAGCGAAATGCGCCTTCGAAAGATTCTGCTCGGCCTGCTCGCGCAAGCCCTGTTTGCCCAGTAGCGTCAAATGCACGGTCGCGGCCAGTGCGCAGAGCGCCTGGTTCGTGCAGATATTGGAGGTGGCTTTCTCGCGCCGGATGTGCTGTTCGCGCGTCGCCAGCGTCAGCACGAAGCCGCGCCGCCCTTCGCCGTCGGTGGTTTGCCCTGCAAGCCGCCCGGGCATCTGCCGCACGTATTTTTCGCGCGAAGCCACCACGCCGACATACGGCCCGCCGTAACTCGGCGCCAGCCCGAAGCTTTGTCCTTCCATCGCGACGATGTCGGCCGCCGCCGGAGGTTTTACGACGCCGAGCGAAACGCCTTCGGCAATCGTAACCACCAGCATAGCTCCGGCGGCCTGCGCAATCTTCGCCAGAACCGCGGGCGACTCGATCACGCCGAAGAAATTCGGCGATTGCACCACCACCGCGCAAACATCCTCGCGAATCGCGGCCTGCAACGCCTTTTCGTCCAGAACGCCCGTTTTCGTGTAGGAAATCTCTTCCACATGCAGCCCGGAATTCCTGGCGTAGGTCCGCAACACTTCGCGGTATTCCGGATGCACTGAGCGGCCCACCAGCACGCGCTGGCGCCCGGTGAGCCGTTCGGCCATCAGCACCGCTTCGGTCGTGGCCGTCGATCCGTCGTACATCGAGGCGTTGGCGACTTCCTGCCCGGTCAACTGGCACATCAGCGTTTGAAACTCGAAGATGGCTTGCAGGGTGCCTTGCGTGATCTCCGCCTGATAAGGCGTGTAGGACGTGAGGAACTCGCCGCGCTGGATCATCGCGTCGGTCACCACGGATCGCAGGTGGTTATAGACGCCGGCGCCGAGAAAACTCGTGTACCCTGTGGAATTCTCCCGCGCGCGCGCTTGAAAATACTCGATGACTTCCTGCTCGGAAAACGGCCCCGGAAGCTGCAGCGGTTTCTTCAGCCGGTACGCTTCGGGAATCGAGGAAAACAACTCTTCCACGGACTTGACGCCGATGGCGGCGAGCATTTCCTGCCGCTCGGCGGGGCTCTTCGGGAGATAGCGCATCAGGCGGACGCTTCCTTCTTCTTCTCGGCGATGAACGCTTCATACGCCGCCGCATCCATCAGCGAAGCCACGTCGGCGGCGTTCGCCAGCTTCATCTTGATCAGCCAACCGGTGCCATGGGGATCGGTGTTGATGGATTCCGGCTTGTCTTTCAGCGTGGCGTTGGCTTCCACCACTTCGCCGGTGGCCGGCGCGTAAATTTCGCTGACCGCTTTCACCGATTCCACCGAACCAAACGTTTTTCCGGCGGTCACCTGTGTTCCCGCGGCGGGCACTTCCACGAAAACCACGTCGCCCAATTCGCTTTGCGCATAGTCGGTGATGCCGACGGTGGCGACGTCGCCCTTCACGTCGATCCATTCGTGATCTTTGCTGTAGCGGAATTGTGTTGGATAGCCCATCGAAGCACCTCTCCTGGAGCGAGTTTGATTAGGACTTTACCGCACTGATTTTTTTCGGCCGTTTATAGAACGGCGTCCGCACTACCTGAGCCTTGCACTTCTGCGAACGAATCTCCACGAAAATCGGGGTGCCCACCGCGGCCATGGCTGGCGGAACATACGCCAGAGCAATGTTTTTGCCCAGCGTCGGCGAAGGCGACCCGCTGGTCACCATGCCAATCTCCTTGCCGGATTCGTCCACGCAGCGGTAGCCGTCGCGCGCGATTCCCCGGTCAATCATTTCCAGGCCCACCAGGGTGCGCTTCAGCGCTTCGGTCTTCAGTTTCTCCAGTGCGGCGCGGCCGATGAAATCGCCCTTTTCCAGGTGGCAGTAGCGGTCCAGCCCCGCTTCCCACACATTGATGGCGTCGCTGATTTCGTGCTCGTAGAGCGCCATCTTCGATTCCAGCCGCAGCGTGTTGCGCGCGCCCAGGCCGCAGGCAACGATGCCAAACTCCTTGCCCACGTCCATCACCGCGTTCCAGACGCGCTCGCCGGTGGCCACGTCCGATGGAATATAAATTTCGAAGCCGTCTTCGCCCGTGTAGCCGGTCCGCGCAATCAGCGTGTTCGGCAAGCCGCAGACCGTGCCGTGCGTGAACCAGTAATTTTTCACCGCGTCGAGTTTGGCGCCGGTTAATTTCTGAAGAACTTCCGCCGCGCGCGGCCCCTGGATCGCCAGCTGCGTGTATGCGTCGCTCAGGTCTTCCACCTGGCAGTCCCTGCCTTTGGTGTTCTCGCGCACCCAGTGGATGTCTTTTTCGCGCGTGCCCGCGTTGATCACCAGCAGATAATCGTCTTCGCCGAGGCGGTGGACGATCACGTCGTCCACGAACGTGCCGTTCGGATAGAGCATCGCGGAATACTGCGCCTGGCCGATGGCCAGCCGCGAAGCGTCGTTCATCGTCAGGTGCTGCACCGCCGCCAGCGCCCCGCCGGGCTGTTTCGCGCCATGAATGCGGATGTCGCCCATGTGGCTGACGTCGAACATGCCGACGCCGCCGCGCACCGCGCGATGCTCGCAGAGCAAATTGCCGCTGCACGGGTATTCGACGGGCATGTCCCAGCCACCAAAATTGACCATTTTCGCTCCCAGGCGCCGGTGCAGCGCGTTGAGAGCCGTTTTTCGCAGATGGGATGTGGTAGGTGAGTTTCCAGAGTCCATTCGGTTTACTCAGGCAGAACGCGATGTTAGCACGCGCACCAATTCGGGGTCAAAAGCAGCGCAGCATTGACCCGAGTTAGCTGTTGCGGGAGGCTTAGCCACGATTCAGGCGACATGCGCAAATTGCTGACCACTCCGGTTTCGCTGTGCGCTCTTGCCGGATGAGTGGCAGGGAGGCACTGCTGATCTTGCTGATGCCGTTTCAGTCGGGTACAGTTTTTTTGGAGGCGCGCATGGCTGCCCGTCAACAAGTTCGCTGCTCCCAGTGCGACAAGTCCGAGGAGTATTGCACCTGCGAAAAGTACTGCGCCATTTGTAAAGGACAAGTCAACGTGCGTCTGGCCGTGGATGGGTTATATTATTGTCCCGACTGCCGGGAAGCCTGCGACGTGGCCCTGGCAAACGAACGGTGACCGTGGCCAAGAACCCGCTCCAACTCCGGCTCTCGCTCGATCACGACGCGCGGCTCGCCGCCGCCGCGGGCGGTGCCATGCGCATCTTCGCCGACGCCGCCGGCCTGCCCAACGACAATATCGAGCAGTTGAAGACGGCCGTGGTATCCGCCTGCAAGATGTGTTTCGATTTTCACCAGGATTCCGCGACGCCGTGCGAGGTCAACTTCCGCCGCCTCGACGACCGCATCGAAGTCGAGGTCATGGTTCCCGGAGTCGCCGCGCCGGAGAACAAACCCAAGGTTAGCTGGGCGGGTGTGGACGATATCCAGTGTGAGAACCGGGAAAACTCCGGCGTTCTGCGCCTCACCAAGTACATCGCCGCCGTCGCCTGACCTTCCACGAGGAAATCCGAGGAAATTCATGAAAAAGCGGCGCGACCGCGCGGGTCTGTGCCGCTGCTCATTTTGGGAATGTATCTTCGGGCCACGGAATACGGGCCACGAACCACAGCCTTCTACATCTTGAACGCGAAGGTATTCTTCTTGATCAGATCGGTCATTTGATCGTCGCTCACGGCCACGTTAATCACGACGCGGTCGCCGGAAGGCATCACGCTCGCCTGATCCAGCAATTGCCCGAGGTCTGGATTGTCCTTGGCGGTCTGGTATTTCTTATACATCAGGCCCGCGGTCATCAACTGGCTCAATGTGTTCGCGTCTTCCGACGATGCGCAAATCGCCTGAAACTTGCCGGCCATGCCGCTGTCCGCGGTCGCGGAAATCACCATCGCCTGCATGCGCGCCACGAGTTTCGCGGCTTCCGGGAACTGCTGCACTTCGGGAGCCAACTGGGCCATGGCGAGCTTTGTATAGCCTTGATCCAGCACGGCCCAAACCACTCCGCTGCCATTCACTTCATTAATCAGGTTAAAAAGCTTGTCGTTGCGCAACAGGCTGTCCTGCTCACCGTAGCGGACCGCCAGCATTTGCTCCAGCAGTTCGCGATGGCCGAACGCGGCCTTGTTCGAATCCACAAAGAAGAAGAACAGGTCGCTGGCGCCCACGCCTGACCCGAACGCAAATAGCGTATAGCCGTGCGACTTTACCGTCGGCAACTTCTGCGCCTTGAAATACGCTTCGGTCGAATCCGGATTGAAATTTCCCAGCGCGATTCCGACGATCTCCTCGCCGGTCGGTACGGTGGAATTCGCTTTCCCGGCAATCGCGGGATCCTTGCTCAGCGCCGATACGGGCACGAGTCCCCAGGTGAGTTCGTCCACCTGGGTGTTCGTGTCAATGCCCGCGGAGGCCAGAAACTTCTCGAATTGCCGAAAACGCTCCGGGAGCATCTGCTTTTCCAGCGCGGGATACCACTTCATCGTGCGCGCGGTTTTCAGGTCCGCGTAGGCGAATTCGCCCACATCCTTCGGAAACATGCCGATCGTGTCCGCGCCCAGGCTGCCCGCTCGGGCGGGCTTCGCCACGGCTGCGGCCAGTGCCAGCACCGCGGACGCCGCCGCGAGTCTCGTCCTCCAGACGTTCCATTGCATGCAAAGCTCCTTTCGGGGGCCGGGGGGTGAAAATCCAGTGTACGCCAGTTCGCCGCGCCTAGCCGAGCCGTTTGCGCAGTTCGTCAACCTTGCTCTTCATCTGCGCCACATAAGCCGCGTCTTTTAAGCCTTCCAGGTTGATTTCCACGTTGGCCAGCGCGCCCTTGGCTCCCGCCACACCCATTAGACGCGCCACCAAAAGGTCTGATTTCATGGATGCGGGCGCGATTGCCTCCAGTTGCACCAGGCGTTCAACCAAATTTTCCGCCTTCTGGGCGAGTTCCAGCGGAACCTCGGCTGCGCCTTTGGTCGCTGCCTGAATTGCCTCTTCCCGCGCCTGCTGCTCGTGGGGCGTTGCGTGAGGAAGCTTGAACGCCACCATGACCGCGTCGTAGGAAGCCGCGTCGCGATCAATCCCGGCCGTCAGTTCATCGGCGAACTTCCGCAACGCGTCCATGTGCTCGGAGAATTTCTCCACGTTCAGGATCTGCGACTTCTTTTTGCGCGAGATCCCCGCGACCATCTGGCCCAGCGCTGCCGCCAGCGCCGCCGCGAACGCCGCAACGCTGCCGCCGCCTGGCGTGGGCGCCGGATCGGCCACCGCGTCCACGAATGGCCGCGCGAGGTGAGCGAGCTTTCCATCCTTTGCTTCCAGGGGCGCGCCGCCAAGCGCCGCCTCCAGCTTGTTTTCGAACACCTGCGAAGGAGAAAAGTTTTCGAGCTGCAGGAAGTAGTCGGCCGCCATCTCGATGGCCTTCTTCGGTACCAGGCCCACGATTTCACTGCCCACGGGCATCACGCCGTAGCGCGCCGCCTCGCGCTTCACCGTCTCGTACACGCGGTGCATCGGCGTTTGCTCGTAGTCGGTGAGATTGATGGAAACCTGCGCCAGGTTCCGCGCTTTCAACTCGACGCCCATGGACTTCACGTAGCGGAAGCCGCCGTTGGAGAAACGAATCGCCCTGGCAATCTTGTTGGCCACGCCGATGTCCGGCGTGTTTAGGTTGACGTTGTAGGCGATTAGGAATTTGCGCGCGCCAACCACCGTCACGCCCGCCGTAGGATGCAGCTTCGGCTCGCCGATGTCCGGCTGGCGATCGTGATTCTTCTTCAATTCCTCGCGCAGGCCCTCGAATTGCCCCTTGCGGACGTTTTCGAGGTTTATCCGGTCGGGTCGCGTGGCCGCTGCTTCGTAAAAGAAAATCGGGATGCGATAGCGCTTCCAGATTTCGTTGCCCACGCCGCGCGCCAGCGTCACGCAATCCTCCAGCGTCACGCCTTCCACCGGAATGAAGGGAACAACGTCAGTGGCGCCCACGCGCGGATGCGCGCCTTTGTGTTCGGTCATGTCAATCAGGTCCAGCGCCTTGCCGGCGCCCAGCACGGCCGCTTCGGCCACCGCATCGGGCTCACCGGCGAGCGTAATTACGCAGCGATTGTGGTCGGCGTCCATCTCGCGGTCTAGCACGTAGACGCCCGCGACGCCGCTCATCACCTGCACCAGGGCGTCCACCTTCGCCGGGTCGCGGCCCTCGGAAAAATTCGGCACACACTCGATCAGTCGTTTCATCGCTCTCCGTTCCGAACTATTCTTTGTGGCCTCTCCTGCCACTCTTCCGTACCCGTGGAAACAACTTTTTTCTTACGTCTTTAGTCTCTCATGGAGATAATTTCGCCGCGCTTCATGGTCATCCAGCACCGGTTCATTCCGAAATAATAAGGAATTTCGCGGTAATCCTCCACTTCCCAGACCGTCAGATCCGCTTGCTTGCCGGGTTCGAGCGACCCGATCGTCTTCTCGCGCCCCAGCGAATACGCCGGGTTGATCGTTGCCGCCGCAATCGCTTCGGCGGGCGCCATCCGCAGTTGCGAACAGGCTATGGAAAGAATCATCGGCATGCTCACCGTGGGACTCGTCCCCGGGTTGTAGTCCGTGGCCAGCCCAACAATCGCACCCTCTTCGATTAGCTTGCGCGCCGGAGCATAGTTCTTCCAGCCCAAATGAAAGTCGCAGCCGGGCAGGAGCGTAGCCACGGTCTGTGATTTGGCCAGGCGGCGAATGTCCGCGTCGTTCACGTGCTCCAGATGGTCGCAGCTCGCAGCGCCAAGCTCCACGGCCAGTTGCGTCGCACCGGTGCGCGACAACTGTTCCGCGTGCAAGCGTGGCCGGAGCCCGTGTTCCTTGGCCCTCGCCAGCAGTTTTTTCGATTGCGCGACCGTGAATGCCCCACGGTCGCAAAAGACGTCGCAATATTCCGCCAGGTCGCCCACCACTATCTCGGGCAGCAATTTCTCCGTCAACAAGGATAGGTATCGCTCCGCTCCGCCGGGTTTGCCGCGGTACTCCCGCGGAACGACGTGCGCGCCCAGAAACGTCGAGACCATCTCGATAGGCTGTTCCTGGTTCAATTCCCGGTGCAGCGTCAAAATCTTCAGCTCGCTCGCCGAATCAAGTCCATAGCCGCTTTTGGCCTCAATGGTGGTCGTGCCGTATGCCGCGAACTCCGCCAGCGCCGCCAATGCCCGCGCCTTCAGCGCTTCGCGCGTGGCCTCGCGCAGTTTTTTCACCGAATTCAGAATGCCGCCGCCCTTGCGGGCAATCTCTTCGTAGCTCGCGCCCTGAATCTTAAGCTCGTACTCTTCGGCGCGGCTCGCGGCATGAATCAGGTGCGTGTGCGAATCCACGAATCCAGGCAGGATCACTCGCCCGACTACGTCGAATTTCTCGGCGCGCCGTGCCTCCGCATGGCGCTCCACGGCTCTCCGGGGACCCACCGCCGCGATTACTCCGTCGCGCACCAGCAGCGCTCCACCGCGAACCAAGCCCACGTTGGAAAGGGAATTGCCCCGCCGCGGAGCTCCGCCGCGAAGTGTCAGCAACTGCGATACACCTGTAATTAGAAGGTTGCCGCTCAAAACGTATGCATTATGCCCAAGGCGCCGAGGGTTTGCATCTACGCTCCGACCGCCGCACCCAGATATGCCGGAGCAAAAACCTCTTTCACAAACGTTTCCATCGTCGTCGGCGTGGTGTTCGCGGCGTTCCGTGGTTCCAGATTTACGGCGATGCCCTCATTGAACCCGTGGAACATTTCCGTGAACAGATGCGCTGTCTTCTGCGCCATGCCCATCTGCACCATAGTCTGCTCCACCTGCTCGTAGGAGAATTGTACGTAGCGCACCTCGGGCCGGTTGATGCCCCTGGCGATGGCTGCCGTCGCTTCGGTCATGCTTACGTCGCGCTCGCCCAATAGTTCCTGCGTGCGTTTCCCGTTAAAGTCCTTTTTCAACAGGTGTTCGGCCGCATAAGCCGCGATATCCCGCGTAGCAATCATCGGAAACTTCATATCCGGAAGGAGCGCCCCGCCGTAAATCCCCATCATCTGGATCATCCCGATGGCCGTAAGGTGGTTCTCCATGAAGTAGGCGGGCCGCAGGTGCAGCGCATGCAGCCGCTCGATCGCGTTCAACCTCTCTTCGTGGCGGTGGAGTCCCGCGATCGGCCCGGTTCCCGCCGCGGCGTGCGCTCCGATGCTGCTCAGGTTTACCGCGTACGCCAGTCCCGAGTCCTTCACAGCCGCTGCAAGTGCCTCAGAAAGGTCCGCTTGTTCCGTCTTGTAGTCCGGCGACGTCGGATTCGGCGGAATCATCAGGAACGCCGCCCGCACACCGGTGAGCGCTTTGGTCACCGCCGCGACGTCTTTCAGGTCGGCGAGGTGCGCCTCCGCTCCCCGCTGGACCAACGGCTGCAGCCTGGAGGCCGAGCGTCCGACCACCCTTACCTTCTCGCCTTGCTCCAGTAATATTTTGGTGATAACCGTGCCGATGTGCCCCGTGGCACCGAGAATCGTATACATGGGCGGCTGCTCCTCGACCGTTGGTCCCTGCACCGGGACTCCGGCAGACTTCGGTGGTCGCTATCCTACCCCATTGGCACCTTTACGCCAGCTTTTTGCGCAAAGGCAATCGCCTCGGGGTAGCCGGCATCCACATGGCGGACCACGCCCATCCCCGGATCGTTGGTCAACACTCTTTCGATGCGCCGAGCCATCTCTTTGGTGCCATCGGCGCAGGTGACCTGGCCGGCGTGCTGCGAGTAACCGATGCCCACCCCGCCTCCGTTGTGGATGGATACCCAGGAGGCGCCGCTTGCCGTGTTGATAAGCGCGTTTAGCAAAGCCCAGTCTGCCACCGCGTCTGAGCCGTCCTTCATCGCCTCAGTCTCCCGGTACGGCGAAGCCACCGAACCGCAATCGAGATGATCCCGCCCCATCACCACCGGGGCTTTCAACTCGCCCTGGGCCACCAGTTCGTTCAACGCCAGCCCGAACTTTTCCCGCTCGCCATAGCCTAGCCAGCAGATGCGCGACGGCAGTCCCTGGAATTTCACCCGTTTTTGCGCCAGCGTGATCCAGCGCTTCAAGTGCTCACTCTCCGGAAACATATCCAGCACCAGTTTATCCGTCCGAGCAATGTCCGACGCTTCACCGGAGAGCGCCGCCCAGCGGAACGGTCCCTTGCCTTCGCAGAACAGCGGCCGGATATACGCCGGTACAAATCCTGGAAAGTCGTAGGCGTTTTTCACGCCGGCTTCCTGCGCGTACGTTCGGATGTTGTTTCCGTAATCGAATGTCACCGAGCCGAGCTTCTGCAGTTCCAGCATGCCCTGCACGTGGGCACCGATTGCCGCGATGGCGCGCTTCCGGTATTCCTGCGGAGCCGTTTTCCGCAGCGCGATCGCCTGCTCCAGTGTCATGCCGTTAGGTACGTATCCCTCGATGGGATCGTGCGCGCTGGTTTGATCCGTCAGCAGGTCCGGCACTACGCCACGCTTCGCGAGTTCGGGAATCAGGTCGGCGCAGTTGCCCACCAATCCAACGGAAGTGGCCTCGCCTTTTCGCACCGCGTTCTTCAGAATGCGCAGCGCTTCGTCGAGCGACGTCACCATCACGTCGCAGTATCCGCTCTTCACCCGGCGCTTGATGCGCTCCGGATCCACGTCAATGCCCAGAAACGCCGCGCCATTCATGGTCGCCGCGAGCGGTTGCGCTCCGCCCATCCCGCCCATGCCGCCGGTTACCACCAGTTTCCCGCTCAGGCTGCCGCCAAAATGTTGCCGCGCGGCGGCCGCGAACGTCTCGTAGGTTCCCTGCAAAATTCCCTGTGTACCGATGTAGATCCAGCTTCCCGCGGTCATCTGGCCGTACATCATCAGGCCGGCGCGATCCAGCTCGTGGAATTTCTCCCAGTTGCTCCAGTGGCCCACCAGGTTGGAATTGCACAGCAGCACGCGCGGTGCATATTCGTGCGTGCGGAACACCGCCACGGGCTTTCCCGATTGGACCAGCAGGGTCTCATCCGATTCCAGCGCCCGCAGCGATTTTACGATGGCGTGAAAGCACTCCCAGTTACGCGCCGCTTTGCCCGTCCCGCCGTACACCACCAGGTCTTCGGGCTTCTCCGCGACTTCTGGATCGAGATTGTTCAGTAGCATGCGCAGCGCCGCTTCCTGCTGCCAGCCCTTGCAGGAAATTTGCGTGCCGCGCGGCGCGCGAAACGGCCCGCGGCTGGTCAGAGGATCGTTCATTGCCGGTGTCAGTGCGCTCATCTCGCTGGCTCCTTCGCAACCATAGTAGCGCAGCGCGTCCGCCGTTTGCATGTGACGCAAATCCGTGGGGGCGTAAAGAAGGGTAGAAGAGTCAGGCAGGCTGCTCGGTTTTCCTCACGGCGAGGCCGCGCGTCACTACCACGGTAAGAAGCAGGCTCCCCGCAAGCAGGATCGCACCGAGGAAGTACGGTGCGCCGGGCAAGTAGAATCGTGCCTTGGGCGCTATCGCTTCGGAGAACACCTGCGTGAACAGCAGAGGCCCCGCCATGCCCGTCAGCGCCCGAAGGGAATTGATCGCCCCTTGCAATTTCCCCTGCGATGAAGGATCGACCATCTGCGACATCAGCGACTGCATGGACGGCCCCGAAACGCCCCAGAGCGCGATAAAGGGAATGGCCGCCAGCAAAGCCCAGCTCTGGCTCGCGGCGGCGAACCCCGCGAAACCCAGCGTCCCGAAAAAGAGCCCCGAGGCCAGGCTCCAACGCTCGCCGAATTTCTTGACGTATGGCCCAACGAGTCCGCCGGAGACCGAAGCGATGCAGATTCCAATCATGCCGAGCACCAGTCCCACGGTCCGCTCGTTCCATCCGTAGCGATACTCCGTGTACAAGACGAACACGCTCGGCAGCGCCTGGTGCGCCAAATAGTAGAGCGTGGCCACCACCGAAAGGCCGGAGAGCACAGAGTTCGATCGCAATAGCGCCAACGAGCCCAACGGATTCGCCATCTGCCACGCGGACTTCGCGCGCTTTTCCACCGGCAGCGATTCTGGCAGCACAAAAATTCCATACAAAAAATTCACCAGACTCAGCCCAGCGGCCGCCCAGAACGGCGCGCGCAAACTGTAATGCCCCAGGAGTCCGCCGACGGCCGGCCCGATCACAAATCCCAGCCCGAACGCAGCCCCGAGCAAGCCGTATTTTTTTGCGCGTTCGGCGGGCGTGGTTACATCCGCGATATACGCAAACGCCGTGGAAACATTCGAAGTGGTGATCCCGGAGATAATTCGTCCGAGGAACAACCAGCGCAAAGTCGGCGCCAGGGCCATCACGATGTAGTCGAGCCCCAATCCCAGGCAAGAGATCAGGATGATAGGCCGCCGCCCAAAGCGGTCGCTCCACGCCCCCAACAGCGGCGAAAACAGGAATTGCATCGCCGCCCACGCGAACGCGAAATACCCGGTGACCTGCGAGGCGCGGGCCATGTTGCCGCCCTCGAATTGCACGATCAGGTTGGGCAACACCGGCGCGATAATCCCGAACGCCAGAAAATCCAGCGCCACCGTTATGATGATGAAAAGGAACGTCGCCCGCGACGCTGCCGGCGTTCCTCCGCGCCCTTCGTTTTGCGTGGCTTTTTCGCGCATTTCCATAGGGTTTCGATTCTAGCCTACTGGCCCCACTCACCGGGGATTCTGTCAATCTATCCGCTAGGAAACGCCATGGCCAAGGACTTCATCGAAAAACGTGAAACCGGCTACTACGTCTTCGGCAACCGTGTCTCTCTGGATTCAATCCTGTACGGACTTCTCGACGGAATGTCCGCGGAGGGCATCCTCGAATCTTTTCCAACCCTCACGCTGGAGCAGGTTCACGGCTCCCTTGCTTATTACCTGGCAAACCGGGACGTGATCGACAAATATCTTGCCGAAGGCGAGCGCGAGGCGGAGAAAATGCGTGTAGTTTCCCGAGCAGAAAGGCCGCTGCTCTTTAGCAAATTGGAACGAGCCAGACGGACTCTCCGTCCTCAAAAAGTAAAATGAGGCGGTAGTTCCCCTGCGACGTGAATCTTTCAGTCGGGATACTCGAAGCAGTCCATCGGCTCGAAGCCTAGATCGATTTCCAAACTCACAAGTCTTTCAAATTGGATGGGAAGGCTGGTCCGGAGGTGCTTCGAATCGCCGCAGAAGCCGGCAGAATCCTCGTCACTCACGACCGCAACACCATGCCCATGCATCTGCGTGAAGTTGTCCGGCGGCGAGACTCTCCGGGAATTGTTGGCGTTTCCCAACGAGTGCATTTCCGGGTGATAGCGGAAGACCTCCTTCTGATGTGGGCTGCTTCCGATGCGGAAGAGTAGCTGAATAGAGAGGTCCACTTCCCATTGTCGTCTCGAAAGAGCCGCGGTTGAATTCGACAGGGCGTCGATTAAACTTCCAGGATCACCGGGAGAATCAGCGGGCGCTTCGACGTGTGCTTGTTGATGTAGCGCTTCAGGTCCACGCGAATCTTTTCCTTGATGACCGACCAGTCCGCGCGCTCTTCCAGATTCGAGGTTTCCACCGTCCGGGCCACCACTTCCCGCGCGCCGGCCAGCATCTCGTTGCCGTTTTCGCTCATCAATCCGCGGGTAACGATCTCCGGCGAGGACTCCACGCGTCCGGTGTGCTTATCGATGGCGATGATGGGGATCACCACGCCTTCCTCCGACAAATGCTTTCGGTCGCGCACGACAATTTCTTCGATCTCTTCCAGCGAGCCCGAATCCACCAGCACGCGCCCCGCGGTCACCGGATCGCGACGGAACGCGCCATCCTCGGTGAACTCCACGCACTTCCCGTCTTCCAGCAGCAGGATTTCGCCGCTTACCGCGCCCAACTGATGGGCCAGCGCCGCATGCCGGAACAAATGCCGGAACTCCCCGTGCACCGGAATGAAGTATTTGGGCTTCACCAGTTGCAATAGCAATTTCTGCTCTTCCTGGCTCGCATGGCCAGAGACGTGAATCGGCCCCGCCGAATTGTCGTAGTAGACCAGCGCCCGCCGCCGGAACATGTGGTCCAGCATCCGGAAAATGGCCTTCTCATTCCCGGGAATAATCCTGGCCGACAAAATCACCGTGTCGTTTTCGTCGATGGTTACGAACCGGTGGTTGTCCACGGCAATCCGCGACATCGAAGACATCGGTTCGGCCTGCGACCCGCTTGCAATCACGATCAGCTTGCGCGGCTCAAAACTGCGGATATCCTGCGATCGCACCACCATCCCGTCCGGTATGCGCAGATAGCCCAGGTCGTGCGCGATCTCCACGTTGTCCACCATGCTGCGCCCGACAAACGCCACCTTGCGCCCCACGCGCTCGGCGATGTCAATCACCTGCTGGATGCGGTGGATGGAAGAGGCAAAGCAGGAAAGCACCACGCGCCGTGGAGCCGATCGCGCCAGCTCTTCGATTCGCGGAGCTACCACGCGCTCGGACGGCGTGAACCCCGGCCTTTCCACGTTCGTCGAATCGCTGAAGAGCGCCAGCACGCCTTCATTCCCATATCGCGCGAACGCGTGCAGGTCGAACTGGTAATGGTCCACCGGCGTCTGGTCAATCTTGAAATCCCCGGTATGAATCACCACGCCCAGTGGAGTTCGAATCGCCAGCGCCACGCAATCGATGGTGCTGTGCGTCACCGGAATGAATTCGATCTCAAATGGACCGATCTCCACCTGTCGGCCGGGCGTTACCTCAAAGAGCTTCGCCGTATCCAGCAGGCCCGCCTCTTCCAGGCGTTTTTTTACCAGCGCGAGCGTAAATCGCGACCCGTAAATCGGCACGTCCAAATCGCGCAAAATGTAGGGAAGCGCCCCGATGTGATCTTCGTGTCCATGGGTCAAGACGATGGCGCGCACTTGCTTCCGGTTCTGCTTCAGGTAGGAAATGTCCGGAATGACCAGGTCCACGCCCAACAATTCGGACTCCGGGAACATCATCCCTGCATCTACCACCAGGATGTCGTCGCCGAACCGGAATGCCATCATGTTCATTCCGAATTCGCCAAGTCCCCCGAGGGGAATTACTGTCAACGATGCGTTGCTTTTAGCCAAGTTTTTTCTTACTCCGTTAACTCCGCTGCAAGCGTATCACACTGCGCCCGCGCGCGTTCTTTCTGCCCGGCTTGCTTGCCGCAATGCGCCTGCGTTTTCCGTCCGTTGCACGAACATTCCCCATAATGTAAATTCAGATTCCCAATGAGCTACGGCACTCTTCCTTCCCGGTTTCTCAGCGCTGTTGAAGAGCATCCCTCGCCTCGGGCACAGATGTTCCGCGGCCCGGAACGCTGGGAAACCATCGCCTCCCAGGAATTCCTTCGGCGGGTCGCCGGGCTGGCGAACGCCTTTGTCGAACTCGGGGTGAAGTCCGGCGACCGCGTCGGCTTGTTTGCCCCCAACTGCCCGGAATGGCACACCGCGGACTTCGCCATCAGCGGTTGCGGCGGCGTGACGGTCCCGGTTTATTTCAACGAATCGCCGGACCGCATGTCCTACATCCTGAACCACTGCGGCGCGCAGATTGTCTTCATTGCGGGCGCCAAACAACTGCACCGATTCCTGGCAGTGCGCGAAGCGCTCAAGGAAGTCCAGCAAGTCATCGTTGCAGGCGCCGGAGACGATCTCCCACCCGAATTTCTCGGCTACGAGACGCTGATTGCCGCCACCGGCCCCTCGGAAATCGCCGCCTACCGCCTCCGCGCCGCGAAAGTTCTTCCCAGCCAACTCGCCTCGCTCATTTACACCTCGGGCACCACCGGCGAACCCAAGGGCGTGATGCTGACACACACGAATTTCTGTTCCAACGTCAGCGACTCTTGCTCCGATCTGATTCTCCATCCGGAATCGGATGTCGCCGTTTCCTTCTTGCCGCTGGCCCACGTGTATGGGCGCATGCTGGATTACCTCTATATCTTCAATGGAATCCCCGTTGCCTATGTCGAAGTGGTGGAAAGCGTTGCGCAGGCTCTCCTTGAGGTTCAACCAACCGTCCTGGCGGCGGTTCCTCGTTTTTTTGAAAAGATTTACGCGCGCCTGATGGAGCAGGGCAGCAAGACCAGTGGATTAAAGCGCAAGATCTTTGATTTCGCCATGCAGACCGCGCGCGAATCGGCCCGTTGGCGCTGCGGCGAGCAGCGGGCGAGCCTTGGACTGCGCGCAAGGTGGGCCATCTCGGACAAACTGGTTTATGCAAAAATTCGCGCGGGCACGGGCGGGAAGTTGCGCGTCGTCCTCTCGGGCGGCGCACCGCTCTCCAAGGATCTCGCGGAGTTTTTCTGTGCCATTGGCATCCCGATCTACCAGGGTTATGGACTCACGGAGACGTCGCCGGTGCTCACCAGCAACTATCCCAAGAATCGCATGGGGAGTTCTGGCCGCCCGATCCCTAACGTCCAGCTTCGCATCGCTGATGACGGCGAAATCCTTGCCAAGGGCCCGTGCGTGATGCAGGGCTATTTTAAATCCCCCGAATCCACGCGCGAAGTGCTCTCCGAAGACGGCTGGTTCCGAACCGGAGACATCGGGTATCTCGACAAAGACAACTATCTATTCATCACCGACCGAAAAAAGGATTTGCTGAAAACAGCCGCCGGGAAATTTGTCGCGCCGCAACCCATTGAGAATACGCTGAAGACCAGCCCCTACATCCTGAACGCGATGGTCGTCGGCGATCAGCGCAAATTCGTCGTCGCGCTGATTGTCCCCAATCACGCTACGGTCGCGGCCAAGCTGGCCGAAGAAGGGCTTAAATTCTCTTCGAACGCCGAACTCGCCGCCTACCCGCGTACCTACGCCTTGATGGAAAAGGAAGTCGCCCGCCTCACCGCACATCTCGCGCAATATGAAACGATCAAGCGCTTCGCGCTTCTCCCCGACGATTTCACCTTCGCCGACGGCAGCCTCACCTTCACCATGAAGCTCAAGCGCCGCGTTGTCGAGCACCAGTACCAGGAACTCATCGCCAAACTCTACGCCGACGTGGCCGAGCCACGTCCCGTCATCCAGGACTAATCTCCTTCTTGGTTCGCCTCGATAATAATTAGCGGAACCCTCTCGGCCGCCCCGCGCATCCAAATCTTTGTATCGCTCCACGAGAGGAGACTAAGTCCATGGCAAAAGCCGCGACCGCAGCAATTCGCACCTACCCCACCACCGCCGGTGTTCCGGAAACCAATCGTCAGGCACTCATCAGCCTTTTGAATCTTCGCCTGGCCGACGGCATCGATGTTCACAGCCAGGTGAAATGGGCCCACTGGAACGTGAAGGGCAAGAACTTCTACCAGCTCCACCTGCTCTTCGATTCCATCGCCACGCATCTCGAAGAACACATTGACACGATCGCCGAGCGGATCGCCGCAATCGGCGGCGTCGCCAACGGCACCGTCCGCGAAGCCTCGGCAAAATCCAGCATTCAGGAAGCGGATCTCGCGGCAGTCGACGGCCCGGAAATGGTGAAGTTCCTGGTCCACAATGTTGGATTTTTCACCAATGCGCTGCGCACCGCCGTGCAGGAGGCGGACGACCTCGACGACGCCATCACCGTCGATCTCTTTACCACCATGACCCGCGAAATGGACAAAGACCTCTGGTTCCTCGAGGCCCACATCCAAGTGTGACCCCAGTCGCACATCTTCAGCCGCTGCCCGACCCAGTTCAACGCAAGACGAACAGCAGGTCGCGGCGCCGTTTGTAGGGGCCGAGCTTGCTCGGTCCTCTTGCTTCTCCGTTCTGTTATCCGTTTTCTGCTCGCTGCTATCTAACGGCCGATATCTGATATTTGATACCTGATCGCTGATGTCCCCATCCGCGATCCAACCCATGCCGCCACGGCCTCCCACCAGTTTGTCCTCACCCCCTTCCCAGGACTACAATTCCCTCGGAGACTTCTGATGTCCGATCAACTCGTCATCGCCGGCCGCGCCTTCTACTCCCGCTTGATCGTTGGAACCGGGAAGTACCGCAGCTTTCCGGAAATGGCGCGCGCACATGCCGCTTCCGGGGCGGACATGGTTACTGTCGCCGTCCGCCGCGTCAATCTCACCGACAAGTCGAAAGAATCGCTGCTCGACTACATTGACCGCGAGAAAATCTTCATCCTGCCCAATACGGCTGCCTGCTATTCCGCCGACGAAGCCATTCGCACCGCGCGCCTCGCGCGCGAAGTCGGCCTCTCCAACTGGATTAAGCTCGAAGTCATTGGCGACCAGCAGACGCTTTTCCCGGACACCGAGCAGCTCGTGCAGGCGACGAAAGTGCTGGTGAAAGAAGGCTTCGTCGTTCTGCCCTATACGAATGACGATTTGATCGCTGCGCGCAAATTGATTGACGCTGGCGCGGCCGCCGTCATGCCGCTCGCTGCCCCCATCGGCTCCGGCCTGGGCATTCAGAATCCTGCGAATCTTCGCATCCTGCGCGAACGCATCACGGAAGTTCCCATGATTGTGGACGCGGGCGTTGGCACCGCTTCCGACGCTGCTGTGGCGATGGAGCTGGGCGCGGACGGTCTCCTGATGAACACCGCGATCGCCGAAGCCGCCGACGCCGTGCTGATGGCCGAAGCCATGCGCGACGCCGTTGTCGCCGGCCACAAGGCCTTCCTCGCCGGCCGCATGCCCAAGCGTCTTTATGCCTCTGCCTCGTCTCCCCTCGCCGGCGTCGTCCGCTGAATCCGAATGCCCCCTGTTGAATCGTTAATTCGGTAAAGTGAAAAGATCTTCGTTATTTTTGGTCGATGGCCGTAGTTTCACGACGCTGAAATAATCGAGTTCGATCTCTCGTGGAGACCCGTCAGACCTCGGGAGCAATAATCGGAAATCCACGCCTGGTTGTGAAGATTCATCTTTGGGATAGGACGGACCAGATTGACAGCAAGGGATATTTCATTACGAAAGATCACGCCTTGGTGACACTACAATTTTTAGGATTGGAGGAACTGAAGCTGCAAGGCTTCAATCATCAAAATGTCATTTTCGGCCTTGCCATTCATGCGACAGCAAATGGAGATTCTGGGGATGTTAAATTCCATGTGGAGTTTGACCCGAGTTTCGGCATTGATGCAGTTTTTGATTGTTCCGCAATCGAAGTGGTTGACGCGAGCCGGCTGACAGAGAGCGGCGCCGATGCTTGATGTAGCGGCCGCCTTCTGAGGCGGGCGTTTCCTTGCCGGCTGCCACGCTATCTTTTTTGCCTGCTGGACCATTGTGCCGTCTTGTTCTTGCTCCGGGTTTTCCTCTCACGAACGACAATATCGGTGCCCCGTCGAAAGATCTCTACCTGCTTGGTTCTAATCATGATTTCCTTAGGAAAGGTAAGGAACTGTTCTTTGCCCCGATTGATAACGCGCGCCACCGCCATTGGAAACGCTCCTCTTCCTTTCTGAGTGCAGTTCAAGTTCCATCCTGGCCACCCGAGGTGGGCAGTGCAATAATGCGGGGCGTGAAGTAGGCTCCTAAATCTACCCCTAGGAAGAATGTCCGTGGGGGCGAGCGACGCGCGTTGGGCGATCTCCCCGATTTTACGGTGCGGATGAAGAAAAGCTTTGGGGAGAAGAAACTTAAAGTCTCCGCCGCCGGACTCCTTGCCGAAGGCAAAGAAGACCGCTTTTGAGTCACGAGTATGCCTGCTCAGAAGAATCTGCGAGTGGTCATCACCGCCAAGGGCGGGCCGGAGGTCCTCAAGTTTGTCGAGGACGAAACCCCGATTCCTGGTCCTGGCCAAGTGCGCGTAAAAAATTTGGCTTCCGGCGTGGCTTATGCAGATGTCCTGATGCGTCACGGGCTTTACCCGGATGCGCCGCGGTTTCCCTTCACACCGGGTTACGACATCGTCGGCGAAATCGACGCGCTTGGCGATGGCGTACTGGAACTCTCGATTGGGCAGCGCGTCGCCGCGCTCACCATGATTGGCGGCTACGCGCAATTTACAATGGTCGCCGCCGCGCACCTGGTTCCGGTTCCGCCAGGGCTCGACCCCGCCGAAGCGGTCAGCCTGGTGCTCAACTACGTTACCGCCTATCAAATGTTGCATCGCGTGGCGCGGCTGCAAGCCGGCCAGTCGCTGCTTGTCCATGGAGCCGCGGGGGGCGTAGGCACGGCCGCATTGCAACTTGGCAAAATCGTCGGTCTGCGGATGTTCGGCACCGCCTCCAAAGCCAAACACGCGCTTGTCTCTTCCCTCGGCGCCACGCCGATCGATTACCGCTCCGAAAATTTCGTCCAGCGCATCGCGCAACTTGCTCCCGCTAAACTAGACTGTGTTTTAGATCCCATCGGCGGGAAAAACTGGCTGAGATCGTATAGCTGCCTGCGCGCGGGCGGCGCGCTCATTGGCTACGGGGCAAGCTCGGCAGTCTCGGAAGGGAAGCTGTCCGCCGGACTTGGCTTCGCCGCGCTCGGCCTGCTCAAGCTGCTGCCCGATGGCAAGCGTGCTACCTGGTACAACGTCAAAACTCTACGCGACCAGCATCCCGATTGGTTCCGCGAAGATCTTGGCAAACTCTTCGATCTCCTGGCCGCCCGCCAGATTCAGCCGGTTATCGCCGCCAAACTCCCGCTCCGCGAGGCCGCAAAGGCCAACGAACTGCTCGAACACGCGCAAATCACCGGCAAAATCGTTCTGCTTCCGCAAGAATAGCGATGGTAATCTTCGGGTTACACGGCCGGGTCACACGGGGATGCCCTAATTTCTATTTTCCATTTTCCAATTTCGATCATTTCATCCACGTCATGATCCAAAATCCTGCTGCGGTACTGACAAACCACGCCGCCAGCGTGATCTTGAACGCATGCGAAAACGCCCGCAGGCCGTCCACCTTGACCTTGCAGATCAGCGAAAGTTCGTACACCTGGTCCGTCACGTTGCGCAGCATTTCCTCCAGGCCCACCTTGGCCATCGCTTCGGAATAGTCGGCGTTATTCGGATACCGCGCCACGTGTTCGTAATAGAGCAACTCGCGCCCATCAGGGGGCTTCGCGTGGTGCCGCGCGATTCGCGGCGTCAAAACATGTGAAATCAGGTAAAGCGCCCACATGAACGCCATCAGGAACACGGCATAGGTCCCCACATACAGGCTGCACATCGCTTTCTCACCGCCGCTTCCCCAGCGCAGCCTCGGCAAGACCTGCTGCCCCAGTGGAATCGTGCTGGCGGCGAAAAACAGCAAAAACGTCACCAGGTAGCCCGCCTTCAAATCCACCGCACGAATGATCGCCTGCTGGTCGTCAAAGTTCTTCCAGGCAAATCCCACGCGCTCTTTCTTCAGATCCTGCTCCACTTCGCTCACGCGTTCCGCTCCTGTGTCCCAAACTCCCGCCTTGCCGCTTTTAAATCAGTTTGCCGCCGTGGCGTCCCGTGGCCTCGAACAGTCCCAGAACGTTCGTCATGCTGAAAAGTTCGCGTATCTGCTTGCTGGCGTTGACCACTTCCAGCCGGCAGCCACGCGTGCGTGCCGAAACGTGCAGGGTCACCACCGCGCCCAGACCGGAGCTGTCCATCATCGGCACTTCTTTCAGATCCAGCACGATGCGGCACTTTTTGCCGAAAGCTGCCAGCATTTCTTCTTTCAGTAGTGGCACGTTGTCGTTCGTCAGCCTACCAAAACATTCCACGATGCAGCCTTCCGCAAGGTCGGTTCGCTGCACACGAAATCCCCGCGACATGCTCATTCCGTCCTGTACCACCGTTGCACCTCTCCGCTCGTCGCCGGCATCTTGCCAAGCGTGGTACGCGTTGTACCTTATTTCCTGCAGTTTGCCCAGTACCCACCCGGCTTCGCCATCCCCTGGCGCGTCCCACGCTAACCCATGTGGCACAGCTAATCGTTGCAACGCTATCGGATTTAGCCCCAGGCGTTACACTGTTCTCATGCAGCGCAAGGTCTTCTGGATGCTGTTCGCCGCGATCGGACTCGTCGCCGACTTCACGCTGCCCTTCGTCTGGTCCCTCATCGCCACTGTCCCGATCATGGCCATCAGCTGGTGGATCGCTTATCGCAGCAACTGGTTCCCCGATTGAGGCCACTCTGTCCATGAGGCTGTTTAGCCGTCCCAAGCGCAACCTCTCCGCGCTCCTCCTTGCCCTCTGTGGTTAGTCTTTCTTTCTCAGATCGTTCGAAACAGAAAGTGCCATGCCACGTCTACCCCCGCATGCACCAGCGCCGACGCAAAAATTGATCCCGTCCGCTTCCAGGCCCACCCGTAAAAAATTCCCGCGATCGCCGCCAGAAATACGTATCGCCAGTTCGGGAACCCCAGGTTGGTTATGTGCGAAAGCCCAAACAGCATCGAGGCCGTCCACCAGCCCGCGAAATCGCTCTTCGACGCCCGCGCCAGGAAATTCTGCAGAAGTCCGCGAAACAGCAGCTCCTCCGGCCACGCCGTAAGAAACAAAATCCCCAGGCAGCCCACCAAGAACCCGCCGGGACCGTTCCAGTGCGGCGCGAACGCGATAAACTTCATCGAAATGCCCAGCGGAATCGCCACTAGCGCGAACCCCGCGAAACCCCCGCCGACGTAGATCGCCCAATTGTTGCCCCACCCAATCCAATAGCCCACGCCTTTCGCGCGCCGCACCACCAGAAACGCGGCCAGCGCCACGTTCACGGCCATGAGCACCGTAAACACATAGGCGAGGCGCCCGCCGGGATACGGCCACAGCCAATGGGTCGGCCCAAACTTCACGAACGCCCACACGCCACCAATGTTGAGGAAGTCCTGCCACGCGCCTGGCGACGCACCATCGGCGGATGCCGCCAGCCCCAACGGCACAAAAATAAACGTGGCCATCGCCGCGGCACGGGCGACGCCGAACGTTCCGGTCCCCACGAGGTAGATTACGAACACTACAAATAGAGCCGCGCCCAGCCCGAACCCGCCCGCCACACCGAGTCTTCCAGAGAGGCCTTCCGCCGCTCCTCGCGCCGCAAACAGCAGCATCGCCAACAGCAAAATCGCAAACGTCGCTGCCGTCGCCGCGAACGCCCGCCCCCTGTACCCCTGCAGGGCCGCATACAACGTGCCGCCCAGCGTCAGTCCCGCCCAAAGTCCCAGGACCGCCCAAATACTCCATTGCCTCATCGCTGTCGTTTATCCCGCCTTTGAGAAGTGAATTGCATGGTGAACGATAGCGTTCGAAGCAGAGGGGATATCGGGAATCAGATATCAGGGCTCAACTCTTCGATCGCGCATTTAAAGATAACAGCGACCGGCGAGCAGATCACAGCGAACAGATGAGAGGAACCAATCGCTTAAAACCAAAAATCTGGCATCAGGCTCTATGCTCAAAACTTGGAGCTTAAGACTTAAAGCCAAAGACGGAAAACTCTCTCCACCCACCGTCCGTTCGCTGTTATTCTTTTCCTGATATCCGATTCTTGATATCTGATCTCTGATTTTCCGCTCGCTGATATCTGATCTCGGATATCCAATTTCCGCACCGGCCAGCTACCGCCCATGCAACGCCTCACCTACATCGACTGGATGCGCGGCCTCGCGTGCCTGCTGATGTTTCAGACGCACTGTTACGACTCCTGGCTCCGCCCAGACCTGCGCGATTCGGCGCTCTACAAGTTATCGCAACTTGGCGGCACGCTCCCCGCCCCACTCTTCCTGTTTCTGGCGGGAGTCTCCATGGCTCTAGTCACCGAGCGCCTCCGCGCAAAGGGAATTGCACGCAACGCCATCGTCAAGCAAACCGCGTTGCGAGGCGCGGAAATCTTTGGCCTCGGCCTCCTGTTCCGCATTCAGGAGTACGCTCTCGGCTTCAAGACCGCTCCCTGGACCGATCTCCTCCGCGTGGACATCCTCAACATTCTTGGCCTTTCGATGATCCTCATGGCCTTCCTGTGCTGGCTCACCGCCGCGTGGGAAATCGGCGCCTCGCGCACAAGAGGCATTGTCGGCGGCCTCTTTGCCGCCACGCTCGTGGCCATGCTCACGCCGCCGCTCTGGACCACGTACCGCCCGCGCCTCCTCCCCTGGCCGCTGGAGTCCTACATCAACGGTGTGCACATCTTTCAGGCGCCGCAGCATTGGTTGTTCCCGCTATTTCCATGGTCCGCGTTCGCGTTTGCCGGGCTCGCCGTCGGCTTTCTGGTCTACACGCCGTTCGCGCGCCGCCGCGAAACGCTCTTCTTCGGCCTGCTCGGACTCTCCGGCATCGCCGCGTGCGTGCTCTCGATTCTCTTCGACGCCTCGCCGATTCATCTTTACGCCGTCTACGACTACTGGCACTCCAATCCTAATTTTCTTCTCATGCGCTGCGGTGTCCTATTGATTATTCTGTCCCTCGTGTACGGCTGGTGCCGCTGGGGCTTCGCGCAAATCGGCTTCAGCCCGGCAATTCAACTCGGCGTCACTTCGCTGCTCGTCTACTGGGTGCACATCCAGTTCGTCTACGGCGGACTTTCCATCCTGCCGAAGCGCGCCTGTTCCATTCCCAAGGCCACGTTTGGATTGTTGGTGATTTTTCTCGCGATGCTTGCGCTTTCGATCCTGCGCACGCGCTACAAGAAGGGGAAGACTAAGGTTTCACAGTCGGTGGCTCGGCCGGCCTCGGCGCCGGCAACTTGATGATCGTTTCGCCGGGGGCCGCCAGGCCGTACTGCTCCCGCGCAATCTTCCGGATGGTTTCCGGGTCGCTCTTCAAATCCTGCACGCTCTGCTGAAGCTGCGCGTTTTCCTTGTCCAGCTTTTCCAGCTGCTGCCGGACTTTTTGCAGTTCCCGCTGCTTCTGCCGCATCGCCAGGTAGCCGTGCGTCCCGAGAACATCGTGTACCAGTAAAACGGCCACGAACACCACCATCAGGTGCGGCGCAAAGTGCAGCAGTTTGTCGGTGATTTTGGGCTTCTGCTCGATCATGGAACGTGCGTAGCTTCCCCTGGGTGGAAATTCTGCGGCAAGGCACGGTGGAGTGATACAACTTTCCTCGCGCAAAGTGCCGAAGCGTCAACAATATCCCCGCCCAGGCGATTTGCCTTCTCTTCGTCCGCAAACCCATTCCAGCTGAGCTTGCTTCGCCGCTCCTCCGCGCTCCCTCGGCGTTCTCCGCGTCTCTTCGTTAAGCTCATCATTCCTAAATCCGCTAAACTACCGTCAGCAATCACCCATGCCGACGCCATGCCGCATCGTCCTCGTCACCTGCGCCTCGCTCCCCGAGGCCAAAAAGATCGCCCACGCCGTCGTCCGAAAACACCTCGCCGCTTGCGTAAACATCCACACCGCCCCAATTGAATCGATCTATCGCTGGAAGGGGAAAGTCGAAACCGCCCGCGAGCATCTCCTGCTTATCAAGACCACCACCCGCCGCCTCAAAGCTCTCGAAAGGGAAGTCCTGCGCCTCCACTCCTACGACACACCGGAATTTATCTCCCTGCCCATCTCCTCCGGCTCCCGAGCCTATCTCCGCTGGCTCTCCTCATCGCTGTAGCGGCCACGTTCAGGCGGTCAAATCCGGCTTTCTTACATTTCAATTTCATAACTTCCTCAGACGTACAGAAGCGCCTGATCCAAATCCGCCATAACATCCTCCACGTCCTCGATGCCCACGCTCAGCCGAACCAGACTCTCCGTGATCCCAATCTTGTCCCGCATCTCCTTGGGCATCGAAGCATGCGTCATTTGCGCGGGCAGGGAAATCAGCGTTTCCACTCCGCCCAAGCTCTCCGCCAGGGTGCAGATCTTCACCTGATTCAGAAACCGCCGGGCGGCGCCCTCGTCGCCCAGGTCAAACGCAATCATCGCGCCCGGACCCTTCTGCTGCCGTCGCGCCAATTCATGCTGCGGATGGGACGCCAATCCTGGGTAATAGACCTTGCGAACCTTGGGGTGCGCGTCGAGATGCCGGGCCACCGCTAATCCGTTGGCATTGTGCTGCAGCATGCGCACCGCGAGGGTCTTCAATCCGCGCGACACCAGGAAGCAATCCATCGGCGCCAGCCCGGCCCCAGCTGATTTCTGCGTGAAGTAAATCTTCTCCGCATCCTCCGGACGGGTGAGAATCACTCCCCCGCCGGTCGCGTCGCTGTGCCCGTTCATGTATTTCGTCATGGAGTGCACCACGATGTGCGCCCCAAGCTCAATCGGCCGCTGCAAATACGACGTCATGAACGTGTTGTCCACCACCAACGTAATGCGCCGCTCGTTCGCCAGCTTGGCCATCGCCGAAATGTCTGTAATCCGCAGCGTCGGATTCGTCGGCGTCTCGATGTACAGCATCTTCGTGTTTGGCCGCATCGCGCCCAGCACCACCGCGGGATCGGTCGTATCCACGAAGCTGAACTCCAGCCCGAAATGCACCAGCAACTGCGTGCTCAGCCGGTACACGCCGCCGTACACCGCTTCCGAAAGCACCACGTGGTCGCCGGGCCGCAGCAACCGGAACACCGCGTCAATCCCCGCCATCCCCGAAGTGAATACGTAGGCCGCATGCCCGCCTTCCAGCTTCGCCACCGTGCGCTCCAGCGCCTTGCGGTTCGGGTGATTCGTCCGGGCATAATCAAACCCTTCCTTGGCCTTGCCCAATTCCTCGTACTTGTACGTCGAGGTCTGATAGATCGGAGCGACCACCGCCCCCGTCGAAGGATCCGGCTCCTGGCCCACGTGTATCGCGTTCGTTGCGAATCCCATATCTTCTCCTCGAAATTCCCGCGCTTCGCAGCCCACCATACTTACAAGAGCCTGCCGGATCAGTCAATCGCTCCCGCGTTCGTTGTTGCGCGGTTTCTCTTAACAACTTGCCGTCCGGCTCACTGCCTTGCGGCCTCTTCGCTTTGGCTTGACCCGCGCCGGGTTTCCCGCCAAACTATTTTTGGAAATGGCCATGCGATCACCTCAAGTCTGGCGTTGGCTTGCTGTTGCGGTTCTCCCTCTCGCGCTTGCGGCCGCAGGCCTTGCGCAGCAAAAAAACAGCCCCCCGAAGACCGAGCCGCAACCGATCCCCCGACTCACCATCGAAGTCACCGGTGGCGACGCCAACAAGCCCGTCGAAAACGCCAGCGTCTACGTCAAAACCGAAGAAGAGCATCTGCTGAAGGACAAAAAGCTCGAGTTGAACGTAAAGACAAACGCGAATGGCGTCGCGCATGTTCCTGACCCGCCGACTGGCCGTGTCCTCATACAGATTGTCGCCGATGGTTGGAAGCCGTATGGCCGCTGGTACGAAATCACCGACGTCAGGCAGTCCATCAAGATTCATCTCGATCGGCCGCCCAAGTGGTACTGAGTTCCTTCTTCAAGTAATTCGCTCCCTTGTCTCGACACGCATGCAGTTGGCCTGCCGAAAAAACTGACTCGGCGCGCAAAGCCGTCTGCTTCGGTCCAGTTTCCTTTGCAGATGCCAAGCTCTTCGTTCGCTTTTCTTGTGCGCTTGGCCCTGCATCTCCGTGATTCACATCACACTTTCGGGAGGAAATCACGCGCGCCGTTTTTCGTCCCGCCGCCATTGCACCAAAGTTGTGCAATCCGCATCATCGCATTGAATTTTGTGGAGTTAGCCAGCGTCTTCTGCGTCCTTTCCACAAACTTTTCAACATTTGTGTTGAAAACTTAACAAAAAATAAATCTTTCCCACGGCGCTTCGGTTGCTTTCGTGCTAGAACTCCTCCCGCTTCACTTTTGACCGGTTGCCTTCCGCGATGCTACATTGGCACGAACACCTATGCAGCAATCCTACGAAGGTCCTTTTTCCCTGCTGCGCATGTTTTGGGGAAATCTCGCCGCGCGCCCGCTTCGCTGCGCACTCAGTATCGTTGCCATCGCCATCCAGGTCGTGCTCGTTTTGATGATTGTTGGCATGACCAGCGGCATCATTTCCGAATGGGGCAAGCGCGTCGAAGGCGTCGGTGCGGATCTTCTCGTGCAACCCCCCAACTCCTCCATCTTCTTCGCGTTTTCCAGCGCCGTCATGCCGGAAGCGATCGGCGACGAAATCGCCAAGCTTCCCGACGTGGATGAAACTGCCCCGACGCTCGTGGTCTCCGACCCCAAAACGCTCATCATCATCTATGGTATTGATTACAAACGCTTCAACGCCCTCAGCCAGGGTTTCATCTTCCGCGCCGGCGGACCCATGGAGGGCCCCGACGACGCCCTCGCCGACGACATTATCGCGCAGACACGGCACCTGAAAGTCGGCGACAACGTCACCCTGATCAATCATCAGTTCAAGATCGTCGGCATCGTCGCCCACGGCAAAGGCGCGCGCTATTTCATCCCGCTCAAGACCGGCCAGGAAGTCATCGGCGCCGACAGCCACGTCTCGATGGTCTTCGTCCGCACCAAAGGCAACACCGAAGCCGCCCGCGCCGAAATCCTCAAGCTCGATCCGCAAAACCGCGTGCGCTCCATGGCCGAGTACGTCTCGCTGATGAATTCGTCCAGCCTCCCGGAGTTGAAGCCCTTCATCCGGACTATGGTCGGTCTCGGTGTCATCATCAGCTTCCTCGTCGTCCTGATGAACATGCACACCATGATCCTTGAGCGGACGCGTGAAATCGGAATCCTCAAGGCTCTCGGCTTCTCGCGCCTCGACGTCGTAAAGATGTTTCTCAGCGAAACGGCTGCTCTCACCGTTGCCGGAAGTCTCCTCGGCATCGGCGTCACCTTTCTTGCGAAAGCCATCCTGAAGCAAGCCAATCCCGGCCTCGCGATTCTCATCACTCCAGGTTGGGTTCTCGGCTCGCTGGGATTGGCGCTGATCGGTGCGGCCCTTGGCGCGGCGGTTCCCGCGTTCCGCGCCAGCAGTGTTGACCCGGTCGAAGCCCTCGCCTACGAATAAAGCCTCTCCTCCCCACTATTCTGCTTTTGCACAACCCTGCACAACGCTCCGATTGCGCCCTCCACGCTGGACCTGATATGAACAACAGTAGTAAGCAGCCCGAACTCTAATCCCGGGCTCGCCGCCCACGGTCCTACAAGGAGAATTCCATGAAGCGCGGTTGTCTCGTCCTGGCAATGTTTGCCGCGGTCTGTTTCGTTCTTCCAGTTCCGGCTCACGCCCAGATGGGCATGGATTTGTTCAAGCCGCCAGCCATCACCAAGGTCTTTCATCCCGTCATTGGCAAAGGGGCGGTCTACGAAGACACGACGAAGGATTCCAAGCCCCGCACCATGGAGCTTTCCATCGTCGGCAAGGAAACCGTGGACGGCAAAACCGCCTACTGGATGCAGGTGTACTCCAATTCCGAGGAAGGCAAGACCATTGTCGGCAAGAGCCTGATCACTCCCGACGACTTTCAGATTCATCGCATGATCATTCAGCCGCCGGGCCAGCAGGCCATGGAGATGCCCATGCACATGAACGCCGCGCACCAGCAGAAAATGCAGGATAATTTCAACGACTGGCATTCCGTCGGCACGGAATCCATCACCGTTCCCGCCGGCACCTTCTCCTGCGATCACTGGCACAACGACAAGACCAACGCCGACGTCTGGACTAGCGACAAAGTCGTCCCCTTCGGCATGGTCAAGTCCGTCAGCCCCAAGGGCGGCACCGAACTCCTCGTGAAAACCCTCGACAACGCTCCTGACCGCATCACCGGCCCCGTCAAGCAATTTGACATGCAGGAAATGATGCAGCAGATGCAGCAGCGCCGCCAGCAATCCCCACAGTGAGCGCGGAGCCTTGAAAGTAAGAATAGGAGGCGCGGAAATCCACCCGCGTCTCCCATCCGAAACTGAGAACTAACGGCTGTCAACTTTTCGTCCTTGCCTCCCAACCCGTGCCCCTGTATCGTTTTCCCTCGCCTTGCATCCTACATGTGGGGGCTTGCTTGGTCGCGAATCCGGAGAAGTTTCTTCCCGCTCGTATCCTCGATCGCCGTGATATTGCGCCAGACCTCTTCGTCCTCAAGGTCGATCCGGGCGCCCCATTCAGCTACCTTGCCGGGCAATACGCCACACTCGGCGTCGAAGTGGACGACAAGCGCATCGAGCGCGCGTACTCCATCTGCTCCTCTCCCTATGAATCCGCGCTGGAATTTTTTGTCGAACGCGTCACGGAGGGAAAGCTCTCGCCGCTCTTACATGCCATGGATGCCGGCGCGCCGCTGTTGCTTCGTCGCTTCGCCAAGGGACGCTTCACGCTCGACCTCCGCAGCGGCCGCAAGAATCACCTGCTGCTCGCCACGGTCACCGGCGTCGCTCCTTACGTCAGCTATGTCCGCACGTTGTATCAGGATTGGAAAAGCGGCGTGGGCCCTATGCCCGGCGAGCACAAACTCTTCTGCCTCCACGGGGCCAGCTACGCCCGCGAATTTGGTTATCGGGAAGAATTGGAAAAACTCGTCTCCGAAGTTCCCTGGCTGACCTACGTCCCGACCATCAGCCGTGCCTGGGACAATCCGGAATGGCGCGGGGAAGTCGGCCGTGTGGACGATCTCATTCGCAAATATATTGAGCTCTGGAAACTCCGGCCGGAGGAAACTACCGCCTACCTGTGCGGCCATCCTGGCATGGTCGAAACCGGGCGCGGCATTCTTCTCCGCGCCGGCTGGACCAAGCAATCCCTCCAGGACGAAGTCTACTTCCAGACTTAATGGCGGCTATATCGGAATGGCCCGGAAACCGCTAGCGGCCGAGCGATTCCCGGTATCCCCGTCGTCTAACAGCTAACAGCCAGCAACAAATAGCCGACAACTCGCTCTCAGACTCCCGGCGCCTTCGACTCCAATTCCTCCGCCACATCCCGAAGCACGCCCGCCGGCACGCTCAGATGTACCACGTCGCCGTTGCCGCTCACCGCGTCAATCCGCAGCTTCCCGTTCTCCATCACCACCCGCACGTGATCCTGCGCGTCGGAAACGTCCACGAGTTCCGCATTCGGATACTTGTCCAGTTCCTTGGCTACCTCACGTAGCGCCGGCAGGTACGGGCGCAACTTCGCTGCCGCTTCCCGCATCTTGTTGTCCGGCACGAAATGCATCCCGGTCGAAACCACCGTCGCGGGGACCCAGAAATGCACGCGCGTTCCGCCCACCTGGTGTTCGTCCACGTCCACGCGGATTACGCCTTCGTGAAAGACGTAGGCCCCCGCCATCGCCAGCGTCGCACCCATGCCCAGCGCAAGCTTAGCCACTATCAGCATGCCAGCCTCCTCGTGGCGGCCCTCTCTGGCCCGACCGCCACGCGTTTCGTATTCCGATTTTCCCTTATCGTGCTCGCTTAATCCGACGCGTTCTTGGAATCCACCCACACCCGCACAATGTTTTCGTCGTCGTTGACGGTCACCAGGTCGGTATCTCCATGCGCCGAAAGCACCCGCAGCGCGGCCACCAAATCTAATTCATCCTTCCCGGCCGAAAGCAGCGCATCCACCACCTTCATCGGCACCTTCACTTCTACCTTGGATTCGTGGGACGCCGCCTTGCCCGCGCTCGCCGCGTCCTTCGACGCTCCCTTTTCCCAATCGCCCCGGTCAGTCACATGGACGTACAAATACCCGCCCTTCTTCGCCACGCGGACATTATTTTCACGGCTCTCGACGGTCACATATTCGCCATCCTTCGAGCTGCGGACCGCATCCAGAATCGCCCGCAGGTCCACGTCGTTCAGGTGCGCCGAATCGATCCGGACTTTGCCGTCGTGCAGCCGGTCTTTATTAATTGCCGGCAGCACCTTTTCTGCCATCTCCACCGGCACGTTCACGCGCACTGTCTCTCCATGGTCCTGTTTGTTCTCCACGCGCACGTGGATCCACTGTTCCGATTTTGCGCTGGTTCCCTCTGCAGCGCTCTGTGCCAGCGCGGTTCCTGCGAAAAGGGTAGTCGCTGCCCACACGGCCGCGAAACTCACAATGAGGCATCCCCGAAAATAGTTCATGGAGGTTCTCCTTATCCCAGCTATACGGACACCCCCACGCTTAAGTTCCCGAAGTTTTGTCGAATTTTGTGGATGGCCGAGGTCCGCGCCTGGCGCCTGGTCCCAGTACCACGCTCTCGGAATGCGGTTCGAGGATAGAAGGTGCTTCGCTAGCCACCCGCCGGGCCTAGCTTGCCACCCAAAATTGGCTTAGACGACTGGCCTGACCCCATGCCTCGGCAGCTTCTTGGCTTCCTGCGCCACCCGTGGGAAGGGAGCTGCTTTAGCTTGTACATTGCCGCCGCTATTCGTTCGCGCCCTTCTTCCTGCAACTCCGAACGGAGCGAGCCGATATGGTCCGATGTTCCGGAACGTGTAGACATGGCGCTTCGGCACGAACTCCGCCGCATATTCGCAGTCCGCGAGGCGGAGCCCGCCGTCCAGCCTTCGGATCTTGCGTTGCTTGCGGCTTGTTTCGTCCGCCTCAATGGTCGAGCCGTTTCGCTCTGCTGCCAGTTGGTCCGCATGCTCCACGAACGCGTCAATCGTGAACTGCCTCATGTTGAACTCGGAAATTCCCAGCATTTCCAGCGCAAGCGAGTTCGCAACCACCAGGCGCCGGCTGTCATCGGTAACCACGATCCCGTCGCCGGAAGCCACCAGCAACTCGCGCAGTTCCTCTTCCTTCGCGCGCCGCGCCTCCCGCAACCGACGGGGCTTCTCAATCACGTTCTTCACGGCACTGGCCACAACGCGGCCAGCTCCAGCCATGCTAGCCGCAGTCCGCCCGGCCGCGTCCGAAACTCCGGATCCCACGCTCGTGAGTTTCTCGGTCGTGGCGACGGCTGCATTTCGCAAACTGGCCTCCACCCTATCCAGTTCGTTCTCTAATCCGCGGCGAGCGGCTCCGACTCGAGCGGCTGTACTCCTTCCCGCATCCGCCAGCGCATGTTGTGCCTTTTCAAGCTGCACCGCCGCCTGCCTGGATCGGAAGGCGGCTTCGACTCGCAACGCACCCATCGTTTGGTTGGCGGCGATCATCGCCCTCTGCGTGCCTGTCCTGGCCGTGTTCCAATATTTTTCCGCTTCGTGGCGTGCGACGACGGCTCTGCTCGCCGCCCTCCTTCCGAAATCGGCCAGCCGCACTCGTGCCTTCCCAAGATGCATGGCCGCCTGCTTCGATCCGTCGGCGATATCGGCTTGCGCGGCCCTAAGGGCCTCCTTTGCGGCAAGCATTGCTCTCTGCAAGTGAGGCTCTGCCAGATTCCAGTATTTTTGCGACTTGCTGCGCGCCTTCCTCAGCGTTTCCTCGCTTCCAACACGCAATCTCGCCAGCATCTCCATTGCGCTTCGAAGGCGTGCGGATGCTTGTTCCCAAACAACAGCCAGTTGTGACCGGAATTTCGTGACTTCCATGGCAGGGCCTCGACGTTCTGAACTTTCCCGCTTAGCCCCTCTTAGCCCCTCGAGCGCGCCCCACGGATGGCTTGCACAATCGGCGTCTCCGGAATCCAAATCAATCGCGGAGACAGCGGGGCTGCACGCGCGCTTACTGCAAAGGTATCAAGGAACTCCTGGTGGGCGGCTGCAAGAGCGGAGCACAGCGAAACCTCACGCTAACGCCGCGCCCTGCAGATGTCAACTCCCGAATCCCTTTTCCGGCGCTTTGCTCGGTGCGCGCAAAAGAAAAACCGGGAGCGCAGCGCGCCCCCGGCGGAGGATCAACAGCCATGCATCGGGAATAACTACGGGAAACTGCTTCGCTTACATCGCGGCCAGGGATTCCAGCCCCGGCTTATTCCATACCAGCAGCGTCGAGCCGTTCAGTTCCACCAGCTTCTGCCGCTTGAAATCGCTCAGCGTGCGCGTAACGCTTTCGCGCGAACAGCCGATCAGTTGCGCCAGCTCTTCATGCGTCAGCGCCAGCTTCACGCGCACCGCGCCCGCGCTTTCTTTTCCTTCCGCGGACCAGCCCAGCAGAAACTTCGCCAGCTTCTCGGAAACCGAGCTCGCCAGCCCCAGCGCGCGGATCACTTCATACGCCGAATGGCATTCCTGTCCCAGTTGCTGCACCACGCGCATGCACGCGTCGCCGTATTCGTGGATGAACCGCAGAAAATCTTCCTTGTTCACATATGAGAACGTGCAAGGCTGCATCGTTTCCACCGTCACTTCGTGCGGCCGCCCGGTCACGATCGAGTTCAGCCCGAACACTTGCCCCGCCTGCGCGATCTTCATGATGAATGTTTTTCCTTCGCTGTTCGTTGTCAGCAGCTTCACGCGCCCCTGGCACAGGACATGCACGCCCCGCGCCGCTTCGCCTTCCATGCACAGCAGCGCGCCTTCCGGATACGACGTCACATGCTTGATGCGGTCCCATTCCCGGGTCGCCGGGTCGGACATGCGACAGAAAAAGCCCTGGTTCTGCATCCGGCAGACCGCGCAGTTCTCGCCCGGCGGCAGCCCGTGCAGCGCGCCCGGCCGCCGGACTGTGGTCACCGGCGTCCGAAACGCCATTGTCTGGGGTTTTTCCGCAACCATTGCGCTTGGCATGTGGAGTTTCCTTTCCGCTGTGCGGCGTTCGAGTGTTTGCGTGAACGCGAAGGAGAAAGGCACACGGCGTGCCATTTGTGGGCAAACCGGGGAATTTTGCAACACTCCCGTATCCCCTTTATTGCAAGCCACTTATTTCCCGGCTGGTGCGCTTCGCCCGTCACGCGAGTGTTTCAACTCGGTGATTCCTGCGTCAGATGCCACAGTCCTGTGTGACTTTCATCACTTTTTCCTGTGATGGCTTTTCACTTCGGCATCCTGTCCCATTCCGGGCTGGGGCCGTGTTCAACGCCAACGCGCCGTTCCCATTACAAATGGAACGCCCAATACCCCGGCCCCACCCGCATCGAATGGTGCCACGCCAGGGGAAACGCCCACCACACCAGCGCGCCTAAGATCGCTTGCCCCAACGCCAGCGGCAAAATATTTCGCTCCCGCGCGAAGAGCCACGCCATTGCCACACCGCCGATCAGCGTCAGCGGCACCAGCACTGGATTTGGCCAGTGCAGCGACGCGAAAATCATCCCCGCCAGCGCCGCCGCCGGCCACGCGCCGTCAAAAAAGCGCAGCAGCCGGTTGGCCACAAAGGAATTCAGCGCCACCTGCTGCAACACACAAAACGCCAGATAGCCCGCGAACCGCCGCGGCTCCAGCAGATGTACCGGCTGACGCCGCAGCGCCCCCAGACACATTCCCGCCGCACAGACCGTCACTGCCGCCGGCACGAAAAACAGAAACGCCCGCCTCGCAGCCGGCCACAGATTGTCCGCTCGCCATCCGAGCGTCTTCGGCGTGTCTCTCCGCAGCGCGGCGCTCAGCACCAGCCACGCCGCCATCACCCACCACGATTCCGGCCATTCCGCCTGCCAGTGCCAGATATACATTCCCACAAACGCCGCGAAGGCCAGCGGCTCCGCCAGATACGTAGCTCGCAACCAGTTGGATTTCGCGATCAATTTGGAAACTCGAATTCGTCGTTTCCATTTCCGAGCCGGATCAGCCGCAGCACGCTCATGAACAGCTCCTCAATCTCCGCCTCGCTCGCCGCGCTCTCCCCCAGAAATCCCAACAACTCGAAATCTGGAAAGCCCCGGTTCGTGATCCGCCCGGGCAGCGCCTCGCGCAGACGCGCGGCGGGAATCGGCCCCGCGCTCTGAATCTCTTCAAACGCCACGCGATGCAAGGTATCTTGGAAGAGGGAAGGAGCCAGGAGGTTGCACAGCTCCAGACGCGTTTGCGGACGAATCAGATTCGAGCACAGCAGCCGCAGTGCCTGCCGCTCCTGCCGGAAATCGGTTGTCTCCTCGGGGTGTGTCATGGCATCGAACTCTTATGGTAGCAATGATGCCCGTGCGAATCCCAGGCGCGCCGCTTCTCTGCGCGAAGAGGCTTCATGGCTGATCCGCACCGCGTCCTGATTCTTGGTGGTGGCTTCGCGGGGCTTGTCGCCGCGCAAACCCTCAAGCGCGCCAACGTTGAGATCACCCTCCTCGACAAGCGCAATTTTCACCTTTTCCAACCACTCCTTTATCAGGTTGCCACCGGTTCGCTTTCGCCCGCGGAAATCGCCGCGCCGCTTCGCGCTGTCTTCAGCCGCCAGAAAAACGTCGAAGTCCTTCTGGGCGAAGCCGTGGACATTGATCCCGCCGCCAAAAGGGTTCTTCTGGCCGACGGCGGCCAGTTTCCTTACGACACGCTTATCATCGCTACCGGTTCGCAGACCTCCTACTACGGCAACGACCAGTGGCGCCAGTGCGCTCCCGCGCTGAAAACCGTCGAGGAAGCAGTTGCCATGCGCCACAAACTGCTCTACGCCTTCGAACGCGCCGAGCGCGCCGAATCCGACGAAGAGGCCCGCGCCTGGCTCAACTTCGTGATCATCGGGGCCGGCGCCACCGGACTCGAACTTGCCGGCGCCCTCGCAGAAATCGCGCAGGAGACCCTCAAGCACGATTTCCGCCGCATCCGTCCGCAGGAGGCCCGCATCGTTTTGATGGAAGGAGGCCCGCGCGTCCTGGGCACCTATCCCGCCAATCTTTCGGCGAAGGCCGAAAAGCTGTTGAAGAATCTCGGTGTCGAAGTGATGCCCGACGCCATGGCCACCGGCATTGACGACAACGGCGTCAGCTTCAAGCGCGGGGATACGACCGGCCACATTCCCGCGCGCACCGTGTTCTGGGCCGGTGGCGTCACCGCCACGCCCTTTGCCCGCCGAGTCGCGGAGCGCCTCAGCGCCGAAACCGATCGCACCGGCCGCTTCAAAGTAAATGCCGATCTCACGCTTCCCAGTCACCCGGAAATTTTTGTCCTCGGCGATCTCGCGCTCTCGCTCGATGAACATGGCGAGCATCTTCCCGGCGTCGCCCAGGTCGCTATTCAGGGAGGACGTTACGCCGGCAAAGCCATTCGCGCGCGGCTTGCCGGCCGCTCCATCGGCCCCTTCCGTTATTTCAACAAGGGAGACATGGCCGTCATCGGGCGCGCCGCCGCCGTCGCCAACATTTTCGGATTTCACATTTCCGGTTTCCCCGCGTGGTTCGTGTGGGTCTTCATCCACCTTCTTTATATCGTCGAATTCCAGAGCCGCATCCTTGTCATGATTCAGTGGGGCTTTCTTTACCTCAGCTTCAGCCGCAACGCCCGCCTCATCACCGGCGGGCCGGTGGCCGCACCCTCGACGGAAGATTGATGCGCTTCCCGTTCCAGCCCTCGTTGTCTTTTTGAAACTCCTCGCTCGCCCGTGCCCTGCGCCGAATCCCGCCCTGCTACCCTGCACCAATGGAGTTTTCTTTCCCCGAGCCACGGCCCTGGGACCGCATCTCGCGCATCGCGGGCCTCTTTTGGCTTGCCGTTTTCGCGCTTTTTCTCCTCTACGCGCTTCGCAACACCTCCGGCTTTCTCTTTCCCGATTTCGTCAACCTGATGATTCACGAAGCCGGCCACCTCTTTTTCAGTTGGGGAGGCCACACCATCATGCTGTTGGGTGGCACGCTCGGCGAACTCCTCGTTCCGCTGCTCTGCGGCGCGTATTTTTATTTCCATGGCCAGAGCCTCGGTTTTGCGTTCTCTTCCTTCTGGTTCTTCGAGAATTTTCTCTACGTCGGCACGTACATGAAGGACGCGCGCTCGCAGTCCTTGCCGCTGGTCAACGCCGAAATCGGCGATTGGACGCTGCTCTTCGGCCAATGGGGCATCCTCGACCACGATCTGCAGATTGGCCACTTCGTCCGCGTCCTTGGTTGGCTCGGCTTGCTCGCCACCATGGCCTGGCTGGCGTGGCGCACCTACCGCGACGCCCAACCCGCGTTGCACCCCCTCTCCTCGTGATATCCGATATCTGATTTCAGTATCCGTAATCCCGACCCACTCGTTTTTTTCCGCCCCGTTTCCATTTCTCCTTTACAAGCAATCCCGCCAGACGTATAACTCCCTCAGACGGCTGCACGAGGGATCCCCGCCATCCGATCCCCGCGTTCGACTAACCTCCCGAAGGAGATTGCAATTGTCTTTCTACCGACTCCGCACGCTGCTTTCGATGGCCCTGTTGACCTTGGCATTTGCCCTTACTGCCGGTATGGCCTTCGCGCAAGACGTTTCTTCCAACTACATGCCGGGCACGGACTTTTCCAAATACAAAACCTATCGGTGGGGAAGCATCAAGGACGCCGTGCATCCCAACCAGATCGTGGACGCCGAAATCAAGCAATCCGTGGATCAGCAACTCGCCGCCAAGGGCTTCACGAAAGTTGATGGTGAATCTTCCGATCTGATTGTTGCCTATCAAACAGCCATCGGCCACGAGCGTGAATGGACCGGCTATGGCATGGGCGGCGGCATCCGCTTTGGTGGCATGGGCACCGCCACCAGCCAGACCATCAGCGTTGGCACCATCGTTCTCGATTTCTACGATCCGGGGGCGAAGAAGCTCGTGTGGCAGGGCCGCGCCACCAAGTCCATCGATTCCGGGGCCAGCCAGGAAAAAACCCAGAAAAACCTGGACAAGGCCATGGCCAAACTCCTGAAAAAATTTCCTCCCAAATAAAAATTGTCGCGTCCTCGGAGAATACACATGAACGCTCGCTCGAGTTTGCTATCAAGGTGGAGTGCGCTTCTTGCGCTCTTAAGTCTCCCCGTTGTGGCCGCTGCGATCTTCGCGGCACCTCTGCTCGCCCAACAAGCGGAACTGCAAAGCCGCGTTGCCGACCTGAAAGAATCGATGGCGAAGAACAAACAGGAACTCGCCCAGTACACCTGGGTCGAGACCGTCACGATCTTTCTCAAGGGCGAACAGAAAAAGCAGCAGCACTACCAGGTCCGCCTCGGGCCCGACGGCAAGCCCCAGAAGACTTCGCTCGATACCGCCGCCGCTCCTGAGGATCAGTCCGGCGGACGGCGCGGCGGCCGCGTGAAACAGCACGTCATCGAAAAGAAGAAAGAGGAATACCAAGACTATGCGGAGCGCATGAAATCTCTCATCTCCCGCTACGTGCCTCCGGACCGCGACGCCATCCAGGCGGCCGTCGCCGCCGGCAACGTCTCCCTCGCACCCGAAGGTGGAGGCTCCACTCTGGTCAAACTGGCGATCAAGGACTACGTGAAACCCGGCGACAACGTGACCCTCATCTTCGACAAGGCGCAAAAGCAGTTGGAGCAATACGCCGTGGCCACCTATCTCGATGATCCCAGCGACGCCATCAAGCTGACGGTCAACTTCGACCGCATTCCCAGCGGCCCCAGCCACGTCTCCGGCGTGATCGTCGAAAGCGTCGCCAAACAGCTCAAGATTCAGACCGACAATTCACAATATTCCAAGCTCTGAATCGCCGCGGGGGGACTGGAATTCCTTGCTTCTGCGGCGGATTGCCACAGGCGGCTCCTGCCCACCGCGGTGCCGAACCCGCCCCGGAGGTTGTACTATATGCACCTCATGAATTTCCCCGTGATCGTGTTCATTCTCTCTTTCCTTGGGCTGTGGGCCTCCGCCCGATTGGGCTCCATCCTTCAAAAGCGGCGGCCCGCGATGTCGGAAGCCGAGCAGGCGGATTTAGGCGTCATCGTTGCCGCTGCTCTGACGCTTCTCGGCCTCATTATCGGCTTCACTTTTTCCATGGCCATCACGCGCTACGACCAGCGGAAGAACTATGAAGAAGAAGAGGCCAACGCCATAGGCACGGAATACCTCCGCATTGATTTGCTGGGCAGCCCGGTTGGCCCGGCGCTGCAACAGAAACTCCGCGAATACGTTGACCTGCGCATCACTTACTATCAGGACCGTGATCCAAGCCACCGTCGGCAACTCGACGCCGAGGAGGCTCGCCTGCAAGCCGAAATGTGGCGCGGCGTCGAAAGCCTGGGGCGCGCCAATCCCAATCCCGTCGGCGCCCTCGCTGTCTCCGGAATGAACGACGTCCTCAATACCCAGGGCTATACGCAAGCCGCCTGGTGGAACCGCATCCCCGTCGCCGCCTGGGCGCTCATGTTTGCCATTGCCATTGCCTGCAATATTCTCATCGGTTATTCCGCGCACCAGGTAGCGGGAAGGGCAAGCCGCCACGTAGTCTTCCCACTCATCGTTTCCATTGCTTTCCTGTTGATTGCGGACATTGATAGTCCCCGCGGCGGCATCATCCGCGTGCACCCGCAAAATCTCGAGGCCCTCGCGAAGTCGCTCCATCCGTAGCGGCGTTGGGGCTGCGCGTCGGCGCGGTAATATCAAGGCGGCGAAGCTGTGCTTGCAATCTCCGCCACCTGCGCTGCCCGCCGCTCCCTCCGCGAATCTTTTGCCTAACTCTTCGCGTAGGCATAAACTGGCCGCGGAAACCAAGGATTGAGGCAGGCATGGCGACGAAATCCGAAGTCCACACTTCCGGCCCCGGTGCTGGCGGCGATTTTCCCCACTTCAACGCGGCTGAGTTGGCGGCCTATCAGGAGAAGGGCTTTGTGATTGTCCCCGGCCTGTTCGCCGAGGACGAAATTGGTTTCCTGAAGCGCGAAGCGGAGCGCAATCTCGCCGGAGCCTCCCTGCTGAAAAAAGCCGACCGCGCCGGAAATCCCGTGGACCTGGCCATGTGGAACCGCGCCGAGGACGACATCTACGGCATGTTTTCCCGCAACGAGCGCGTGGTCAGCAACGTCGAAGCGCTCCTCGGTGGCGAAGCCTATCTCTACAGTGCCAAGATGATCATGAAGAACGCGCGCGAAGGCGGCGCCTGGGAATGGCATCAGGATTACGGCTATTGGTACGACTATGGCTGCCTCGTGCCCAGCATGTTGAGTTGCCTGATTGCCGTGGATCGTGCCACGCAAGAAAACGGTTGCCTCCAGGTGCTCTCCGGATCGCACATCTTGGGTCGCGTGAATCACGATCGCATCAACGAGCAGACCATGGCCAATCCCGAACACGTCGAAGCCGCTCGCGCCCGCTTTACTCTGGTCTACCTCGAACTTAATCCCGGCGACGCGGTATTCTTTCATTGCAATCTGCTGCACCGCTCCGATGCCAATCGCTCCGAGCATCGCCGCTGGAACTACATCGCTTCCTACAACACCGTCGAAAATAAGCCATACAAGCGCGTCCGCGACTACGGCAACTACGAGCCACTGCTCCGCGTTCCCACAACTGCCATCCGCTCCTTCGCTGCCAAACACAACTTGTAACGCCCGCCTTCTAGGGGCACAGCCTCTTCTCAAATTTCCGTTTTTCTCCCCTATGGCCTATGCGTATTTCCGCCACTCGCACAAATTGCAAATTCCGGTCATCTTGAGGGCCACCTAGTTCGCGGCCCGAACGATCTCAACGTCCGGTCCTTACAAAGGTGCTCGCGTTATCTTTTTTCTTCTTCCGCGAACTATGCTCTAATCCTTCCCCGTGCCGTCTCCTTCTCGTGTCACCGTCATCGGCAGCTATATCGTCGCCCTGGTCATGGACATGGACCGCCTTCCCATCGAAGGCGAAACCGTTGTTGGCCGCAACTTTCATAGTACGTTTGGTGGAAAAGGTTCTAACGCCGCCGTCGCCGCCGCGCGCCTCGGCGCTGATTCCTGGTTTCTCGGCAAACTCGGCCACGACTCCTTTGCCGCCGACTTTGTCGCCATGCTCGAACGCGAAGGAGTCCACCGCGAAGCGGTCCTCTACTCCAAGAATCTCCCCACGGGCGTCGGTATCATCCTCTTCAATTCCATCGGCACGAATCTCATCGCCATCGATCCCGGCGCCAACAGTCAGCTTTCCCCCACCGACCTCGTCGAGCACCGGGACGTCATCCGTTCTTCCTCCGCCGTCATCTCGCCACTGGAAATTCACCTCGATACCGCCCTTGCCGGCGCGCGCCTGGCCAGCGAGCACGGCGTCAAATCCATCCTCAACCCCGCCCCCGCCTGCGATCTCCGCAACTCGGATCTCTCCGCCGTTTTCGCGCTTACACCGAACGAAACCGAGGCTCGCGTCTGCCTCGGCCTGCCTTCCGACGATCCCGCCAACGACCATCAACTTGCCCGCGCCCTGCTTGATCTCGGTCCACAAAACGTCATTCTCACGCGCGGCGCACAGGGCGTCCTCTGGGCTTCCCGTGACGGCGTGCGCTCCGTCCCGGCTCTGCGTGTAAATCCGGTGGACACCGTCGGCGCCGGCGATGCCTTCAACGCCGGCTTCGCCGTCGGCCTGGGTGAGGGCCAGCCCATCCTCCAATCCATTGCCCTCGGCGTCGCCGCGGCCTCCCTCTCCACGGAGAAGCGGGAAACCCTCGCCTCGTATCCCCACCGCCACGAAGTCGAGCCTCGCCTCCCCGAGCTTCTCCGGCATCTCCGCTAGTCCGCCACTCCCACCATCATCCACCTCGCAAACAGCAACGCCATGGGAATTCCGTTTTCACGCGAATCCTTCGCGTGGATGGCCCTTTGATTTGCTTCCGCCGCTGCCCGGTGTTCGGACAGAATCTTCAGCGACTCATCAATGGCCAGACGCAAAATCCAGCTGCGGAATTCCCCCAGCGATTGCGCTTCCACATAGGTTTTCGTTGCCCGGACGATGCAGCGATTCACTGCTTTCTCCGGATCGTCTCTGCCGTCCAGCAAGCGCTGCGCAATCTGCCGCAACAGTGGTCGAATGCGAATGCATTCGGTCAGGATGCGCTCCTTGTCGTTCCATCCGCCTGGCGCGGTTTCATTCGGTATCTTCTTCATGGGTGGGGCCCTCCCTTGCCCTCCACTTGCGGTCACCCGGCGCAGTCCCCGCTGCGCCTCGCCTTTACCGGCGGCCGGTTGAAAGCCCACGCTCTCGCCGCGGCTGCCCCAACATTATTTTTTCAATCCGCTGGATTCACCGCAGGCCGGCGAATCTTTGCTGGAACCCGTTCGACCGACCCGGGCACCAGCATCGGCACGCGGCGGCGGTATTCCGCATACTCGGAGTGGCGTTGTATCAGGTCCCGTTCTTCAAACTGGATTGCCACCAGGATGTACCCCGTCGTCGCGACCGCGAACACCAGATGCGCGATGGTCATCTTTGGTGCCGCCCAGAACACCGTCAGCCACCCGACATACAGAGGGTGCCGGACGTAGCGGTAGAGTCCCGGTGTCCGGAATTTCGGCCCTTGATACTCCACGCCGCGCAGCACACACCACACCTGCTTCAGCCCGAACAGATCGAAATGGTTAATCAGGAACGTCGCCAGCAATACCAGCGTCCAACCTGCGCCGTACAACACCCACAGCGCGACCCGCCCGAGCGGATTTTCCACGCTCCAGATTTCTCCGCCCATCGGCTCCCACTTCCAGAACAGCGCGATGAGCGCCACGCTCGAGAACAAAACGTACGTGCTCCGTTCCACCGAAGCGGGCACGATGCGCGTCCAGGCTTTCTTGAACCACTCCCGCGCCATGACGCTGTGTTGCACCGCAAAGAGCCCGAGCAGCCCTGCATTGATCAGCAGAGCCGCTCCAAAATTTTTTTCTGGACCGGAATCGAGCGACTTGGGGACCCCGAAATTTCCCAGGAAACCCGCTGCATATAGAAAAGCCCCCAGAGACAACCCATAGCAAAACACTCCATACGTAAATGCCATCGTTCGGCGCACCATCTTTCCTCCTTCGGGCGCCTCTGCGATACAATCAACCCAGGTCTCCATACGGCGCCCGTTCCCGTCCATTCAAGCGCCGACCGGGTCATTTTGTACTTTGTTATCGCTGAAATTTTTCTGGAGTTTTTCTGAAATTGTGAATTCGCTCAACTCCATCACTGTCTATCAGTTTGGGCCGTTCCGCCTGGAACCGCGGGAGCGCCGCCTGCTGCGCGGGGATCGCCAGATCCCGCTCACCGGCAAGGCCTTCGAAACGCTCCTCGTCCTGGTCGAGCGCCACGGTTCGCTGGTGCCCAAGGAAGAATTGCTCGCCGCCGTCTGGCCGGAAACCGTCGTTGAGGAAAACAATCTCGACCGCAACATCTCTACTCTGCGTAAAGCCCTCGGCGAGAAATCCTCCTCGCCGCGTTTCATCGAAACTGTGCCGCGTGTCGGCTATCGTTTCGTCGCGCCGGTCACCCAGCTGACTTCCTGCGACCCGGCTGGCTCCTTCGTGCACGGCGGTGAACCCGATGCTCCCGCCCGCCAGGAAATTCGTTTCTGCGTCAGCGCGGACGGCATCCGCATCGCCTACGCCAAGGTTGGTTCTGGCTTTCCCATCGTCAAAGTCGCGAACTGTTTCAATCATCTCGCCTTCGAATGGCAAAGCCCCATCTGGCATCACTGGGTCCGCGACGTTGCTTCGGACAACAGCATTCTTCGCTACGATGGCCGCGGCAACGGCCTCTCGGAGTGGAACGTCGAAAATATTTGCTTTGAGGAGTGGGTTCGCGATCTGGAAACGGTCGTCGACGCCAGCGGCCTCGACAAGTTTGCCCTCATGGGCCAATCGCAGGGCGGCGCCGTCGCCATCGCTTACGCTGTCAGGCATCCCGAGCGCGTCAGTCATCTCGTCCTGTGCGGAGCCTATTCTCGCGGCGCGAATTTTCGCGGCCGCGCCGATGCCGCCGAAGTCCGCCGCGCCCTTGAAACCCTTGTGCAAATGAACTGGGGAAAGAGCAATCCATCCTTCTACCAGATGGTCACCAACCTCTACATTCCGGAAAACACCACTTCCGAAGAGCAGGATTGGTTCCGCGAGCTGCAACTCCTCTCCGTCAGCAGCGCCAACCTGGTCAAATTCATGCGCGCCTGCGACGACATCGACGTTCGTTCGCTGCTCCCCACCGTCCGCGTTCCCACAATTGTCTTTCACAGTGACCGCGATCGCATCTCGCCGCCCGAGGAAGGGCGCATTCTCGCCGCCGAAATCCCCGGAGCCAAATTTGTTCCGCTCACCAGCGGCAACCACATTCTTGTCGCTGCCGAACCTGCCTGGAATATCTTTCGCGAAGAACTCGCGGCTTTCCTGAGCCGGCACGCTCCCACTGCCGCCGCCGGAAAGTGACACTCGGTCACAGGGCACCTGGTGTCGCTCCGGGCTGGCACCCGTGCGCGATCGTTCGGGAAGGGATTACACCGTAGAAGATAACTGGAAGGAGATTGCCTGGAGATCCGCCATTCTCGTTCTGTTGATGTAGTGCGCCCCGCGGCTGAGTCGTTTCACGGTACCAGGGCCGTTCGCGGGTCATCCACGCGTTGAAACTCGCTTGATTCTTTGCGGGACCTGCTCCCGCACGCCCTGTGCTTTGCACTTCAGGTCCCAGGAGTGCAGCAGAATATTCAGCAGCCGCGCGCGTTCCATATTGCCCAGATCAGGCTGTCGCAGGCTCACCAGCAGCGCTTCGTCCGTGCATCCCTTCAGCATCCCAAGCACTTCGGCATTCCGCGCATCGTCGGAACCCCGATCGCGTAAAATCACTTCCACCGCATCAAGTTGCCCATAGCACCAGAAGAGAAAATGCTGCATGCACAGGCTCTTCTGCGTCAGCATGCTCAAGCTCGCCGACTCGCAGTCTCGCTCCGCGCATTTTCCCGCGCGTCCCTCCTCCGAAAGACTCGCCGAACCGCATGCGCAGCCTTGGCTTCCACCCGGTTCGTTCGCTGAAGTAGACACGTTCAGGGCCCCTTTCCTGCTCGCTTGCCGCTCCTCTTGCAGATCCGCCTCGGCAATCGGTTCCGGAAATGCCGCTTCGCCGTTCATCGGGACCAGTGTCCTTTCGCAATCGGCTCGTCCACCGAAAGAAACGCTTCCAGATTCCGGCTGCGCAGCCAGCGATCCACATGTGGCGACAATATCTTCTTCACCAGGTTCCACCCGCGCTCCGCCTCATCAGCTGCACTTTTCTCGTCCCACAACGCGAGGAAGGTCACCAGCCGAGTCTCCTGCTCGGAGACCAATATCATGCACCCGCGAAAATTGCGATGCGCCCCCAGCACTTCCCGAATTTTGCGTACGCTATTCGTTCGAAGTTCTTGCGTTGTTCCTGGCCTGGCAACAAATTCCAGGCTTTGCGCCAGCAGGTTTTGTTCTCCGCCGGACTCTCCGAGATCTCGTAGGCTACGTGCGTTGTCGCAGTAGGACGGCTTTTCCATCAAACCGTTTGCCCGGTATTCAGCTTCTGTGCGGTAGGAACGTCCGGCGGGATTACGATGCGGAGTATTCGAAGTTGCTACTACCCTGAGCACAAGGTCCCCCTGGCCCGCGTTTCATCCGTGGAGGGGGGGCGAACTCGAAATCGAGTCGGCCGGGCCCGCCAGCGGTACGCAATTTTCCTGAAAAGAAGCCAACAGCAGTCGGGTCTCCCGGCCAGCCAGGTCTTCCTTCAAGGGGTAGTGCACCTTCCCAGCAATCCGTTTCAATTCGGTATCTCTTTGTTTTGCCTCTTCCTTCACCTCACAGGTATACTTCGACCGAACCTTGGTCCCGAGGCCGCGCGTGGAGTTTTTCACCTTCGATAAGTCGTATCTGGAACGACTGCAGGAGGGTGAGCCTGCTACCGAGCGACATTTTGTCGCTTATTTCGGCGAGATCTTGAACCTGATGCTCCGGGCTCGCTTCCTTGCACCCGAGCGCATTGAAGATGTGCGCCAGGAAACCTTTAAACGCGTGATAGCCGTCCTTCGCAAGGGAGGGGGCGTCCGCCAGCCCGAACGCTTCGGCGCATTCGTTAACTCCGTTTGCAAGAACGTCTTACGGGAATCCCTCCGGGAGACCGGCCGCACCCAGGCCCTCGACCCCTCGCACCTGGATATCCCTGATCGGCTCGTCAATCTCGAACAGGCCCTCATCTCCCAGCAAACCACTGAAAAGGTTAGGGCTATCCTCGATGAAATGAATCAGCGCGACCGCGACCTCCTCCGCGCTCTCTTCCTTGAGGAGAAAGATAAGGACCAGATCTGCCTTGAGTTTGGCGTCCAGCGCCAGTACCTCCGCGTCCTCTTGCATCGTGCCAAGCTCCGCTTTCGCGACACCTTCCTCACGGCTGGCCCTCCCAGCCAAGGCGCCTCCTCCGGGGGCGAACCCCAATGAAACGACTTCGTACTTTGCCTCACTATTCATAGGACAGGGAAATGGACCATAACGAAGCGGTGCGTCTACAAGCGGCAGAAAGGTATGTGATGGGAGAGCTCTCCACGGCTGATCGTGAGCTGTTCGAAGAGCACTACTTCGACTGCCGCGAGTGCCTCGCCGACTTGGACGCTCTCGCGAGCTTCGTCACCGCTGGCCGTGTAGTTCTGGCGGAACCCGAAGCCCGCAGGCAGACGGTCGCTCAGCTGGCCAAGCCGCGGCGCGAATCCTGGTTCGGTTGGCTGCGGCCCGCCTATGCGCTCCCCGTAATTGCCTTTCTTGGCGCGGTGGTCGCCTACCAGAATTTCGTCACCATTCCGTCACTGCAATCTCGTGACGCGGTTGCCTTGCCGTCTGGAATCTATACCGAGACCTTCCGACTGCAGGGCGCCACCCGCGGTGAGTCTCAAAACGCCATCGCCATCGCCCCCCACGAAAGCTTTGGCCTGGATTTTGACTTCACCCCGTCAGAAGCCTCCCCGTCTTACGAGGGCAAACTCCTTGACGCTTCCGGCCACGTCTTTGGGGCCTTCGTGCTCCCCGGCAATCAAGCCAACCGGGAGGCGCATCTCTTTGTTCCCGGTGGCGCAATTCATCCGGGTACCTATAGCCTGGTTTTCGTCGCAAGTGGCCCCGCGGCAAGCTCAACTGCGAATAAAGACGAAGTCTTTCGTCTCTCTTTTGCAGTAGAATCGCGACCTTAGCAAGACCGCACGTGCACGCTAATCCATGTCTTCTGGAGGAGTCCCTATGCCCGCGTCCCAGAGCACAGCATTTCACTATCACGCCTCGGCGCATGCCCTGAGCGGAACGTTCAGTCGCCCGATTCAAAAATCCATCGAAGTGCAAGGAAGTGTTGCTCTGCCGCTTGGCGGTGGACATGGCCAGGCGGGCGTGGAGAGTTTCGCCTTCGAGAAGCGACTCTCCTTTTCCCACGCCTATAGCCGTGTCTCCGGCAGCAAAGGAACGGACAATAAACATCACACGGAAGCCACAGTCGCCGTCGCGGGACTCAACATTTTAGATGTCGTCACCGCCGACCGTGTCGTCGGTCGCCTTACTTCCGAACATGATCCCGCCCAGCGCGAGGGGCACATCCTGGCTCTCGGCAGCCGCTTCGACAACCTCTGCATCTCCGGGCACCCCGTTCGTGTGGTACTCGACCACCAACTCTTCCTCGATACCCCCACGTACGACCACCTCTCCAAAAAAGTTGCAGGCGCCAAAAAATCGGGGAAAATGGCACAGGAATCCAACGGGGTGATCGTTTGCTCTTTGGTGAAAAGCATGGAGATCGATTGCCCGGGAATAACGGTCGAGGGCCACGTGATCACCGTACCGCATTTTGGCAAAATCTATGTTTGCGAAATCATCGCGGAACCCGGGAAGCGCCTGCTTTCGATGCTGAGGCTCGAACTCGGTTCGCCGGATGCGGGCATGCTCGCCATCGCACAGCCCGACATCAATGGACGTCCCTGGCCATAGGGCTTTGGCTTCTTCTGGGCGCCGTTGCAGGCTGCCGGCGCTCTCCTGAAAAATTCGCGCAAGAGAGCTACCCGGACGCATGGCTCAAGCTGAAGCGGGGCGACCTGCAGGCCGCCTCCACGGATGCCGACGCAGGCCTGCAGGCTTTTCCGCCTTCGAATGCCCTCTGGCACTGGCGCTTCGTAATTATCAAGGCGGAAATCCTTGTCCGCCAGCGCAGCGCGAAAGAAGCCCTCGTCCTTCTTGAGCTGGACTTACCGCCTTCTCTGCAATCCACCGACCTTGCCGTCTGGCGAAAAATGACTCAGGGCACGGCTCGGGCATTCCTTCTCCAGTTCGCCGAAGCGAAGAATCTACTCGTTGAGGCCGAATCGCTGGCGAAAGCGCAAGCTCCGTCTCTCCTCGGGGAAATCGCTCTTCGTCAGGGCACACTCGCTTTCCTCCAGGACGATTCCAAGTCCGCCAAGACCGCCTATCGTCGCGCACTCGTTCTCTCCCTGCACGAACACGACCCCTATCTTCAGGCGGCCGCTTTGGGCAGCCTTGGCCTGATCGCCACACGCCAGGAACACTACGATGAGTCCATCGAGTGGAACACCCAGGCCCTGCAGCTCTCGCAATCGCTGCAAGCGCGCACCTCGGTCGCGCGCATCCTCGGAAACCTCGGCTGGAGTCATTTCGAGCTCGGCGATTTTGACGGCGCCCTCTCCCTCTATCAGCAAGGCGAGGCACTCTCCAAGGAAAGCGGCCTGCTTAACGACGAAATCTATTGGATGATCGGCGTTGCCACGGCCCACTATGCCAAGGGCGACTACGCCACGGCGAAGAAGGATCTGGAGCATGCACTTGGGCTAGCACGGGGCATCGCAGAAAAAACGGTGCTTACTCAATCCTTGAACGAACTCACCACGGTCAATCTCGCATTGGGCGATCTGGCCTCCGCGGAAAAGAACAACGACGAAGCCCTCCGGATCGAGACCGCCGGGGTCGATTCGTCCGGCGTTCTCTCTTCACGCCTCTTGCAAGCGCGCATTCTCGCTCGAAAGGGCGACTCTCTTTCCGCGGAACGCCTTTTCGAATCCCTGGCACAGGATCCCAAAACCAGTTCGCGAACCCGCTGGGAGGCAGAAGCCCGCCTCGCCAGGGTTTTCGATGAGACGAATCGGCCGCGGCAAGCGGAAGCTCACTACCTTCGTGCGATGGCCACCATCGGCGCGTCCCGTTCCGCCATCACTCAGGAGGAATTTCGCCTTTCGTTTCTTTCCTCCGGAGTCCAATTCGTCGATGCTTACGTGGATTTTCTGGTCGCCCACCACCGCCCGGACGAAGCGCTGGAAGTGGCGGATTGGAGCCGTTCCATGGATTTGCAGCGCTCTTTGACGCCCGGGTCTGCCGTTCCGCCTCTTTCGCAGCATCACGAGGATCCGCGCAAGATCGCCTCTTCTCTCCACGCCACGTTCCTTTTCTATTGGCTCGGCCGCGACCTCTCCTACCTCTGGGCCGTCACCCCGCATTCGTCCAAGTGCTTTACGCTGCCGCGTCAGTCGGATCTGGATCCGGCCATCAAGGCCTACCGCCAGGCGATCCTGGACGGGGCGGATGTCCTCGCGTCGAACACGGAACAGGGAGAGAAACTCTTTGCCATGCTCGTCGCTCCCGCACACGCCTTCCTTCCTCGGAATTCCCACATTGTGCTTTTTCCCGCGGAGGCCTTGTACGGCCTGAACTTCGAGACCCTGTTGGTTCCCGATCCCGCCCCACACTATTGGGTAGAAGATGTCACTCTCTCCACCGCAAACTCTATTCGCTCCCTCGCCGAACACGGACCTCCTCTCCACGCCGGGCCCACCTCGTCAAAAAGTCTCCTCCTCATCGGCAATCCGCAGCCCGCGGTTGCCGAATTTCCGCAACTCCAGCAAGCCCCTGCGGAAATCAAGAATGTTGAGGCGCACTTTCCAGCGAATGAACGCGAAGTCTTCCAGGGAACGGCCGCGACTCCCGGCGCCTATCTTTCCGGCCACCCGGAGCGATTCCAGTTTTTACATTTTGTGACGCATGGAATCGCCAGCCACAGCCATCCCCTTGAGTCTGCCGTCATCCTCAGCAGGGAAGGTGACACCTACAAACTCTACGCCCGCGACATTCTGGCTCACCCGCTTCGCGCACGCCTGGTCACCGTCTCCGCCTGCAACAGCGCCGGTACTCGCATCTATGCCGGCGAAGGACTCGTCGGGCTTTCCTGGGCCTTCCTCCACGCCGGCGCGCAAAATGTCATCAGCGCCCTCTGGGAGGTTAGCGACGCCACCTCCACGCCACGCCTGATGCAATCGCTCTACTCCGGCCTCGATGACGGAGAAGACCCTGCCACTGCCCTTCGCCAAGCCAAACTCTCCCTGCTTCGATCCAGCAATCACACCGTATTCTCCAAGCCCTTCTATTGGGCCCCCTTCCAGCTCTACACCGGCTTCTGAACGCTTCCCCACTCCTGTCCCACCGGGCGCCTGCCGCGTATAGCCGGACACGTTCAGACCACAAGCAAGGGGAATGCGCCAGGCAAAACAAACGCCACACTGTGAAAATTGATTGGTCTGAACTCTCGGAGGGAAGAACTATAACGCGGACGTGATCGGCGGCTTCGTCAATCTCGGCAGCATGGATGGTGCCGGGGGCCAGAATCGAACTGGCTACGCCCGCCTTTTCAGGGCGGCGCTCTACCAATGAGCTACCCCGGCAACATAACTTTAGTAGTTTAGTGGCCGCTCCCGGCGGTGTCAATTCGCTGCGCCAATCCGCGTTTTCCGCTGCGCCCGATCGGGCGCACACTTCACCGCGAATTTCCGCTTCCCAACCGCTTGCCACTATGTTCGACTACTAGCAAATGACAACCGCGAACCTGAAATCCACCGATCTCATCCCGGAGCTCGATGCGCTCGCCAACTCCGCCGCCTCCGCCGAAGCGCTCATGAAGTCCATCGTCACGCTCCTCCACGAAAAACTCACCAAATACAATTGGGTCGGCTTCTATCTGCTCGAAAAAATGGGTGGCGACACGCTCGTCCTCGGCCCCTTCAAGGGCACCATGACGCCCCACACGCGTATCCCGCTCAATCAGGGCATCTGCGGAGCGGCAGCTTCCAGCGGCAAGACCATCGTAGTCGACAACGTCAACTCCGACCCGCGCTATCTTGCCTGTTCGCTCGAAACCAAATCCGAAATCGTCGTCCCCGTCTTCGTCCACGGCAAAGTCGCCGGCGAACTCGACATCGACTCCCACTTCCTCGCCGCTTTCGGCCCCGACGATCGCAACCTCTGCGAACACGCCGCCGCGCTGCTTGGCCAGTTCCTCGAAAAGCATCCGCAGTAGAATTCAGTCGCCCGCCGGTCTGGCACGGGCATTCCTGCCTGCGATCTTCCATCCACGCGGCGCACTTACTGCTTACTTCTTCAATTCCGGCGCCGGATATTCCGGCAGCTTCTCCTTGCTGGTATCCGCCCGCTTCACTTCCAACTCATCAAACAACAGTGACGGCGTAATGACCGTTTGCGGCACGCCCCCAACGCGATTGCTTACCAAAGGGTCGTTGCCCATCGCAATCAGATCATTCCGTAGCGCCCGCACATCCAGCTCATTAAACACCGCCCCGCGCACCAGTTCCTGGTGTCCGTCCGAAACGTAAATCCGATAGAGCAGCCGCGGCGAATTGCCCGGCCCCAGCGTGTCCACGCGGTAGCCGTACGGCCGGTCTTCCGCCGCCGCCATCTCCTTCAATTTCTTCGTCAGGTCTGCCGCGGGCTCCGCCTCCGAACTTTTGAAAATCAGGGTCCCCGAGGCGGGAAACGCCGCAGTCCCCGGCGCGGCTCTTCCGTGCCCGTTCGACGCCGGGAAATCCCGGATCGGTTCGCGGCTCGTCAAGTAATTCTCCAGCACGCCGTCGGAAACCACTGTCACCCGCTGCGCGGCCACGCCCTCGCTGTCCACGTCGTAATTCCCGATCAGCTTCTGCCCGTCGAACACTCTCAACGTCGGATCGTCCACCACGCTCACGAATTTCGGCAGCACCCGCGTCTTGTAACTCGTCGCGAAGGCCCCGGTCGTCCGGTTCGGCTTCCCCAATCCCGGTTTGCGGCCCAGCACGTTCGCCCCGATCAACCCGGCCATGATGTCGTTCGCCGCGTCCGGCTCGAATAGCACCGGCCCGCGATAGGACTCCTCTACAATCGGCGCGCTTCGCAAAGCTTTCAACGTGTCCAGCGTCTCGGTCGCGTTCTTCATTAACACTTCCGGCTTCGGCAAATCCTCTGCGCGGTCTTCCGTCCAGTAAGGGCTCCGCTCCAGACGCATTCCGTCCAAAGCCTGCGTTCGCCCCACAAACGTTACCGTCGCGTTGATCATTCCGTTGCGAACGATCGTCCCTTCCGAATTCACGAAATATTGGTTCACCGCGCGAAACCGCGCCGAAGCCGACACCGATTGCATCTCCGGATATTTCCGGTAAAGATTCGTCAGTTCCTCCAGCGTTTTCGTCCACCGGGGTGAGTCCACTTGCAGGCTCACCGTCGGCTCGATCTTCGTCACCGTCGGCGCCTTCGCGAAATCGTCCACTGGATTCGCGTCCGCCGTGTATTGCTTCAGCGCCGCCTGCTTTTCGGCATAAGCGTCTGCCGCGGCTTTGTACACCTCGTCCGTTAACAACCAGATCTGCCGCCGCAACGCAATCGGATCGTTATCCACCGGCAGAATCGTGGCCCCGCCCATCCCCTGGCCGTAAAAGCTGTCCTGCTTGTAATTGCCCAGCCGCACCACCACGCGCAGAACGCGCAGGTGTGCCCGCTGATTGCTCAGCAGCGCTCCGAACGACGCCTCTGTATCTAGGTTCTCCACGTCGTCCACGCGATACTCGATGTAATACGGAGCCTGCACCTGGTCCATCTTCAGGTGGTCCTTCGATCGGTCCAGTTCCGTCAGCAATGATTCCAGCAGCGCGTCGCCTTTGGCCAGTTCATGCGCTTTCGCGGTGGCCGCGTCGCTGGTTGCCGCTCCCGCTTCCTTCGCGGCTTCGCTGCGCGCGCTTGCGAATGCCAGTAACGCCATCAACGCGACAACCACCCGTAACACCCTGCGGCACCCGCTCACGGCTTCACCTCCGTTGCACTACCTTTCGTGTTGCTTGGCGCGGTGCTCTCCACTCCCGGAGCCTGCAAAATTGGCGGCCGTTCGTGGCCGTGTGCGCGCTTCTGCACTTCCATTTCGCTGAACAGCATTGCCGGCGCCACCGCCGAGACCGGGACGCTTCCGCTCTCCGCACCGCAAATGCCGTTGAACACGTGCTCCGTATCTCCCGTCGCGATAATCCTCGTCAGCGCCGCCAGCGGCGTGCCCACAATATCCACGCCGCGCACCAGTTCGTCCGGGCGCCCGTCCGCGTAGACTTTGTAAACAATCACCGGCAGCACTTGAAAAGCTTGCGGCAGCGAACGCGTGGTCAACGTGAAGCCGCCCTGAATGTCGTCGAAATACAAACCGTAGGGCTTGCCTTGTTTCTTTACTTCGTCAATCAGCATTTGCCGCAAATTTGCCTCGGGCACCGGCTGCGACGACGTCACGATCAAATTCCCCTGGCGGCCCGTCGGCATCAATCCGGGTTGGTTCCGTCCGTGCCCGTTCGACTTGTCGAAACCCTTCACCGGCATTCGCGACATCAGGAAGTTCTTCAGTACGCCGTCCTGAATCACCACCACGCGCTGCGCGGGCGTCCCTTCATTGTCGAATTTGTACGTCCCCGCCAGTTTCATGCCATTCATCTCGCTGAGCGTTGGGTCGTCCACTACCGTCAGAAACTTCGGGAGCACCTGCTGCCCCACCTTCTTCGTAAACGTCTGCCCCTCTTCTTCGTCGCGCTGCCGGTGCCCCTCCAGGCGATGCCCCAGCACCTCGTGGAAAAACACCGCTGCGGCCCGCCCGCTCAGGAGCGCCGGCCCATCATACGGCTCCGCCACCGGCGCCTTGCGCAGCGCCTTTAAATCCGCCGCCATCTTTTCCGTCTTGGCCATCAGCTCCGCTTCGGACGGCAGTCCGTCCACCGTCGGCGCCTGGAACGTTTCCACGCGTAACAAATTCATCCCGTCGTCCGCGCGCGTCTGCGCCTCGATCACTAGCCGCGTGGACTCGCTCGGCGTCTCAATCTTCGATCCCTCGCTCGACACCATTCGCTCGTTTGACGTGCCCGCCTGCAATATCACCGTCGCGTAGTACACGTCCGCATACTTCCGGAACGCCCCGGAGACACGTCGCACCTCGTCTTCCCACGCTTTCTTGTCGAACGCCGGCGTCGGCAGCTTTTCGTCCAGATACACGCTCGGCGCTTCCTGCGAAAAATCCGGCGATTTGTCCTCTTCTTCCGCCTGCACCGCCTTGCTTGTCTTTACGTTCATGTATGCGGGAGCCGCGCGCTTGTATTCCCGGTCGGTCAACTCCCAAAGAATTCGCGCCGTCGCGTCCGGATCGTCCTGCAGGGGCAGGGAACCCGAGCTCATCCCGCTCGAGCGGCTCTGCCCGTGCGTATTGTCCAGGTCTGGCGAGCCCACACGCATGGTCACGTCCACGCTCCGCCGCTTCACTGCCGTGTCCGAAAGCAGCGCGCCGTACGCTCCCGCAATGAAAATCTGGTTCTGATCGTATGCGGTGTAACTCAGGAAATACGGCGCGGGATCGCTTTTCGCCAGGTCCGTCTTCGCCCGCGTCAATTCGTTCTGCATCGCCTGAAGCACGCCGTCCGGAGTTTCCTTCGTTGCCGGCTTGTCCTTCGTCGCCGGTGCGGCCGCCGCCGGATAAGCGGCAAGTTGCGCCGCCAGCAGCCACGCCGCCGCGTGCCGCAAACCCGTTCGCATACAAAATCCCTGTCCTCGCTTCGTGAGGTCCACCAGCGTTCTATGCATGTTCAGGATGGCTCCAATGATGCGTGCTTTCGGTCCCTGCGGGTATGAAATCTGAGTATGACGCACGCGTGCATCGCGCGCAAATCAACCTTTGTCCAAAGTTCTATCGGTCGGTTGGGCCCCGATTTGTGAGGCGGGCCGGGCTGCTCTTACTGGTCGCTGCGCGGGTGAACTGAGGAAGGTATCTCGATCATCGGGCGGGACGATTCCATCTTCTGTCTGGCAACGGCCTTGCGAAATTCCCCGGCGCTGCCCAGGATCACGATGGGATCCTCCATCTCGGGCGCGCAAAGGACGTTCCGAAAGTCCTCGTGCTGCGGGTGGCCCGGGTTGAACACAAACAGTTGCCGCGCTTCTTCCGGCGAAAACTGCCCCCACTGCCGCATTACCATGAACTCCACGATGTCCAGATGATGGCGCTTCGCCAGGCGAATGACCTCCGGCATTTCCCGGTAGTTCAAGGCTGAAATCACGAAGCGAAAGCTGATCTGGAAGCTCTCGCCTTCCCGTTGTCGCAGCCCATCCAGGAATTCCACGTTCTCCAGAAGCCGCTTCAGCGTTCCACCCTTGCGGATGACCGCATATGTTTCCGGCCTCGCCGCGTCAATCGAGATGTCCACGCGCTCCAGCCTTCCGCGCAGGTCAAACTCTTCGTAGGCCCGCCGGTCGAAAAGTTGCCCGTTGCTCTGAATCCGAAACTTCAGCGCCGGAAAATCCTGGCGATTCAGCGACCGCAAGACCTCCCGGGAATGCCTGCTGGCAAGGGTCTCGCCCGCGCCATCCATATAAATCAGCCGCGCATCCTTCACCATGCTCTTTACAAATTCGCCGTAAAAACCGTGCAGCTTTTCCTGCTCTTCTTTTGTGGCCGTGTAGTAGTCGCTTCGGCACGATGGGCAAGCCAGGTTGCAGCTTCGGTCGTAGGAGAGCGCCACTCGCGCCGGCCCCTTTTTCGCCTTCAGCGGGTAAATCGTTTCGAGAGAATCTGCGCCCTCCTTCGCGCCCTTCTCCGCCTGCGCCTCGGCGAGCGCTGCTTCCCTCGAAGGAAGCTGGCGGCCGGAAATCAGGGGGCAATGGAGCCGGCTGCAGTATCGGAAGCTGCCATCATGGATGGACTTCCGCACCTCCTGGGCCACTGTGGAATTCCAGATTTCTTCGGCTCGCAGCTCCCGCGCGTTTCCTGTCACCACCGGCATGTACGCCGGACAACAGAAATACACGTCTCCGGTTTGCTCGATTTTGGGCCCCCACGAAGTGATCTCCATGGTTTCCCAGGGCGCCGTGCAAAAACTGCCGGCCAGATATTCGTTGATGCCGGCCAGCGCCCCGGGTTTGCCGGGCTCCGCATCCTGCCGCAGTTCTTCGCACCGTATGCGCTCCCTCTCTAGGAACACATCCACCCAATGGCGCTCCTCAGCCGCGCGCAGCAGTTCCAGCGCGCGATCCCAATCCTGGTTTTCCATTGCGTTCATTGCCGCAATCGCCAGAAACCGGTAGTCCCGATCCGCCCCTGTTTCCAATCGATTCAGGATCGCGCCGGCCGCCGCTTCCGGAAGAGTTCGCAACCGCCGGTATGCCTCTTTAACGAAATAGGAACTGTCGGAATTCGCCCGCTGCAACGCCTCATGCATTTCGGGCGAAAGCGCGGGGTCATACGCCGGAATGCCGCGCAGTTCCCGAAAATACGCGTCAACGATTCCAGAAGCGCCCTGACCTGTGGGCAGACCCGCATCCGTTCGCCGGCTCGTACCGCTTTGCCCGCCGCGGTCGGCGCAGCCCGTACCGCAACTTGATTCCTGTATTATCTTGAAGCTGGGAAGGCGATTTTGCCCCCCTTGCAGGAACTCCAGGTTTTCTTGTGCCTGCCGATTGTTGGGGTCCAACAGCAGCGCGCGGGAAAGCGCGGACAGGGCTTCGTCAATTCGGCCGCAGGCTGCTTCGGCAGCCGCCCAATCATTCCACTTTTCGCTGTTTGGTTCCGCTTCGAGGGAGGACCGCAGTTCGCGCGAAGCCTGCTCGAACTGCGACGCCGCAAATAACTTCAGACCAGCTTCATGCCTTGCATCCCGTTCCATGCTTGCCCCACTGTCCCGTATTCGCACAGCTTTGAGCCGTCGAACGGGCCTTGGAACCCATCGCAATCGGATTCCGCCGCCTGGATACAAGCATGTCCATCGCCTATCAGAGGCCTTTAACCTTCACTCGCCAAAATGCTCTTCGCTCCCCAATCTCGCTCCGCGCACAAACTCTTGTGCCGTCACCTGCTTCCGCCCCTCCATCTTCACCCATTCAATTTCCAGCAGCGTTTCCTCTCCACACGCAACTCGCAGCCCCGATCCAGTCGCCACCAAACTTCCCGGTACAGCGGCGACGTTTTCCCCGCCCACCGGCTTCCCCCACATGTGGCACGTCTGCCCGCGAAATTCCGTGTACGCCCCCGGCCACGGCGCGAATCCCCGCATCCGGTTATGAATTTCCGCCGCCGGCCGCCCCCACGCAATTCGCCCGTCCTCCCGCTTCAGCATCGGTGCCAGTGTCGCCTCCGCATGATTCTGCGGACGCCCCGCCAAATCCCCCCTCGCCAGCCGCCGCAAAGTTTCCGCCATCAGCGGCGCGCCCGCCTCTGCCAACCTCGCTGCCAATTCCGGTGAAGTCTCGTCTGGCCCAATCGGCATCTTCTCCTGCAGCAGCATCTCTCCCGTATCCATCCCCGCGTCAATCCGCATCGTCGTGTTGCCTGTCACCGTCTCGCCCCTGGCAATCGCCCAGTGAATTGGCGCCGCGCCGCGATATTTCGGCAGCAGGGAAGCATGCAGATTGATCCAGCCCAGCCGCGGAATCGGCAGCAGGCGCTTCGGAATGATCTGCCCGTACGCGATGATCACGATCGCGTCGGGAGCGAGGCCGCGCAGATGCTCCTCCACTTCCGGCGCGCGCACTTTTTCCGGCTGCATCACCGGCACGTTCGCGCCCAGAGCCACTTCTTTCACCGCCGAGAACGAGACTTCCTGTCCCCGCCCGCGCGGGCGGTCCGGCTGTGTGTACACGCTCAAAATCTCGAAATCAGGCTGTGCCAGTAAATACTTCAGGGAAGGGACTGCGAACTGGGGAGTACCGCAAAATACCAGGCGCATTGCGCTCATCGCCGCCACACCCGCTGGCGGGCCGCAACTACCACTCGCCCTCTTTGCGCATCTTCTTGATCTTCCGCCGGATCAAGTCGCGCTTCAGCATGCTCAAATGCTGCAAAAACAAAATGCCGCTCAAGTGGTCGATCTCGTGGCAAAACGCCCGCGCCAGCAGGTTTTCG
>DATIXE010000084.1:0-24827 GCA_035518915.1 Candidatus Eiseniibacteriota bacterium
TTCAGCCTTAAATCCACCGGATACGCCTCGCTTTTGCGCTCTACAAGCAACCAATAGGCCACAGACTGAAAATGCTGGGCCGATCTTGGACTTTATTTCACACTGCCGGTCGGCTTCGTTGTATTCCTTCAGGAAGATGCCCCTGCTAATCCCAAAGTTTACGTGCCTCTTGATAATGGCCGCGCCTTCCAACAAAAAGTCGCAGTATCTTTTGGGGTTGTCTCCCCAAGCATGGTAATGCTTACCATTCTTTCCAAACTCATTCATGTGAAAGGCATCAATCCCATTCCTTGTTAGGTACTCACTCCATTCACCCTCAAACACCAGCCACTCTTTAGCGCTCGCCGCCCATCCCGAGACAACGATTGTGCCGCCATCTTCCGACTCGTCAAAGTAAGATTGGAACATAAGCAGTAGACGCTCTTCCGGTGCGCAGCCATGACGCAAACAGAGCTGACCTCCGGAAAAGTATTCCATTACATAGTTTGATTCGTCAACTATATTATTGCCCCTGCAAGTGCTGGAATAATTGGAGTTAGGGGATTCTGTTCGAGAGGCGGGTTGCGGGTGGGGGTGTGAACAGACGAAGCCACGCGCGAACATAGGGGATAATCTCACCTTATAACTATTGCGTTAACTACATTTTATGGTGCTGTGGCGTTTCTGCGTCGAATCGGAGGCGGCCGAATCCCCCGCGTTTTGGCAGCGGCGCTTTTATGACTTCAACGTGTGGAGCGAAAAGAAGGTGAGAGGAGAACTCATCTACATGCACAGAAATCCGGTAGCCCGAAAACTCGTTACCGACCTGAGGGATTGGCCGTGGAGCAGTTGGTCGCACTATGCGGAAGGAGAATGCGGACTGATTGCCATCGACTCGCTGGGAGCTGCAACAAACCCAAGAGGAAATCCGCACCCTTAAAAACCACCCTTTCGCTCACCTCAGGGCGAGTAGGGTGCGGCACGCACATCTCACTTCGCTACGTTGAACTCCGCTTCACCCGCCAGCAGAAAGGGCAACCCCAAGCGAGAAGGCGGCGTAAAGCCGCCCCTACATGGGCGGCGGCGCTTCAGGACATCCAGGAGAGGATTTGGGGGAGGGTGGCGGCAGCGGCGGAGACGGTGCCGCGGGGCAGGATGGGCGAGACGGCGACGGCTTCCCGGTGGTTTTCAAACCAGACGAGAAACATGGACCTTTCGGAGCCCGGCAGACGCTGCTGGTTGATCCAGTTGTAGTAAGAGCCCATATCCGCGTCCACCAGGGAACCGAGCGGATCGAGCTGTGGCGCGGCGCCGGATGGGGCCAGAAGCTCGGACATGGGCCTCTGGCGCTGGCGCGGGGCAAAACGAACCAATAAGGATAGCGGCTGGGCGCGGCGGAGGCACTCGCGGGCGGCCCACTGCGTGAAGCTGGTGCTAAAGATTTGCGTGCCGGAGCCCTCAGTGAGCAGCTTGATTTCGAAGCGGTCGAGGACCGGGTCGCCGGATTTGTCCATGCCGAGGTCGGCGGGACGCAGCCGGGCCATGGTGGTGCGCAGGGCTTCCGGACCGACGCCGGGTTTGCTGGATTCCGACTGGATGATCTGCAGAAGCGAATTGCGGACGGGAGCGAGAGCTTCGTAGGAGACGCAGGTGAGCGCCGGGTCGTGCGCGACGGCCGCGCCGCCGTCAATATACCAATGACCGTATGGGATCGGGTTGGCCTTGGCGCGCGAGGTGACCGCATCGAGAAGCTCCTGCAGGCCATTTTCCGGATTGACGGAAGCGAAGTAGGCGCCATGGGGGCGCAATTTGCGAAAGAGGGGCTCATCGGGTGTGTCTACACCCTGGCCGATGACGGCGATGCCCAAGCGCGGCTGCGCCGGGGTTTCGGGAGGTACGGCGGCACGCAAGCGGTCGGCATAGTCGAGCGCCGCCTTGCGGAAGGCGTCCATCTGGTGCGTCTTCCAGAGATGCGCGGAGAGCTGCTCGACAAACTGGGCGGGGGAATTGACCCAATCGAACTTCTCCAGATCGGAGGAAAGCTGGATGGCGGAAAATTCGCCGAACCAGGTCTTCGTGTCCTGAGCCGAAAGAGAACGGAGATTGTCGAGTTCGCGCTGGAGCGCGTGGCGTTCCATGGGGAACTTGTAGTCGTATTCGATAACTTCGCGGAGAAGATTCGGCAAGAAGGTGAGAGGCAGGCGCTGGAAGGACGAGAGATAGTCGAGCGCAAGTTTTTTCGCCTCCGGGGGATAGGCGCTGAACTGGTCGGGTTTGAGTTCGGAGGGAAGCATCGGACTCAGAGAAGCTCCGAAACCGGTTTGCCGTGCGAATAGGCGGCCGAAAATCCCATCATCGAACCGATGGTGGGAACCAAATCGGTGCTTTGCAGCGGACGGTCGAAAACCACGCCTTCGCGGATGCCGGGGCCGAGGGCCATCATCCAGGTGGTGCGGGAGAGCACATCGCCGGTGCGGTGGTGCTGGAAGCCGTTGCCGCCGGCGTCTTCATCGGCGTCGCGGCCGAAATCGGGAAGGATGAACAGAGTGGTCTTGCCGGCATATTCGGGTTCGCTCTGGATAAGTTTCCAGAGTTCGGAGCACAGGCGATCGGTGCGGCGGATGCCTTCGACGTAAAGAGAGTAGGCGCCGGCGTGGGCGACATCAATGTCGTGCAAGGTGACCCAGAGGAGACTGGGAGCGAGCTGCCTCATCAACTGGCGAAGGATATATACGGAAAGCTCGTCGGCGCTGGAGAGCGTGAGGGCATGCGATTTGAAATCGGCGACGGAAAGTTTCAGGAGGTTTTCCATCTGCTCAAGCTCGAAGGTGTTGCCGCCGAGTTGCGGCGCGTAAAGGGGAGTTTCGTAGCTGTCGCGCAAGAGATGACCGTAATCGGCGGCGCCGGAGGTGGCGGCGCTGAGCAGGTGTTTGGGAAGGATGACGCGCGCGCCGGAACCGGGACCAAAATTGCGGTTGCTGCTCTCGCCGATGCCGTTGAAGCCGTTGCTGGGCGCGACGACCCAGGCGTCCGAAGCGGGACGCTTGAGCTCCTTGCGGAAATATTCGAAGACCGTGGGGGAATCGGGAGAAACGGCCGCGAAGTTGTTGAAGGTTTCATAGGTGCCCGTGGCCAGACTGGCGGTGGCGACGTAATGGCCAAGAATGCCGCGATTGACGACCTGCGTGAAAAAGGAACATTGGGGGATGAGCTCCTTCATCAGGTGAGGAATATTTTCCTGGCCTTCGGGCGCGAAAGTCTCCTGATCGCGGGCGCCGCCGCCGAAGGTGATGACGACAACCTTGCGTTTCGACTGGGGCGTGGCGGCAAAGGCGAGAGGAGAGGAACTCAGCAACGCGCTCCCGAGGGCGAGGCCGGAAGCGGAGCGGAGAAATTCACGGCGAGAGAAGGAGAGCTGCTCAGCGAGTTCGCGGGGATTGGATCGGCGATCCGCGTAAGAAGCAATTCGCGGGTCCGGTTTGCACGAAATCGAGCGAAAATTCATAGGAAATTCACCGATCACCGGCAAACGTATGCCGCTGCGGAAGGAATGTCAACAAGGCCGACGGCGGGCCGGCGTCCCATCATTGCCTGGCCTCGTTTTCGTGCTTTTCGGAATAGACAAACTGGCGAATTTCGGCGCGCTGCTTGTCGAGATCGGAGAGGTGCTGGGCGCGGAGTTTCTGGTAGATCTCCAACTCATTCTGAGCGAGATCCTTTTGACCGGTGCGAACGTAGGACTGGGCGAGGCGATAGTGGACATCGGAGAGGTCGGGATTAAGTTCGCGCGCTTTGACATATTCGGGAATGGACTCGGCATACTTGCGCTGGTCCGAATAGAGATTGCCGAGCTGCTGATGCGCTTCGGCGAGGTTGGGGGAAAGCTCGATGGCCTTTTTGAGAAGAGTTTCGATCTGAGAGAGGTCGAGATTGGGATCCTCGGCACGCTTCCCTTTCCAAAGACTCATCGCGTAGTAGTAGATGGCCAAGGCATTGTTTGGCTGGAGTTCCGTGTAGCGGCGAAAGCGTGTGATGACGGCTTCGGCCTGGCTGGGAGAACTATCGAACGCGCGCGAGAGGAACGGATAAGCGCGGGGATCGGAGGGATTGAGGTCCGCGGCGCGGAGCAGGGATTTGACGGCGTCATCGTATTTGCCAAGCGAATAGTAGGCCATGCCCAGTCCGATGGCCAAGCGCGGGGAATTGGGAAAACGTTCAGTGCCTTGCCGGAAAATTTCGATGGCGGGCTCGAGGGTGCGGTGAAGGAGGAGTTCACTGCCCAAATCAAAAATATTGCTTTCGCTGGGGTCCATATGGGCGGCCACCTGGAATTCGTTGGCCGCAGCGACGAACTTTCCGGATTTTTCCTCGACCTCGGCGAGCAGATTGTGGAGTTCGGCAGTGTTTTTCAATTTGAGGAGCGCTTGGATCTGCTGGCGGGCATCGGGGAGGCGATTGGCGAGGAGGTAAGCCAAGGCGAGGTCGTAGCCGTTGCCGTAGGCGGTGGGCTTGGCGCGCTGGGCGCGCTCCAGGTAGGGGATGGCTTGCGGGATTTTGCCGGCGCGGGCATAGAGTTCGCCGAGGTTGTGATTGGCGTCGTACGAGTTAGGTTCCAACGCCACGGCCTTTTTGAATTGGGGCTCGGCGAGCTGGGGCTTGCCCAGCTGGACGAGGATATTGCCGAGGTTCGTGCGGGCAGAGGCGGAGGTTGGCTTGAGCTGGACGGCCTTTTCGAGGTGTTCGTGGGCTTTGTCGTTCTGGGATTGCGCCGCGTAGACGAGGCCCAGAAGCTCGTGGACCTCGAAGCTCTGCGGGAGTTTAGGGATTAGCTTTTCGAGTTGCGCGGCGGCTTCCGGGTAATGGCCGGCTTCGTATTGCGCGACGGCGGATTGGAAGTCGCGATCGAGGTTTTCCTGTTGCGCGCGGGCAACCGAGAGCCGTGGAGTGCCAACGAAGAGAGCTGCAAACACGCAAGCCATAAGGGAAGTTCTGAAGTTCACGATGAAAATATGGTAGCACCGCGTAACGGGGAGCCACGGGTCACAAAAAAACCCGGGAAGGGGCCTCTTGCGAAGCGCCTTCCCGGAGGGGTGTTGGGGGGTAATTAGAAAAGGAGTTTCAGAGCGAACTGGATCTGACGCGGATCGTAGGGAGCATCGCGCGTGGAGCCGATTTCGCCGAAGTTGGAGTTGGTGAAATTGGTGGAGCCGCTGATGGCCACGACACCGTTCCCGCCAAATCCTGGGGCATTGAAGTTCGGGTGGTTTGTAATGTTGAAGAACTCCGTGCGGAACTGTAAGGTGGCGCGTTCCGTAATCGGAAAGTTCTTGAAGATGGAGAAGTCCATACGGTGATAGCCCGGACCAGCGACCTGAGAAATACCCCCAAGGGCTCCGGTCCCCGTGAGTGCGACGCAACCAGTGGGACTGTTCGGGATAGGCGTGCCGCTGTCGTCCAGCACGCAGGGCTGCGTGAAAGCGGCGGGATTTCCGAACCAACTGAGTTTGCCATTGGCATCCGTATGCAAACCAAGCTTTGGAGATTGACCGGCCACAAACAGGGCACCGCAAGCGACGCCGGAAGCGGTTTGCGTCGGACATGGAATGGTAATTGGCTGACCATCCTGTAGCGTCAGTATCCAGTTGATGCTCCAGCCACCAACTACCTGATTCCTCCATCCTTCCGCGTCGGAAGCCCACCGCTTGCCCTTGCCGAAGGGCAAATCATAGCTGCCGCTGAAGTGGAAGACGTTGCGAATGTCCTGGGGAGCCAAGGCGTAGTCGGCGCGTATGCCAAAGCCAGGGACATTTGGCGCACGGTAACCGTTAACGTTGCCCCCTCCTGTATTTCCGACGCTTCCACCGTTGAGAAGGTCGTGCGCGTCGGATAGGACCTTGGAGTAGGTGTAGGTTGCCAGGAGACTGAGGCCGCTACCGAATCGCTTTTCGATTTTCGTCTGAAGGCTGTGGTAATTGCTAATACCGTCGGTGACGGCCAAGCTGCTGCCCGTGCCAAAATCAGGGAACGGCACAAGGGTGGATTCCCCAACGTTCGGGCCAACGATCGTGGAGGGCAGGTTGCTATTGGGGAAGGATTCCAAATGGCGCGCCAGAGAATTAACATAGGCGACCTGAGCGGCAATCGTGTTCGTAAGCTGATATTGAACCGTTAGATTGGCGCCCATGTTGTACGGAGTCTGGTAGTTGAACTGGATGCCGCGCAGGCCCAATCCATTGGCAATAACTTGCGTCGGTTCCAGCGGGGTACACGAGAAACCCGTCTCAAAGGTCGCGGAACCACCCGGTCCTGCAGTCGGACACGGCTGTCCGGGATTATTGGGATCCTGGAAAATGTATGGTGTACCGTTGTTCGCAGGGAAGAAGTTGAAGTTGAATTGGAATGGATAGTTCTCTCCCAAGTTCGGAGAAAATCCGCGATTTTCGAATCCGTTGTAGAACATCCCGAAGCCGCCACGGACAACGAGTTTTGGAGTTACCTGGTAGGCGAAGCCAACGCGGGGAGCAAAGTTATTGCCCTGAGTGTTGCCCAAGCCTCCACCATATTTATTAGTGATTTGCAGTTGGATACCGTCGGTGGTAAGGAGATTGACGAAGCTGGGAGAAAGTTCCGCCGCAACCGCAGTCGGATCACCGGGAATGATATAAGCCGGTCCACCGAGCGGTGCTCCGTTCGGAACAAAGTTCGCCTGGGCGCCGTGGTGCTCGAAGACCAGGCCAAAGAAGTCGTAGCGCAGACCAAGGTTCAGAGTGAGTTTCGGGGTAATCTTCCAGTCGTCCTGAACGAACCCACCGTAGTAGTTCTTGCCGTTGTCGGTCAAAGAGATGTTCGAAATGTAAATGTTGCTGGAACCGCCGACGTAGTCAACCCCGCCAGGAACCGTTGACACCGTCGGGGTAAGGAGAAAGTTCGCACGGCCGGTATTTCCGTTGCTGCCCGTCAGAGGAACGTCGGTGAAGGCGCCGTTGTAGTCGAATTCGCCGCGCGACCACGGTGGTTGCAGGGTGGAAAACTTAACATGCTGGTATTCGAAGCCTGCCTTAAAGGTGTGCTTGCCCCAGATTTTTGTGACAGAGTCGGTCAACTGGAAAGTTGAAGTGACTTCGTCCGACGGCAAAAAGGCATTGCTGCCCAAAGTGGCGAGGCCATTGATGCCGAAAGCGGGGAGACCGCCGTTCAGGGTCGTCTGGGGAATATCCTGAATCCCGTATTGTGAAGGGAGATCCGAAAGATCGGTGGAAGAAGGGCCGCTTCGGGTGGTGTGAAGATAGTTGAAGCCGAGGCGCAATTCGTTGATCAAGGTTGGGGAGAAAGTATGCGTGTAGCCGAAGGCACTCTGCTGAGCGTTAGCCGTCTGGTTGCCCTGTTGGAAGCCGCCACCGTCGGCGACGCCCCCGAAGATCGCAGGGATAAACTGCGGGTCATCCTTCAGGCTGAATCGGAAGAAGGCCTGATTCTTGTCGTTGAAGTTACCATCCAAGCGTGCGTCGAACGAATTCGAGTGCTCGAACAATTTGGGCGAATTCGCGTAGTTGCTAAACAGAGCACTGGTGGTTGGAGCCGGGTAAAGCTTCAACAGGTTTACGGCGTTTGGATCCAGGCGGCCGACGGGAATTACGTTCAGAGCACACGTATTCATATTTGCCGCACCAAAGCTTGCCGTGGTCACTGGGCAGGCGGCGGTTCCGAAGGTCGTGCTCAACGGGTCGCGAGTGTAACCCGTACTCAGGACAGGCAATCCAGTAACGGGATCGTTTGAGCCAGCCGTAAGCAACCGAGTGGAAGCCGGATCAAGGATCGTTCCGTTGGCGAAACTACGGCCAAGGTTGTCCACGTTGGCGCCGGATTGCCCAGTAATAAGGTCCTGAAAATTGGTGTAGCCGCTATTGACTTCGCTATCTGTGGGAACGGAGCCAGTCAACACCGTACCCTGGACGCGCCGAAATCCTTCATAGTCTGCAAAGAAGAAGAGTTTGTTGCGGCCATTGAAGACCTTCGGGATAACCACGGGGCCTCCGATGGTCACACCAAACTGGTTCTGGCGGAGCGCCCCCTTCTTGATGCCACCGGCATTTTCGAAAAAGTCCGCGGCGTCGAGGACGTCGTTGCGGAAAAATTCCCACGCGGAGCCGTGGATTTCATTCGTGCCGGATTTGATGGTGGCGTTAAGCACGGCCGCGCCGGAACGCCCGAATTCGGCGCTGAAGTTGGAGGTCTCCACGCGGAATTCCTGGACGGCGTCGACCGGCGGAAGGACGACGAAGTTCGTGCCATTTAGGAAGTCGACAGTGTCGGAGTTATTGTCGATACCGTCGAGCAGATAGTTGTTCTGCGCGGGACGAAGGCCGTTGGCGGAGAACGCGCCGGTAGCGGCGTTGCCACGAGTATCGGCTTGGGGCGTGTTGACGCCGGCACCGAGCTGGGCCAGGAACGTAAAGTTGCGTCCATTCAAGGGCAAGTCGTTGACGGCTCTTGTGTCGGTAACCTGGCCAATCGCAGCGCTCTGCGATTCAAGCAGCGGAGCAGCGGCCGTCACTTCAATAGTCTGGGTGACGTTGCCGGGCTTGAGCGAGAAATTTTGGACCACGTCCACGCCGATGTTAACGACGACGCCCTTGGCGGTTACGGGCTGAAAGCCTTTTGTTGAGACATCAATCTTGTAACTCCCGATTTTGACGGGAGAGAATTTGTAGACGCCATCAGTGCCAGTGGTGGTGGTGAGACTGGCGCCGGTGCCCTCGTTAGTGAGGGTAACGGACGCGCCGACAACGACCGCGCCGCTGGCGTCAGTGACCGTACCCAAGATGGAACCGGTATCGACCTGCGCGCGCAGTGGAGCCGCGGCAAACAGAAGAGCTAATAAACCCGCCAGCAGTGAATAATTCCGACCCCAACGCAACAACGTCCCTGCGTTCATGCCCAACCCTCCTAAATAACGACCTGGCCGATAGCAAATGCGCAGACCCGCAGCGCGGGCCGAAACGCACACGAGCCGACCTCTCGACAAACGCCCGCGAGCAAAACGAACAAGAAAGCGAGCCAAGAAAACGCTGTCTGTGAAGCGAGGGAGCCGCGAGGAGGGAAAAGCACGACCAAGCTGGAACAACGACCCTACCCGACAGCTTAACCGCTTAACAGGCACCCCAAAACTTAACCGCTTAACCTTGGGTGGCACTAGACCATAGTCTTTTGGATGTTGTCAAGCGTTTTTTTTCATCTATACTCGGGGCGCTCTGCCGCATGCTGTCTCCGCGATGCGGGCTAACGTTTTGCGTCGAGGACCGGTCACTGGATTATGGGATTGACGATTCGGGATGTCGCCAAGGCTGCAGGCGTATCCACCGCTACAGTTTCCAATGTGCTGAATAAGCGCGGCAAGGTGGGCAGACGCACCGAAAACCTGGTTCTTAGCACGGTCAAGCGCCTGGGCTATCTGCCGAACATTCATGCGCGGCGGTTGGCGTCACGCGATACGCGCACACTTGGGATCATCGTTTCGGACGTGGAAAATCCGTTTTTCCCGGAAATCATCAAGAGCTTCTTGGCGCGCACGCGGCAACTCGGTTACGACGCGATACTGAGCGACACGAATTACGATCCCCGCCGCACGCAGGAAGCCGCCAGCCGCATGATGGCGCACAACGTGGGCGGCGTGGCGATCATGACTTCGGAAATAAGCCCCAAGCTGATTGATGAACTGGTGCGGCGAAAGATTGCCGTGACGTTTCTGGACCACGCGCCGGCACGGGGCTACGTGAGCACGCTGCGCATCGATTACGCGTCAGGGATCGAACAATCGGTGCGCTATCTGCACAAGGAAGGGCACCGGCACATCGCGTTTGTGGCAGGCAGGCCGACGCTGCGGTCGAATATCATCCGCCTGGAGGCGTACGAAAACATCATGCAACAATTGGGATTGAAACCGGGGCCGGTGCTGCATGGAGATTTGCGGTTCGAAGGCGGGTTGGCGGCGGGACTCGCGATCGGGAAAATGTTTCCGCGGCCGACGGCGGTGATGGCGGTGAACGATCTGACGGCAGTTGGAGTGCTGAAGGGGCTGATCAAAGCAGGCTGCCGCGTGCCGGAGGACATATCACTTATCGGATTTGACCGCACGCGCCTGGCGGAATACAGCAACCCATCGATTACAACCGTGGATATCCACCGGGATTTGCTGGGCCAGATGGCGGCAGATGTGCTCCATGAGCTGGTGAGTTCGCCGAATCCGCAAGGGAAGGTCTACGAAATTTCGGCGGAACTATATATTGGTAATTCGTCTGGGCCGGTGCGCTCCGAATAATAAACATCCGCCCGCAATCTTGCGGAAATTCCTTTCGACCAGCGCGACTCTTTGCCGAGGTGTATTTGGCGGCACTGGCGGCGGGTGCTAGCATCAAACACAGCAGGAGCCGGGCGCGAGCACTCAGGGATGGGGCGTCACCCAAACAAAAAATCGAAACTATCGCGGCGGACCTTTCTGGAAGGATTCCGGTGGGCGCCGCTGGGATTACTTCCCGCGCCGGTGTTTTCGGGCTTATTAAGCGGTTTACGTTGCCCGTCCATCGCCAGGGCGTCAACGACGTTCCCCTTGACGGATTACCGAATCACGCCGCATTATCCCACAAAATCTCCGCTCGATGACGTGCTGCGGTACGTAGCTCCCGGTACGGATGCATACCAGACAGAGAAGTACGCGAGCGAAATATCGCAACTGCTCGCGAAATGGGCGAAAGAGCTGCGGGGGGCGTCCGAAGAGTTGCATGCTGTGGAAAATTTCCTGGGTGCGGAAATGCGCGGCGCTTCACTTGTCCCCAGCGGGGAGAAAAAGTTGCCATCCGGGTACGGGATAGATGTTTTTCGACGACACTATTCGACGGAAACCATACTTGGACGAGAGGGTTTCCTGGACGAGGCAAGGAAGTATCTGGCCGACTTCGAGAAGATTGAGACGGCGGAATTTCAGATCACGGGAATTCGGGAGACGGGAGATTCTCCCCTGCGCGTCGCGGTGGAAATCCGATACGACCTGGTGGGCACGCGGCGGGACGCGGTACGAGAAGAACGCATCGGGCAATGGCAAACGGAATGGGTGCGCGGGGATTCAGGCGCGTGGAAGGCACAGAGATGGTCGGCGGGCGAGGAGACAATAAGCCGAGCCAAGCAGCCGGTGTTTGTAGACGTGAGTGCGCAGGCGCTAGGGCAGGCGGAGTCCTACCGCTCACAATTCCTGGCGGGAGTGGACTATTGGCGAACCATGCTGGATGGGGCGACCGGCATTGACGTCTACGGGAATAATGGGGTGGCTGCGGGCGATTACGACGGCGATGGATTCGACGATTTGTACATCTGCCAGCCGGCAGGACTGCCTAACCGTCTGTACCACAACCGCGGAGACGGCACGTTTGCAGATGCCACTGAGACGGCGGGCGTCGGGGTGCTCGATGGGACGGCTTGCGCGCTGTTCGCGGATTTCGAAAACAAGGGGCTGCAAGATCTTCTGGTGGTTTCCGCCGGCGGGCCACTGCTGTTTGTGAACGAGGGAAACGGGAAGTTCGCCTTGAAGAAGGATGCGTTTCGCTTTTCGAAGGCGCCGGAAGGCACATTCACGCATGCGGCCGCAGCCGATTACGACAGCGACGGCCGGCTGGATGTTTATTTTTGCCTTTACAGCTATTACCTGGGGCTCGACCAGTATCACTACCCGGCACCGTATTTTGACGCGCGAAACGGGCCGCCGAATTTTCTGCTCCACAATGAAGGAAATGGATTTTTCGAGGATCGAACGGCTGCGGCAGGGCTGCATGCAGAGAACGACCGGTACAGCTTTGCCTGCGCGTGGAACGACTACAACGGGGACGGGCATCCTGATTTGTACGTGGCGAACGATTTTGGACGAAGTAATCTGTATCGTAACAACGGAGACGGGACATTTATCGCGGTTTCGAACGAGGTACACGCGAACGACGTCGGCGCGGGAATGAGCGCAAGCTGGTTGGATTACAACAATGATGGAAGGCCGGACATCTATGTATCGAACATGTGGTCGGCAGCGGGATCGCGGGTAACCGAGCAGTCCATCTTCCACGAGAAAGATCCTGCCGAAATTCGCGCCAACTACCGGCGGCACATGCAGGGGAATTGGCTGTATCGGAACCTGGGTGACGGTAAATTCGAAAACGCGAGCATGGCGGCAGGGACGGAGATGGGCCGATGGGCATGGTCGTCTGATTCCTGGGACTTCGACCATGACGGATATCCGGATATATACGTCGCAAACGGCTACATTTCCGGAGTGGACAGGCTGGACGTTTCGAGCTTTTTCTGGCGGCAGGTGGTGGGATATTCGCCGGCGACCGAGACATCGGCGGAGAGTTACGAGCGGGGGTGGAACGCGATCAACGAACTGATTCGCTCGGACTCGACCTGGAACGGCTACGAGCGCAACGTGGTTTACCGGAACAATCGCGACGGAAGCTTTTCCGAGGTTTCCGGGGTTGTGGGGCTGGATCTTCAGGATGACAGCCGAGCGTTTGCGCTGGCCGATCTCGACCACGATGGCCGGCTGGAGATTGCGTTGAAGAATCGTACGGCTCCGCAGCTACGGATTCTGCGCAATGATTCAAGTGAACTTGGCAGATCCATCGCCTTCCGATTGGAAGGGACGAAGGGCAACCGCGATGCGATCGGCGCAGCAGTTACTTTGGAAGTGGCTGGACTTCGTCAGACGAAGCAACTGCAAGCCGGCTCCGGATTTCTGTCGCAACACAGCAAGGAGCTATTTTTCGGCATCGGCAAGGAAGAGGGCCGGATTCATGCAAACATCCGGTGGCCCAGCGGACTGACACAGAGTTTTGCGAACTTGCCCGGGAATCACCGGATTGAAATACGCGAAGGTGAAACGGAATTCCAAAGCAAGCCGTTCGAGAAGCCACCGAATGCCTATCTCAGGCAGATTCCCGCAATCCCAGCAAAGTTACTGCCGGAGAGCGCGGAGACATGGCTGATTCGGCCGCTGCAGGCGCCGGATTTTTCGCTTCGGGATCTGGAGGGGTCAATACATGAGCTTTCGAGAATGCGTGGCCAAGTGGTTCTGCTGCAATTCTGGGGCATTAGAGCGACAGGCTCGATCAACCAGCTAAGACGTCTTGAAAAACAAAAGAGCGGCCTAGACAGAGCCAAGGTGCGAGTCCTGTGCCTCCGCCTCGATGAGCCCCAGGGAGATGCGGCGACTCACGCGCTCGTCGCGCGTGAGAAGCTTTCCATCTCCATCTTGCTGGCAAGCGAGGAAGTGACAGGTATCTATAACATTTTTTATCGCTATCTGTTCGACCGGCACAGAGACATGGGGATCCCAACCGCCTTTCTCGTGAACAAGGAAGGGCGGGTGGTGAAGGTGTATCAAGGAGAGTTTGAAGGAGCACGTGTTCTGGAAGATGTTCGCGCGCTATCGCAGTCGCCCACCGATTTTGCTCGGCTGGCGCTGCCGTTCGCGGGGACGGCGTATCTGACGGATTTTCAGCGTAACGATTTCACTTTTGGGGTGGCGTTCTTTCAACGCGGGTATCTGGAGGCCGCGACCGCTTCGTTCCAGCAAGTGATCGCCGTGAAGCCTGATAATCCGGAGGCTCACTACAATCTCGGAACCTTATACCTGACAAAAGGCGATTTGCCGAATGCGCGGAAGTCACTGGAAACGGCGGTGAAGCTGAAACCCGCTTACCCGGAAGGCTGGAACAATCTGGGCATGACCTCCGCACAACAAGGCCGGGAAGCGGAAGCGATCGAAGAGTTTCAAAAGTCACTGGAGCTGCGGCCGGCATACGTTACAGCATTGCTGAATTATGGAAATCTGCTTCGCCGCAAGGGGGATTTCCGCGAAGCGGAGCAATTATTCAGCCGCGCCTTGCAGGAAAAGCCCGGAGACGCCGATGCGAACTATAGCCTGGGAATGCTGTACGCGCGCGAAAACGATTTGCCGCACGCTTCGGAGTTTCTGGCAAAGGCCGTCGAGGCGCGACCCGATTACCCTGACGCGTTGAACAATCTGGGAGTCCTGCTAGTGCGGCAGGACAAGTACGACGAAGCACAGGACAAATTCGAAACATGCATCCGGGTGGCGCCGCAGTATGACCAGGCATACCTGAACCTGGCGCGGCTATATATGGTCAAGAACGACAAAGAAAAGGCGCGAGAAACGTTGCAAGAACTCCTGAAACGGCAGCCCGGGCATAAATTGGCCCAGCAGGCTTTGGAGATGTTAAATTGAATTTTTGCGAGCATTTGCAGCGTTAGAAACGCACTTGGAGGAGCATTTCTCATGTTGTTTCATCGCACCTGCGGATTCGTCCGGCTGACCGCGATCTGCGCGATCGCCGGGGGTTTGCTTGCGATGCCGGGAAATGCGGCCCCAGCAAGTAGCCAAGCAAAGAAATCATCTAGTCAGAGCACGCGAAGGCCTTCGCCGTTCGCTGGCGCGAAGGAACTCCTTCGCCAAGGAAAAATCGCGGAAGCCAAGGCGGACATTCAGTCGGAGTTGGCGAAGGATCCGTCGAACGCTGAGGGGTATGCGTTGCTCGGAGTGGTCTGCACCGAGCAGAAGAATTACGCGGAAGCCGTTCAGGCTTTCGGACACTCGCTAAGGCTGAATCCGAAGTTGAATAATGTGCGGAACAGCTTGGGAAGTGTCTATGTGCTGCAGGGGCAACTGGAGTTGGCCGAGAGAGAGTTCCGCGAGTCCGTGCGCGTCAATCCTCAGGATCACGACGGGAACTACAATCTCGGGCTTGTACTGCTGGCTCGGAACAAGCCGGCGGATGCGATTACCTATTTGCTGCGGGTGAAACCTCCTGGACTGGAATCGGAGATGAATTTGACGCGCGCGTACCTTCGGGCCGGCCGAAAAGCGGAAGGTCTGAGAACGGCCCGGGAGATTTCCTCGAAGAATAACGACAGCGTGCAAGCGCATTTCACCCTGGGCGCGCTTTTGGCGGCGGAGAAAGAATTGTCCGCCGCGCAATTCGAACTGGAAAAAGCGAATGCCTTGAAGCCGCAGACCTTTGAGATCGTGAGCACTCTCGGCGAGGTGTACTTGCGGTCCGGGCAGACCGCGCAAGCCGATCTCTTTTTGAACCGCGCGCTCAATTTGAAACCCGACTCCGTGGAGACTCTGTATCTGCTGGGAGAGCTCTACGCCGAACAGGCGCGTCCCGTGGATGCCCTGGATGTGCTTGTGAAGGCGCACAAACTGGCTCCAGACAATGTGGACGTGATTTTTCTGTTGGCGCGCGTGAGCATGTCGCAGAACTACTATGAGGACACCATTCCACTGCTGGAATCGGGGTTGAAGATCGCGCCGCAGCGAACCGAGCTCCTGGCGGCGCTGGGCGAGTGCTATTTCATCGCGGGAAAAGTGGACAAGGCGATCGAAGTATTCGGAAAACTGATTGATGCTGATCCGTCTCCGCGTTCATACGCGTTTATGGGACTGACGTACCGGCATCTTGGACGGTTCGACCAGGCGCGAAAATATTTTCAGGAAGGGTTAAAGAAAGATCCTCACGATGCTGCTTGCCTCTTCAATATGGGTTACATCGAGGAGCATCAGGGCAACCAGGAAGCGGCGGAGAGATATTTTCAAGAAACATTGCGCGCGAAGGGCGATCACGCCGAAGCACTTCTGGAACTGGCCAATTTGCGGATCAGCGCGAAGCGCTACGAGGAGGCCGCGGAACTACTTCGGAAATACGTGGAAGTGAGCAGCACTCCCGCGCCGGGATATTACAAGCTGGCGATGGTGGAACGCAGCCTGCATCAAATGGGCGCGGCGCAGCGGGATCTGGGCGTGTTCCAGACGCTTTCCAAGAATGCGCCGACCGGGCCATATCCCTACCAACACCTGTTCGATTACCTCGACAACCGATCGAATCTTACCGGCCAGCAAAAGACGGAAGAAGATCTCGGGGAGCTTGCGGACCAGATCAAGAAGAATCCCGGCCAGCCGGAAAATCTGTACATGCTGGCAGAGGGCAATCTGAAGCTCGGAAAAGTGGAGGAAGCCCGCAAGGCAATCGCGCAGCTGGATCAATTGAGCGGCGGAGATTTTCGCACACAAACCGCCATCGGCGTGCTGCAGGCGCGGTATCACCTGTACGACGACGCGATTCCACATTTTCAGTCGGCGTTGAAAGTGAATCCAGACTCGGACGATGCGAAGTTCGATCTGGCGGACGCCTATTTCCGAAAAGGATCGTATGCCGAAGCGCTGGAAGCTGCGCAGCAGGTTTCGGAGCCAGGACAGAAGGATGACGCATATCTTTCGCTGCTGGGGGACATCAAAGCGCATCTCGGCCAAACCCAAGAAGCCGAAGAGATCTACCGAAACGCGATCCAGCGAAGCCCAGACAACGATCAATATTATTTGTCGCTCACGCTGCTGGAGCTGCGCCATGGCGACGTGAACGCCGCAACGCAGACGCTGAAAGACGGGCAGGCGCGCATCCCGGGGTCGGGAAAATTGCTGTGGGGAGAAGGATTGGTGGCGGCGCTCACGGGACAAACGGCGCAAGCGGCGAAACGCCTGGAGCAAGCCGTGGAGCTGTTGCCGGAATGGCCGGGGAGCTACTCGACCCTGGGTGTTTTCTACTACCAAACTGGGCAAATCGACAAGGCCAAGGAAGTGCTGAACCGGTTCAAGGGAAGCAACAGCGGCGCGCTGGACGTGAATCGAATCCAGGAGGCGCTAGAGAGTGCTCCGCCGATGCCGCGAATTGTGGATCAGCCGATGCCGATGGCCTCGCGGCAGCAGCTTCTGCAATTCGCGCTTTCGATGGCGGATCGAACACTGTAAAGCGGCCCGAAGGCCGCGCCCGAATCGGAAGGACAACGGCAAGCAGCAAATCGAGGACAGTTGCTAGGAACACGCGAGAAAGCGAAGACAGGCAGCCACTTGGGCTCCAGGCAAACAAATCTTGCCGTGATTGCACTGAGCGCGGTGCTGGTGGCGGGGATTTCCCTGAAGGCCCAAAAACCGCCATCCGGAGCAGATCATAAATCCAGCGAAAACCCGATTCCCGTGCGCTTCACGGACATTCGAAAATCCACGGGGATCGACTTTCTGCAGGATTCCACAAGTACTGCAGAAAAATATTATCTGGAAACGATGGGAACCGGTGTGGCCTGGATTGATTACGACCAGGACGGGCTGATGGATTTGTTCTTCGTGCAATCGGCGGCGACGGATGCCTATAAGCCGACGAGGAAATTACGCTGCGCGCTCTACCACAACAATGGCGACGGGACCTTTACGGACGTCACGGAAAAAGCCGGCGTGGGCGGCGAGGGGCACTACGGGCAAGGGGTGGCCGTGGGCGATTTCGACAATGACGGCTATCCGGACTTGTATGTCACCGGTTATGGGCGAGCCATTCTCTACCACAACAACGGCGACGGCACGTTCACGGATGTGACCAAGAAGGCGGGCGTACAGGACGAAGGAAACTGGTCTACGAGCGCGGGATGGTTCGATTACGACAAGGACGGCTACCTGGACCTGGTGGTGACGAACTACATCGAATGGAACCCGAAGAACAATATTTATTGTGGGGAGCACCGGCCGGGCTATCGCGCGTACTGCAACCCAAACAACTACAAAGGGCAGAAAACGAAATTGTTTCACAATAATCACGACGGGACGTTCACAGACGTGAGCGACTCCTCCGGCGTGGGCAAGCCGGAATCGAAAGGCATGGGCGTGGTGCTGGCGGACTTCAACAACGATGGCTGGCCGGACATCGCCATCGCGAACGACACATGGCCGAACTTTCTGTTTATCAACAAGCATGACGGGACGTTCGAAGATGTTTCGTTTTTTTCGGGCATGGCGGCAAGCGCGGATGGACGCTACGAGGCCGGAATGGGAATTGACGCGGAAGACGTGGACCGCGATGGTTGGCAGGACGTCTACATTACGCACCTGGATTTCGAGCTGAACCGGCTTTATCACAACAATCACAACGGAACGTTCGATGACGCCACATATTCGTCGGGTATCGGTAACAAGGCGATCCTTTTGAGTGGGGTCTCAATGAAATTCCTGGACTACGATAACGACGGATGGCCGGACATTTTGCAAGTGAACGGGGCGATGGTGGACAACGTGGAGCTGTATCACAGCGAGGTCAGTTATAAAGAGCCGCTGCTGATGTTTCGGAATATTGGCCAAGGGCATTTTGAAAAAGTCTCCGATCAACTGGGACCGGACTTTCTGCGGCCGATCGCCGGGCGCGGACTGGCAACCGCTGATTTCGACAACGACGGAGACATGGACGTGGTGCTGAACATTCGAGGGGACTATCCCGAGCTTTTGCGGAACGACGGAGGAAACGCGAACAACTGGCTGGAGGTTTTCCTGATCGGGACGAAGTCGAACCGCGACGGCATCGGCGCTTCGCTGAAATTGACATCGGAGGGATTTGTGGAAGTGGAACAAGCGAAGGGCGGGATGGGATACATGTCGGCCAGCGACCCGAGGATTCATTTTGGATTGGAGAAACGAACGAAGGTCGAATCGCTGGAAATCACCTGGCCGAGCGGGCAAGTGGACAAATTGAAGGACGTGCCGATCAATTCAATCATCGCCGTGAAGGAAGGGGTGGGTATCGTGCCGAAGAACTTTCCGAAGGTCCCGGCGAAATAGCCATGCGATTCCCACGGCGACATTTTCTGCGGAGTTCCCTGGTGGGGCTGAGTGCCGGCTTGCTGGAAGCGCTGACGACGCCGATCTGGAAATGGAACCGCTCGCTGATCGTGGAGGCGAAGTCCATGCCGAATCCTGCGGCTTCATCGCCGGTGCAATTTGTGGATGTGGCGAAGGAAGCGGGGCTGACGATTCCGAACGTGTGGGGCGGGCTGCACCACAAACGGTTGATCGTCGAGGCGAAAGGCAGCGGGATTGCGTTTTTCGACTACGACATGGACGGCTGGCTGGACATTTATCTGACGAACGGCACGCGGCTGGATGCCAAGTGGCCCCTCGGGGGCGCGCCGACCTCGCACCTTTACAAGAACAATCGGGATGGAACGTTTACCGACGTGACGGAAAAGTCTGGGATCGGGCGCTACGGATGGCAAACCGGCATTTGCGTCGGCGACTACAACAATGACGGCTGGGACGATCTCTTCTGCTGCTTCTGGGGCCACAACATACTTTTTCACAACAACGGCGACGGAACGTTTACCGACGTGACGAAAAAGGCCGGAGTGCACAATGAAAAGCTGCGGTGGGGGGCGGGCTGCACATGGCTGGATTACGACCGCGACGGGCACCTGGATTTGTTTGTCTGCAATTACATTCAGCTGGATGCGGAAGCGGTGAAGGACCCAGGGAGTGCAACTTCGTGCCAATGGAAAGGCATCCCCGTGATGTGCGGGCCGCGCGGGCTGAAAGGCGACACAAACGTGTTGTTCCACAACAACGGCGACGGCACATTTACCGACGTGACCGAAAAGGCGGGGATCCTGAAGCCGGGACCGCGGTACTCGATAACGGCAGTCTCATATGATTTCGACAACGACGGATGGCCGGATATTTATGTCGCAGTGGATTCAGAGCCGAGCATATTGTTCCACAACAACCACGACGGAACGTTTACGGACATCGCCATGGTGGCGGGCTGCGCGTACAACGAAAACGGGCACGAACAGGCGGGAATGGGCGTTGCGGTGGGCGATTACGATTGCGACGGATGGCTGGATATTTTTAAAACGAATTTCGCCGACGACACCTGCAACTTGTATCACAACAACGGCGACGGGTCATTTACGGATGAGGCGTTTGCGTCGGGTGTGGGGATTAACAACCAGTATGTAGCCTGGGGATGCGGGTTCGTGGATTACGACAACGACGGATGGCCGGATCTGATCCAGGTGAACGGACACGTGTATCCGGAAATCGAAGAACACAACATGGGGCAGACGTTCAAGAATCCGCGGCTGGTCTACAAGAATCTGGGCGGGGGGAAGTTCAAGGATGTTTCGGCGGAGATGGGCCCGGGGATCACCGAGCGGTTTTCCAGCCGCGGAGCTGCCTTTGGAGACTACGACAACGATGGGGACGTGGACGCCTTGATCCTAAACATGAACGATGTGCCGTCACTCCTGCGGAATGACGGAGGCAACGCGCAGAACTGGATCAAGCTGAAGTTGATCGGCACGCAATGCAACCGCACAGCCCTTGGGGCAAGGGTCAAAGTCATTGCGGAGAAGCATACCCAGATCAACGAGGTGCATAGCGGGACGAGTGTGATGTCGCAATCGGATCTGCGGCTGCACTTCGGCCTGGGGAAAGCGGAGGAAGTGGACGCGATTGAAGTGAAATGGCCGACGACGCAGAAAGTGGAACGGTTCACAAAGGTGAAGGCGAATCAGATTCTTACGATCCGGGAGGGAAGCGGGATCGTAGATACGTTTAAGCCGAAAGGAAAGTAGCCGGCCGTTCCGGAGAGCTTAGAAGTATTTGGAATCGACGAACTTCGACCCGAATTGTTTCGGACAGGAGCGAGCTTTTCAGAGTCAGCGGATGCCTGGACGTTCCCCGTATGGCAATTCCGCCCTAGTTACCGGTGGATGTGGGCTGTCCAGCCGCCCCCCGGGGCCATGTGAATTTTAAGCTTGGTGGCGTGGTTGACCTGGATGTGCACGAGCTTGTAGTCGCTCCCCATGCGGTCCGCGTTTTCGCCGTCCTTGTAGGCGTCCATCTGGAAGCTGCCTTCGGGCAAAAATGAAAAATCGAGTTCGAGGTCGCGCGCGGTCCAATTGTTCATCGCGCCGACAAACCAGTCAGAGCCATTGCGGCGGGCGATGGCGACGTATTCCGAGATTTTTCCGGCCAGCGGTCTGGAATCGTCCCATTCCGTGGGCACTGCAGCGAGGAATTGCATGCTTTCGGGCTCGCGATCGTAATTCGAAGGGCTGTCGGCCAGCATCTGGAGCGGGCCTTCATAGACAACATACATTGCAAGCTGCTGGCAGCGCGTGCCGAGACTCATGGGGCGAGTGAAGATGGGAGCGAAGGCGGCTTTGGAAGCGTTGCGCATTGCGCCGGGGGTGTAATCCATCGGACCCAGAAACATCCGAGTGAAAGGAATGGTGACGTTGTGTTCCGGGTCGGCGTCGGCGCTCCATTTGCTCCACTCCATGCCGCGAACGCCTTCGGTGTTGATCAGATTGGGCCAGGTGCGCGTCATGACGGAAGGCTTCTGGTCGCCGTGGAAATCCACGAGCATGTGGCGCTTGGCAGCTTCGCTGCTGACGAGGTGATAGTAGTCAATCATGGGCTGGTCGCTGCGCTGCATGAAATCGACCTTGATTCCCTTGATGCCCCATTTCAAGAATTGATCGAGCACCGCGGTGAGCTGGTCCTTCAACGCTTTCCAGCTGACCCAAAGAATTACGCCGACGTTTTTCTGGCTTGCATAGCTGGTGAGTTCGCCCATGTTTACATCGGGATTGACAGCGAAGAGGTCGTCATCTTTGGACCAACCTTCATCGAGAATGATGTAGGGCAAGCTGTATTTGGCAGCGAAATCGATGAAGTACTTGTAGGTTGCGGTGTTGATGCCAGCTTTGAAGTCCACACCATAAACGTTGAGGGCGTTCCACCAGTCCCAGGCAACCTTACCGGGCTTGATCCAGCTGGTGTCCTGTACCTGCGAGGGCTTTTCCAGCAGCCAGACGAGTTGATTGGTGAGGAGGTCAGCATCGTGTTCGGCAATGCCAAGGACACGCCAGGGATAGGTGCGCGTGCCCTTCGTGACGGCTATGTAATCAGCGGCCTCAACGACTTTCACGTCCAGAGGAGAGGTCTGCTGTTCTATCAGGGGATACGGAGGGAAAGTGACGGAAAGCGCCTCGTCGCGCGTACCTTTGAGCCATAGGCCCGGATAGTCTTCGAGATCGGACTCGGCGATAGCCAGCTTGGCGCCTTGCCCAATGTCCACGACGGCGGGGAGACTCGCGATAAACGTGGGAAGGATGGCAGAAAGTTGCACCGGCTTGTAGAGCCGCTCATTGTGGGAGTAGAAGCTGTCCTCCTGCGGGTAATAGACGGTGGTGTTCCGGGGGAAGCGGAAGGTGCCATCCTCATCGTAGATTTTCACCTCTTGCGCGGCAAGCGAGGTTTCGAAGCGATAGGCGACGCCTTCGTCGTAGGCGCGGAAGTCCACGGCGAAGTTACCGTCGAACGCGATGTGCAGACCGTTGTAATCTTCGCGGATTTTTGCAAATTTCTGGCGGACGACGGGAGTGAGGACGTCGTCGACATGGGTCTCACGGGAAGATAGAACCTTCACCTCCTTGCCGAGAACCGTGTGATTCACGTTGAGAGAGAGCGAGCAGTTATGCAGGACCTCGCGGCCGTCAAGGACAACGTCGTAGCGGATGCCTTCGGCGGTACGTACGCGCACTTCGATGCGTTTATCGGGCGAGACGAGGTGGAAACTCGATTGGGCGTGCGCGACTGCCACGGGACCGAGCAGTAGCAGCCCAGCCGAGAACGTCTTGCCAAGCAACGTATTCATGGCGGTATCCCCCCGTGAATTCGAGTTTGCGAAAAGCGCGGTTCGTCAGTACTGCTGGCTGTCAGGCGGTCTCGGGCGGAGCAGCGGTGAGTTCGATCTGCACTTGCTGCTTGCCGAGGACCGGATGCGTGGCGACGAGCTTCACGGTGCCGGGCTGCTCCTGCGCGCGGATCCAGACGGCGCCAGTGCCGCCCACGAGCGAAAACGGATTGTCGCCAATCAAGAACGCGGGGCCCTCCAGCTCCAACTTGACGGCGTCGGCGGCAAACGGCCGGATGGCTCCATATTCATCGGTGACTCGAAGGACGACGCGCGTCGTGTCGGCACCGTCGGCGTTGAGTGTCGTGTCGTCCGGCAGCAGCACGAACTTCTGGTCCACGCCGCGGCCGGAAAGAGTTTTGGTGATGGCCAGCTTGCCCTGGAGATAGCCCTCGATGCGGAGGTCGCCCCAGTTATGGAATTTGTGCTCAAGATCAGTGGTGAAGGGCGCATAACGGAGATGGGGGAATTGGGCCTGGTCGGGATCTGCCTCCGCGACGAGTTTGCCGGCGATGTAAAACTTCAAGTGGTCGCAGTTGGAGCAAATCATGGCCTTGGTAAAACCAATGGATTCGTCGCCGCGCGCCCAATGGAACGCGGGTTCGAGAACGACCTCATCGGATGGATCGCACTGGGATTTGTAAAAGCCCGCGGCGGGCTTTGGCTCACGCCAAATGTCGGTGACGCCGTGATAGCAAATGCGATCGCCAGAGCCGAAATTGCTGTGCGTATTGTAGTCGAATGCGCACCAGGCAATGCCACCGGCGTATTGGGGATTGGAAGCAAGTTGATCATGGACGCGAGCGTGGCGGACCATGTGCTCCATGATGCGTTCTTTGTTGTCAATGGTTTTGGTCGGGAAGGTGTGGCCGACGAATTCGGTGTTGAGATAACGTGAATGGTTCGGGGGTTTGAGGGGAAAGCCGAAGTCGTTCATGGTGAAAACATCTTCGAGGAACTCCGACTCCTGGAAATAGCGGATGCCGCCAGTCTGGCGCGTGGGGTCGAGTTTGTGGGCCATGGCGTTGGTGCGAACGTAAAAGTCGTGATCGTCCAGGGATTCGTTAATACGAACGCCCCAAAGGATGATGGAGGGATGGTTCCAATCGCGGCGGATCATGCGGCTGACGTTGTCAATGGAAATAAGTTTCCAGGCTTCGTCGCCTATGTGCTGCCAGCCGGGTATCTCTTCGAGGACGAGCAGACCCATTTCGTCGCAGGCGTCGAGGAAGTGGCGCGATTGCGGGTAGTGCGAGGTTCGAACGATGTTGCACTTGAACTTGTTGCGGAGAATATCGGCGTCCTTGCGTTGCGGGCGTCCGGACATAGCCTGGCCGACATAAGGGAAGGTCTGGTGACGGTCGAGACCACGCAGCTTGATGATTTTGCCGTTAAGTTCGAAGCCGTGATCGGTGAATTGCGCCTCTCGGAAGCCGATGCGGCGGGAATCGCTGTCATGAAGCTCGCGGCCGCGCATTAGCCGAACATGAACGGTATAAAGATTGGGTGAAGCGAGATCCCAGAGTTTGACGCCGTCGAGATTTTCGAGAACGACAGGATAGACGACGGGTTCGGAAGTCGCGGGGGAGGCGGGGACTTTCCCATTGGCCTTGGCCAGGACCTTGTCGCCGTCTTGGAGCTCGACTTCCAGAGTGAGCGGTTCTTTCGATTCTTCAAGGTGCTGAACGTGGCAGTCGACTTCGACTTTGGGGTGAGGAGTGAACACATCCTGCGGCTTGGCGAAGATATTCGCAATGAATGTGGAGGGAACAATGCGAAGGGAGACCTGGCGATAAATGCCTCCGAAAGTGAGGTAGTCGATCTCGTAGCCGAAGGGCGGAATGTCAGGGCGCTCGGAGGAATCGAGGTCCACGGCGAGAAGGTTGTCCCCATCGAAATCGAGATGGGGCGTTAGTTCGAACGAAAACGGGGTGTAGCCGCCCTTGTATTCGCCGAGACGCGCGCCATTGATCCAGACGGTGGAGGCGGTCATCGCGCCCTCGAAGTCCACAAATACGCGGCGCCCTCGCGCGGCAGGAGGCAATTTGAAGCGGCGGCGATAAATAGAAACAAATTCGTAGGATTTGTCATCAAAGCTGTGCCATGGCAGCTTGATATTGGTGTGGGGAATGATGACCTTGTCAAAAGAGGAGTCATCGAAGGCCTTGTCGTGCGCGCCGGGGACGAACGAGTGGTTGTAGCGCCAGTTGCGATTGA